>JBBQYG010000144.1:0-10772 GCA_038208905.1 Candidatus Sumerlaeia bacterium | reverse complement strand
TCGCGGAGGGCTTGATGCCGGATATATTTATAGACCGGCTCCGCGCGATGCTGCCGCCGGAGAGCGTGTTGTGCTCGATTGTCCGCGAATTGCAGTGCCCGGTGTCGCCCCTTGGGGGCTGGTGGCGTGTGAGGCGGCGCGTTCCCCGGGTTCCGAGCTTGACGGTCGCGCTCCACCCGGGGCTATGCGTGCTTGGTCCCTCCGGGACTGGGCGGTCGATGGCGGGCCGTGGCGATTTTTGCCGCCGCCGCTCGGGTGCGCGAAGACCAGTGGGGCTGTCGTGCGTGCCAGCTGACACGTTGCGCATCTCCTCGGTGAGTACGCTCACGGGGTACCGGGTCGGCGGGCCTCCGTCAACGGGTTCCGTGGGGGGAGACCGCCGGGGGAGTGGGGATGGCGCCGGAAGAAACCAAAAGCCGCGAATGGCGCGGATCGGGGAGCCGGTCTCACGAGGTCAGTGAGGAGGACTCCCGAGCGGGCGACCCGATTAGGCGGCAGTCCCGATCCGCGCCATCCGCGGCCCGCGTGACTTTTTTGCGAATTTCGCTACGGAAGGGCCCGACTCTTGCTCCTCTCGCGCGATAGGTGGAGCCTTGTCCCTTTTTGCCGTCCAGATGGCTCATCTTTGCCCCTTCCACTGTCCCATGTGCGCCAACCGAGGTTGTTGCTTGCCCACCAAGATCGCAATCCATCCGGCGCCGTGCCCAATCTTTTCGGCCATATCCTAACCCGTTTTCACCACTCCCAAAGGGGGCTCGTCCCGTCTCTATGAAGAAGAACATCGCCACGCCGCGGTACACGGAGCAGCTGGAGGGCCTGATCAGCGAGGCCAAGACCAAGGGCCACGTTACCTATGAGGAGCTGTCCCGCCGCCTTCCCGAGGACTTTACGCCCGACGAGATGGACACGCTGCTCCAGGATCTGGAGTCGCTGGATATCGACGTGTTCGACGCCAAGGACATCGCCGAGGCCGCGGAGGAGGCCGAGGAGGGCGCCGAGCCGGGCAAGGAGAAGGAGGCCAAGCCCGCCGCCGCCAAGCCCGCCGCCAAGCCCCGCCGCGCCGCCAAGCTCCCCGATTTCGCCAAGAAGGAGGGCGACGGAGACGAGCCCGAGGAAGACGTCCGCACGATCCGCAAGGAAGTCATGCAGGACGCCGACAACGCGCGCATCGACGATCCCGTGCGTCTGTACCTGATGGAGATGGGCAAGGTCCCCCTCCTGACGCGCGACGAGGAGGTGTTCCTGGCCAAGGAAATCGAGAAGGGCCGGCACGAGATCATGGCCGCCATCTCCCGCGCGTCGGCCACGGCGGCGGAACTCGGCCGTATCTACGCCAAGATCGAGACGGGGCAGTTCAACCTGAACGACATCCTGCGCGCCAACGTGGACGAGACCGATCCCGAGGAGCGCGCCCGCGTCATCAAGATCATCCTCGACAACCTGCGCACCGTCCTCGCGCACTACGAGGTCATCGCGGAGAAGCTCGACGCGATGGAGGACCCCACCCTTCCCGAGAAGGAGATGGAGAGCGCCCGCACCATCGTCGCCAAGCTGCGCGAGGAGATCTACGAGCGCCTGCGCCGCGTGGACCTGAACTTCTCCATCGTGGAGCAGATCGCCGAGCGCGTCAAGGACCTGTATATCAAGATAGACAAGGCCAGCCGCGACATCCGCGGCACGATCCTCCAGGCCATGATGAGCGAGGAGGAGCTGCGCAAGGTCGTCCGCAAGACCAAGAAGAACAGCCCCGAGGCCAAGTCCCTCTACCAGAAGACCGGCAAGTCCCTGGACGAGCTGATCAAGCTGGACAAGCGCATCCGCATGGCCCAGCGCAACATCAAGCGCCTGGAGAAGGAATCCGGCAACAGCTACGAAGAGCTGAAGATCATCGTGGAGCGCATCACCAAGGGCGAGCGCCAGGCCCACGAGGCGAAGATGAAGGTGGTGGAGGCCAACCTGCGCCTCGTCGTCTCCATCGCCAAGAAGTACACAAACCGCGGGCTCCAGTTCCTCGACCTCATCCAGGAGGGGAACATCGGCCTGATGCGCGCCGTGGACAAGTTCGAGTACCAGCGCGGCTACAAGTTCTCCACCTATGCCACGTGGTGGATCCGCCAGGCCGTGACGCGCGCCATCGCCGACCAGGCGCGCACGATCCGCATCCCCGTGCACATGATCGAGACGATCAACAAACTCTCCCGCGTGCAGCGCTACCTTGTACAGGAGTTGGGCCGCGAGCCCACCCCCGACGAAATCGCGGAGAAGATGGGGATGCCGGTGGAGAAGATCCGCCGCGTCTTCAAGATCGCCATGCAGCCCATCTCGCTCGAAACGCCCATCGGCGAGGACGGCGATTCGCACTTCGGCGACTTCATCCCCGACGAGGACGCCCAGTCCCCCGTCACCGCGACGGCCTACAAGCTCATGCAGGAGAAGATCGAGAAGGTGCTCAACACCCTGACCGAGCGCGAGCAGAAGGTCCTGCGCCTGCGCTTCGGCATCGGCGGCAGCGACTTCCCGCGTACCCTCGAGGAGGTCGGCACCATCTTCAACGTCACCCGCGAACGAGTTCGCCAGATCGAAACCAAGGCCCTCAACAAGCTCCGCCACCCCAAGCGCCGCAAGGAACTCATCGAGTTCATGGAGTAACCGCGCCGCCGCAGGCCGCCGTATAGACAGCCGCCCCGGTAAGGTTTCCGGGGCGGTTTTTCACGATATGCCCGCGTGGATTTTAACGGTGCACATCCGTTTCCACCACGCCGCTGGACGGCGATGAGAACCCGACGAGCGGTGGACGATCTCGCTGGATTACCAAGCCATCGAGGCGCCGCCGCCGGGATGTATGGCGCGGTAGGGGGAGTGGCCGGTCGCGCCGAACGGCTACTGCGTTTCGTCCAGCAGCGACAGGCGGTTGCGCAGCCATGCCTCGACCACGGCCATGTCGGCGGGAACGGTGATCTTGGGGTTGAAGCCCTGATGGGTGAGGCACACGACGCGGTGGCCGTGGCGGGCCAGGGCATCGGCCTCGTCGGTGGCCTCGGGGCCCTCCGCGGAGCGGAGCGCCCGCGCGAGGTGATTGATGCGGGCGACCTGGGGCGTTTCGGCGCGGCGCAGTTCGTCGCGCGGTTCCGTCGCGGTGATTGTCTTTCCATCCGGCCCCACGCGCTTGATGGTGTCGGTGACCCGGCTCCCCACGATGGCGGCGGCGGTTCCGGGATGGCGGTTGAGGTAGTGATAGCATTCCTTCAGGCCGTCGATGGGGGGGAATGGCCGGGCGCCGTCGTGGACGGCGACGAATTCGCACTCATCCCGAAGCGCCAGGATGCCCTCCAGCACCGACTCGGCGCGGGTTTCCCGCCCCACAACCGCGCGGAATTCGGTCAGCGCGGGGTTCATGCGGCACAGGCGTGTCCAGTGCCCCTCGCGGAAGAACTCCTCGGGAAGGACGACGATGCGCTCCGTGAAGAGGCACGCGTTGAAGCCGTCCAGCGCGTGCTCCAGCAGGGGCTTTCCCATGACCTTGGCAAGCTGCTTATACCCGCCAAACCGCGTCCCCGCGCCGGCGGCCGTGACGATCAAGCTGCACGAGGGGAATTCCGACAGGATGCCGTGAGAAGTTGGCTTGCTCATGGGTGGACGCTGTGTTGAATTCCCGTTCGGTGGCTGCGGCGGCGCAGCCGCTGTTGCAATAGCTGTATGCAATATCAGGGTTTTCCCCGGGCCGGGCAAGGGTAATCCCCTCCCGCAAAATCAACGCAGGGCAGTGACAATATGGAGAAACTCGTCGTAACCGCCCACTTCCACACGGCGCACCGCCAGTTGGACTTCGGGGGTCACTGCGTCCACGTCCACGGCCACACGTGGCGCGGCAAGATCACCATCGCGACCGAGGAATTCCCGCGCGACGCCTGCGACGTCTCCCTCGATTTCGGCCGCCTCAAGCGCATCATGCGCGACATGGACCACAAGATCATCGTGACCGATTCCGACCCCACCTTTCTGGACCCTGCGCTCTTCGATCAGCAAGGCGTCTATCGCATCGAGGGCAAGGGCCCCTCCGTCGAGAACGTCGCCCGCCACATCATGGGCGAGATTGCCAAGCACATCGCCGAGAAGTTCTCCGGCCACGGCGTCGAGTACCAGGTCGCCGTGGAGATCCAGGAGACCGACAACAACTTCTTCACGGTGGAGAAGCGGCTGGTGATCTGACGCGCCCCGGCAGCGGCGTCGCAGTCAAGCGCCTCATCATGTCGAAGGAACTCCCACGCCATGGATTTCGTTCTAGCAGACGGCATTTCCATCCTCGCGCGCACGCCCGCCACCCTCCGTGCGATGCTCGGGGGACTATCCCCCGTGTGGACGGATGCGACGGAGGGCCCCGACTCATGGAGCCCCTATGACATCCTCGGCCACCTGAACCACGGAGAGCGCACCGACTGGATTCCCCGCGCCCGCATCATCCTCGCCCAGGGGGCGGTCCTGCGCTTCGAGCCATACGACCGCTTCGCCCAGTTCCGCGAAAGCGAGGGGAAGTCGATGGCCGACTTGCTGTCGGAGTTCGAGGTCCTCCGCGCCGGGAACCTCGCCACGCTTGCCGAATGGCGCTTGGACGCGGACCACTTGGCGCTGGAGGGCGAGCATCCGGCCTTCGGGCGGGTCACGCTGCGTCAGCTTCTTGCCACCTGGGTGGCCCACGACCTGGGGCACATCGCCCAGGCGGCCCGCGTCATGGCCAAGCAATACCGCGGCGCGGTGGGCCCGTGGCGGGCATACCTGCCGATCATGGAGCGATAGGGGCTAGTTGGCTGCCCGTATCCCCTCGACGCTCCAACCGATCACACATTGGCTTGCGTTCGGCGGCCCCGCCTCCTACTTTCCCCGCGCTGCGGATGGGGCCGTTTTCGGGCGCATTGTTTGGTCAGCCAAGAATATCCCCCCGGCGCGGTTCTCCTACTCTCTTTCAGGCGGAAGGATTTCCATGTCATCGACCAAGGAAAGTGCCAAGCGAAGCTCCCGGACGGCGGAACTGCCGCTACCAGAGGAAAAGCTGAAAGAGATGCATCGGCAGATGCTGATGATCCGCCGCTTCGAGGAGAAGGTGGGTCAGCAGTACCAGCTCAAGAGCTTCTCGGGCTTCTGCCACCTGTACATCGGCCAGGAGGCCGTCCTGATCGGCGTAACCCACGCCCAGGAAATCGGCAAGGACTACGTCTTTACCACCTACCGCAACCACGGCCACGCGCTGGTGTTCGGCATCCCCCCCAAGGAGATCATGGCGGAGCTGTTCATGAAGGCCGACGGGAGCTCCAAGGGCAAGGGCGGCTCCATGCACTTCTACAACGGCAAGCAGCACTACATGGGCGGCAACGGCATCGTGGGCGGGCATATCCCGCTGGCCACTGGGGCCGCGTTTGCCAGCAAGTACCGCAAGGAGGGCGCCGTGGCGATCTGCTACATGGGCGACGCGGCGGTGAATCAGGGGACGTTTCACGAATCCCTCAACATGGCCGGCCTATGGAAGCTCCCCGCCGTCTATATCGCCGAGAACAACATCTATGGCATGGGGACCGCGGTCTCCCGCGCGTGCGCCGAGCCGGAACTCTACAAGCGCACCGAGGGGGCCTATCGAATCCCCGGCATTCGAGTAAATGGCATGGATGCCCTGGAAGTCTACGAGGCGTCCAAGAAGGCTCTCGAGCGGGCCCGCTCCGGCGGCGGCCCGGTCTTCCTCGAGATGGTTTGCTACCGCTATCGCGGCCACTCGATGTCCGATCCGGCGACGACCTATCGCACCAAGGACGAGGTTTCCGAGTGGCAGATGAAGGACCCCATCGAGCGCCTTCGCGGCCAGTTCCCCGATCTGTTCCCCGAGGACTACGTCAAGAACCTGGACAAAGAGATTAAGGCCGAAGTCGAGGACGCGATCCAGTTCGCCAAGGACGCCCCGTTCCCCGAGCAGTCCGAAATCTGGACCCACGTCTATGCGGACTATCCCGGCTATCCCGGGCCCGAGGTGAATCCCAACAAGTACGCCTTCGACTACGCCAAGTTCAAGTAGGCGCCGCGCGTCCACGCAACCCACTCAACCCACGATCCTCGAAGAGGCTAGAAACACATGGCAGTGATCACGTTCCGGGAAGCGCTGAACCAGGCCCTCATGGAGGAGATGGAGCGCGATGACCAGGTTTTCCTGATGGGCGAGGAAGTGGGCCAGTACCACGGCGCCTATAAGGTTTCACAGGGCCTCATGGACAAGTTCGGCGAGCATCGCGTGATCGATTCCCCGATCACCGAGAACAGCTTCGTGGGCCTTGGCATCGGCGCCGCCAACGTGGGCATGCGCCCCGTGATCGAGGTGATGACGTTCAACTTCGCGATCCTGTCGCTCGACCAGATGGTGAACAACGCGGCCAAGCTGCGCTACATGTCGGGCGGCCAGTTCTCCTGCCCCATGGTGCTGCGCGGGCCCAACGGCGCCGGCGGCTCGCTGGCCGCCCAGCACAGCCAGGCTCTTGAGCAGCAGTATGTCCACATCCCCGGCCTCAAGGTGATCATGCCCTCCACGCCGGGCGACGCGAAGGGCCTTCTGAAGGCCGCCATCCGCGACCCCGACCCGGTGGTGTTCATGGAGAGCGAGAAGCTCTACAACTACAAGGACGAGGTGCCCGAGGACGAGGACTACGTCCTGCCCATCGGCAAGGCCCACGTGAAGCACGCGGGAACCGACGTGACCATCGTGACCTATGGCCGCATGTGGACCCACGCCGTGAAGCCCGCGCTCGAGCGCCTTGAGGGCGAGGAGGGGATCAGCGTGGAGGTCATCGACCCGCGCACGCTCCGCCCGCTCGATCTCGACGCGATCCTGAAGTCGGTGGCGAAGACCCACCGCATGGTCCTCGTCGAGGAGTCCTGGCCCCAGGCCAGCGTTGGCGCGTGGATCTGCGAGCAGGTCTAT
The DNA here is from genome assembly GCA_038208905.1 of Candidatus Sumerlaeia bacterium. Lineage (GTDB taxonomy): Bacteria > Sumerlaeota > Sumerlaeia > SLMS01 > SLMS01 > JBBQYG01. The sequence continues at coordinate 3,817 of JBBQYG010000144.1, read as the reverse complement.
GCCAAGGGCTTCGACCTGCTGGACGCCCCCATCGAGCGCCTCAGCCACCTGGACGTGCCGATGCCCTATGCCCGCAACCTGGAGGACGAGATCATCCCCAGCCCCGAGGATGTGGTCGAGGCCGTCAAGAAGGTCTGCTACAAGCGGTAGTCGCCTCACGGCAGCACCCCGGCACCCAGCCCAGCCTCCAGTCGATTCCAAAAGGACAGCATTCCTCATGGCCTCAGCGGTAAACCTCCTCCAGCTCTCTCCCACCATGACGGAGGGAACACTCGTCAAGTGGCTCGTGAAGGAGGGCGACGCCGTGACCAGCGGCCAAGCCATCGCCGAGATCGAGACCGACAAGGCCGTGATGGAACAGGAGAGCTTCGAGGACGGGACCGTCCTGAAGATCCTGGTGAATGCAGGCGCCCGCATGCCGGTGGGCTCCCTGATGATGGTGACGGGTGAGAAGGGCGAGGACATCGCCTCGATTCTCGCCTCCGCGAGCGCGCCCGCCGCGCCGGAGCCGGAGCCCGCCAAGAAGGAGGCCCCCGCCGCCGCGAAGCCCGCACCGGCTCCTGCTGCTGCGCCTGCGGCAAAGCCCGTCGCTCCGCCCCCCGCCGCATCGCCCGCCGCCAAGGCCGCCAACGGCGCCTCCGGTGGCCGCGTCGCCGCGTCGCCGCTGGCGCGCAAGATGGCCCAGGACGCCGGGATTGAATTGAGCGACCTCGCCGGATCGGGCCCCTCTGGCCGCATCGTCAAGAGCGACATCGAGGCAGCCCTCGCCGCGCCCCGCGCCGCCGCCTCATCGCCGTCATGGGTCGTCAGCGGCGAAGTCGAGGAACTCCCCGTCAGCGGCATGCGCCAGACCATCGCCCGCCGCCTGATCGAATCCAAGACCACCGTTCCGCACTTTCAGCTTACCGTCGAGGTCCGCGGCGAGCGCCTGCTGGAAGCCGTCGCCCAGATCAAGGAACTCGACGCCGACGCCAAGGTGACGGTGACGCATTTCCTCATCAAGGCCATGGCCTCCGCCGCCATGCGCCACCGCGCGATCCGCAGCCAGTGGGCCGGCAACACGATGCGCGTGCTTCCCTCCGCCCACATCACCGTCGCCGTCGCCATCGAGGACGGCCTGGTCACCCCGGTGATCCGCGACGCCCACACCAAGGGCGTGATGCAGCTTTCCTCCGAGCTTCGCGACTTGGCCAAGCGCGCCCGCGACCGCAAGCTGACGATGGAGGACATGAGCGGCGGCGTCCAGACGCTCAGCAACCTCGGCATGTTTGGCATCCACCAGTTTGCCGCCATTATCAACCCGCCCGAGTCCAGCATCCTCGCCGTGGGCGCCATGGAAGACCGCCCCGTTGTGGAGAAGGGCGCCGTCGTCCCGGGCAAGGTCTTCACCCTCACCATGAGCTGCGACCACCGCGTGATCGACGGAGCCGTGGGGGCCCAGTATCTGGGCGACCTCAAGCGCTCGCTTGAAAACCCCGCGTTGATGATGCTGTAAGGCCGGTTGGTTTTTCCGCAGCCGACCGTATGGACAAAATGGAAGTCGCTACTGGTCAAGAGCGGATCGACCCGCTCCTGCGCCGCGTTTACTCGCCTTGGTGGCCCGGCTGAAACCGCTTCAGACCAATGTCATTTCCGGCTTCCCTCCGCATGCCTCAAAGCATGCAGCGAATCTTGGAGTTCCTGGGCGCGGGGTGAGGGCTACTCCTCCCCGCTCTTCTTCCTCCACACTTCCGAGATCGACATCCAGCCCTTGCGCGAGTGGTCGAGCGATTTGGCCAGCACGCGGGCGCCTTCCTGGTCGGCGTGGAATCCGGTGGAGTTCTCGGCCTCGGCGAAGTCGAGCAGGAACTGGGCGCGCCGCTGGGCCAGGAGGGCGTCGGCCATTTCGTCCTCGGAGGCGCCGGAATCCTTGGCGGACTTGATGCCGTCGATCAGGTCCATGAGTGAGTCCATGGCCATGTCGCGCATTTCGATGTGGCGCCCTTGGATCGTCTCAACGCGGTTGCGGAGTTCTTCCTCGGGGATGCGGTGACACACCTGGCACGCGGCGTTGATGTTGAGCATGGGGCTCTGGATGTGGTGGTTGGTGATCTTCATGGCGCCAACGCGCTGATAGGGCATGTGGCAGTCGGCGCAGGAGACGCCGCTGCGGGCGTGGATGCCCTGGCTCCAGGTTTCGAATTCGGGGTGCTGGGCCTTGAGGGCGGCGGCGCCGGTTTCCTTGTGGGTCCAGTCCTTGAAGCCGATCTCGTCGTAGTAGGCCAGGATCTCGTCGGCCTTCAGGCCCTTGTCCCAGGGGAAAGTCAACTGCTTGTCAGTCCCCTTGAAGTAGTATTCAACGTGGCATTGGGCACAGGAATACGTCCGCATTTCCTGGCGGGTGGCCATCGTGTTCACGTCATAGTTGGGGATGCCCTGGGCGGCCTTGACCTTGGCGATGCCCTCGATGAAGGCGGGGCGCGTGACGCGGAGTTCCATGGTGTCGGGCTTGTGGCAGTCGATGCAGGAGATGGGGTGGGTGACGTGGGACACGGCCTCCTGATAGGGCATGGCGTTGATCTTCTCGAACCCCGCGCGCAGGTCGCCCGCCCCAAGTTCCTTCATCGCGGTGTAGGTGGAGGCGTGGCAGTTGATGCAGGCGCCGGGTTGCTTGGCGGCCTGCTGGCGCGAGGTGTAGAGTTGGTCCTCCAGCATGTAGGCGTGGCCGCGTTCCTCGCGGAAGTCCTCTGAGAATGCGTATCCGGCCCACATCTTGACCAGACGCGGGTCCTCCTCCAGTTTCTGCTGGGCGACGACGGAGCGCGGATCGGCGTCGGTGGGCGTGCGCGGCATGGCCTCGCTGCCGCCGTGCCGCGTCCGCACCATGTCCACCGTCTGCTGATAGGCTTCATAATGCATGGGGAAATTCTTCCCCCACTCGGCCGGGTCGGTGATGGTATCGTCCAGCGCGACCACTTGGAAGAAGGGGGTCTTCTGGTCCTGCTTGTGCTCGAAGATATTCACCAGCAACGCCAGCCCGCCAATCGCCACGGCGGTGCCCAGAACGCTCGCGGCAAGGAACAGGCGAAGGATGCGCCACTTGGTCCACTCGGTCTTTTCAGCCATGACAGTCCCTCAGTCCATGTGAAGATGGCCAACGCTTGGGTGGCACTGGGTGCAGAGCAGCGACTGCCACTCCACGCCCTTGGGCACGTGGGGCTCGATGGCCTCCACGATCTCCGCGTGGCAGTGGCGACAGGCGTTCTCGGTGATCTCAAGGTTGAACTTGGTGATGCGGATCGGCTCCGGGAAGTTGCCGGTGGTGAACGCCAGAGAGTGGTTGAACCCGTTCACGGCCTTGGTGGCGTACTTCCCCACCAGGTTGTGGGGCGCGTGACAATCGTTGCACGTGGCCACGTTGCGATGGCTGGCCTTGGTCCAGCCGTCGAACTGCTCCTTCATGATGTGGCAGTTCATGCAGGCGGTGGGGTCGCTGCCCAGGTAGGAATACCCCCGGGCATAAATAAACGTGTACCCGCCAACGCCCACCGTCATGCCAAACCCGATCCCGGCGAGCAGGACGAGAACAAAAACCACCCGGGATATCTGGGCCGCGCGCTTCATCAATGCAAATGTTGGACCGCAGGCACAGGCACGGCAACTGTTTTCGAATTCTGGAGTTTGGATGTCCGGATGTTGGGGCAGCAGCGCTGGTTGCGGGTGCGCCATGCGGCAAATTGATTCAGGCCACGGGGATTGCGCCGGGGGGCACCGCCGCCCGGGCGACCGCCGTCCTCCCCGCGCGTCGCGCTGGCTTCAATTCCCCCCTTTTTCGCTT
>JBBQYG010000143.1:0-10824 GCA_038208905.1 Candidatus Sumerlaeia bacterium | reverse complement strand
GGCCGCCTTCACATGGCTGATGGACAAGGCAATGGATCCCCGCACGCCGGTGTGCTACTACCACCACTACCGCATGGCCGACATGATCGCGGCGGAGGGCTTCGACGTGAAGCTCCACCACATGGTGGACCTGCTCCCCTATCCCCACGTGCTGTTTATTTGCCGGAAGGCTAACCCCGCGGGCGAAGGCGGGATCAGTTAGAAGGGTGGCGTGGGCGTCTCGCCCGCGTGGTGCCTACTGGCCCGCTTCTGGCATCGATTAGGAAAGTTGTGAGTCATCCCGAGGAACGAATGAACCGTCGAACAAGCAGCATCCGCCGGGGACTTTGCATTCTGGCCGTCGGCGCGATGATGGTCGGCGCCGCGCCGGCCCAGAAGGTGCGCCCCGCGCAGCCCGCCAACACACTCCCCGCGTCCTACATGGACGAGGGGCGCCGCATCGACCTGCTGATCGCGCAGAACGAGTTGGCGATCCGCGGGGGGAGCGGTGCCAAGGGCGCGCTCTCGCGCGACGCGGCAACCCTCGGCCTCGCTATCGGCGAGGAGAACTCGCGCGGATACACCTACGTCACCATGAAGTCCGCTGACGACGCGGAGTCGATGGCAAGTGTGCTCCGCGCGACCGACCCCGCGCGCGAGGTATTCGCGGTGCTCTACTCCCCCGGCGCCACCAGGGGAGCCGATGGCGCGCGTCAGGTTCTGACGCGGCGCATCAGCGCGCGCTTCGCCCCCGGCGCCGACGCCGCCAAGATCGCAGCCCGCGCGGGCGCCCGCATCCTTGAGTCGGTCACCTACAGCCCCGACACGTATATACTGGAAGCGCAGGCCAAGGCGTTGACCGCGAGCCTGGACGCGGCGAACGCGCTGGCGGCAATGCCCGATGTGAAGTGGGCCACGCCGCTGATCGCGCGCCCGAGGCAGACGCGCTTCGTTCCCAACGACCCGATCTTTTCCCAGCAGTGGCACCTGCGGAACACCGGGCAGGTCGCTGGCGTCCTTGGCGCCGACATCAACGCCGCGGAGGCGTGGGATTACGCAACCGGCACGGGCATCAACATCGGCATCGTGGACGACGGCATCGAGTCGGCCCATCCCGACCTCGCGCAGAACATGCGCACGGATATCGATATAGACATCATCGACGGCGACCAGAGCCCCGAGGCCAACATTTCCGCCGACCGCCACGGGATCAGCGTGGCCGGCCTCGCCGCCGCGCGCGGCAACAACGGTCTCGGTGTCACAGGGGTCGCCTACAACTCGGGAATCGTTGGGATTCGCCTTCTATCGGGTGACAGGAACTTCGGCGACGATCAGGAGGCGCAGGCCGCCAGCCACCGGGTGTCGGCGCCCGATTCGTCCGGCCAGATTCACGTCAGCAACAACTCCTGGGGACCCAGCGACACGGGCACCGACTTCGAGGGACCGGGTCCGCTGATGCGCGCTGCGCTGGAGAACGGCGCGCGCAATGGCCGTGGTGGTCTTGGCACCGTGTATGTGTGGGCGGCGGGGAACGGCCGCTGCAACAGCGACAACGTGAACTACGATGGATACGCCTCCAGCCGCTACACGATTGCGGTGGGAGCGAGTGGCCCCGACGAGCGATTCGGCTACTACAGCGAGCCCGGCGCGTCGATGCTCGTGAATGCGCCGTCCAGTGCGGGGTCTTGCGGCGCCGGCGGCTCGGTTGGCATCACGACAACGGACCGCACGGGGAACAATGGCTACGTTTCCGGCGACTACTACGCGGGATTCAGCGGCACCTCCGCATCGACGCCGATCGTCTCCGGCCTGGTGGCGCTGATGCTGCACGCCAATCCCGGCCTCGGCTGGCGAGACGTGCAGCACCTCCTCGCCAACACCGCCGACCGCATCGACCCCGGCGACGCGGGCTGGCAGCGCAACGGAGCCGGGCGCTATTTCGACGCCGCCTATGGCTTTGGCCGCGTGAACGCGGGAGAGGCCGTGAAGGCCGCCATCGGCTGGACCAACGTGCCCGCAGAATCGGGCCCAATCGACTTCGCATCGTTCGACAGCGTCGCGATTCCCGACAACAGCTCGACAGGGATTGTGCGCTTCGCGACGCTCAACGCCCCGCCGAATTTCGTGGTGGAGCACGTGGAGGTCACCGTGGACATCACACACGAGTATCGCGGCGACCTGGAGCTAGCGCTCGTTTCGCCTTACGGCACCGTCTCCCGCCTGATCGAGACGCGCCAGCCCGACTTCAACCAGAACATCTCCAACTGGACGATGATGTCGGTTGCCAACTGGGGGGAGAACCCCAACGGGGAGTGGTATATACGCCTCGCGGACCGCCTGCCCGCCGACACGGGGACGCTGAAGTCCTGGCGCCTTCGCGCCTATGGCTACGTCAACCTTCCCCCCATCCCACGCGATCCCGCGCCCGCAATTCTGGGCATCGTGGCGACCAACGCGCAGGACGACCGCAACGGCGACGGCGTGGTTGACGCCGCCGACAAGCTGGCGGAGTCGCGCCGGTAGGACTACTTGTACGGCGCCACGCGCCGCCAAGCCTCCATAAAGTCCGCCCCGCGGGAAATCACCGTGCGCGGCTCCACAAGCTCGATCCCGGCAATCCGGCGATACGGATCCATCAGGTCGGCGGTCACGATGTCCATACTCACCGTGACGGGGCCCCTTGGGGTGTAGATCTTCGCGGCGGACTTCTCCAGCAGCGCCGCGCGGGCGGCCTTCTCGATCATTGCCCGCGCGCGGACGGGCGGGATGTGCCGCGCGGAGAAACGCGAGAGGCCCTTCTTCACCGCAACAGTGCGCAGTTCCGGCCCCAGCAGCGCCTTGGCCTCGTCACAAGCCTTGTCGTCCCCCGTAACCAGAACCATCGGCACGCCATGCGCCCCACACAGCGCCGCCACCACCCCGATCTCCCCCACCACAACGTCGTTGATGCGGATCTCCAGCCAATGGCCCGAGGCGATGGTGTGGCTCAGGACACCGCCCGGCGTCCCTCCCCGCGCGTGAATGCCCACAAAGAAGCACGCGTCGCACCCCTGCTCCAGCATCTCCGTGTAGTTGGCCCACCCGTGGTGCGTCACGAACTCGCAGTCGGGATCGATCAGCTCCGGAATGATCGAGTTGAACGCCGGCCCGCCCATCGTTCCCGCCGCGCCGGCGCCGTGGGAATCGACCACCACGATCTCCGTCGCCCCGCCCGCCCGCGCACCGCGGACGGCGGCGTTGATCTCCTCGGTGTAGAGACGCCGTCCCTCTTGGTACATCGGGGCGCCATTGGTCACCTGATCCCAATGGACGATCCCGCTGACCCCCTCCATATCGGCCATGATCAAAACCCGCATCGGCATCGGAGCCCCCCGGCTGGTGAAGTGACGGCGGGGGTCACAATGAAGGGTGGCCCACGGGGGGACAATGGGGTTGTGGCGCTTGACGTGTGAGCCAAGGGGGAGTGCGACTTCCTATATGGCTCTCAAAAGTGGTGTGGCTATCGGGGAGACCGTAAAAGGGTTGCGTGGGCATCTTGCCCGCGGGTGTGGGGCGACGGGAGCGCGGGCGAGGACGCCCACGCCACCTTGGAACGCGACAAGACTTTCAGCGATTTGGAAACTTGGAGGCTCCCGGCGGCGGCGCGCCAGCCCCCATTTTTCCCTCGACAGGAGCGGCGCGCGGGCCATGCTGGTTTCGGGTTGTGCGTTGTTTGGGTTCGAGTGCTTTGGGCCTTTCCCCTCCGAGTCAGTCATCCAAAGGGTGGGAAGTGGCATGGACTTACGAAAGTTGCTGGGAAAGCTTAAGGATTCCGCAGGGGAATCCGATTCGTCCTCTCGCCGAGAGGACGGCGTCTTGGATATTGATGGACCCCCAGCGGCCCCCAAGGCACCTCCGCCCGTGAAGTTCGGTGGGCTGGAGTCGTCTCAGGACGGGACCAAATCCAGCTCGGGAATCGCCGGGCTGGGGATGCAGAACTACTACGCCGGCGCGGGGCCCTCTCCCGGGCCCACCGATTCCCAGAAGGGTGGCCTCGTGCAGAACGAGGTCAACGACGCCATGTACAACATGCGGGCCGAGCAGATCGCCCGCATCGAGGCGATCTTCTCCGAGTTCGGCCCCGCCGTGTGTTCCTATATGCTGACGCAATCGCTGATGCCGGGCGGCACCAAGCGGCTGGTGGGTAAGCTCGATTTGACTTCGCGCGGTCGCGAGGGCGCCGACCTGGCGCTGCTGGCGACGTGGGTTACCAAGAACGGGGTTCCGGCATTCTGCAAGAAGGTGGGTATCCGTCATGTATCCTCCGCCGAGCTCCCACACGCCTCCCGAGTGGGAGTGCCGAAGATCGGTTCCGCCGGGGGCGAAGCAACATCCTGGCCCGCACTTGGGATCACTCCCGAGGGCGGCCATTCCGGCCCCATCCAGAAGGTTGCCATGACGCCGGTGGGTCTCGGCGCCGAAGAGCAAGCATCGATCAACGAGGAGAGCACACAGCTCCAGGGGGGCAAATTCCCCTTCGGAGACCTCCCCTCGACGACGCCCCCGATGGCACCCCCCGCTCCGCCCCCCAAACAGTCCGACACGGGGCCCCCCGCCGCCCCGGGCGGGTATATGTTTGCGCCCAAGGCCAAGAAGGACGCCTAGCACGGAACAGCAGCAGGGTGTTGGCTGTCCTATTCCTGTTGCACTGACCCGGAACGCCCGGCAATTCTGGGCGTAGATTACACAGGGGTTTTTCCATGCGTCACACGACCATTCGCCCGTTGATCCTCTCGATTCTGGCTGCATCGCTCGTCTCGGTGGCGGTTGCCCAGGAGGGGAACCCCTTCGCTGCACCCGCGACGGGCGGTGACGCGGCGTCGGCCAGCGCGGCGGCGAATCCCTTCGACACGGGAACAGCGGCGGCGCCCGCCGGCCCCGGCGGCGACGCCACTTTTCAACCGGACTTTGGCGCGAATCCCTTTGATGCGGGATCGGCGCCGTCCACGCCGCCGCCCGCCGGTACCGACGCCAATCCCTTCGGAGGCGCCTCCGCGGGAGCAACGAATCCGTTCGGCGCCGCGCCCACCGGCACCGGCGCGCCAGCCACCGTGACCGCCGCCAATCCCTTCGGCAACGTGGCTGCAACGGCGTCCAACCTTTTCGGCGGGCTTGGATTCGGCGGAGCGCCCCGCCCCGCCACCGCGGAGGGTGGCACGGGCCGCGGCGTCGCCCAGCTCTATACCTTCCGCTTCGTCGCCCGCCTCAACGACCAGAACGAGTTGATCGTCGGCCGCAAGAAGTTCACGATGGAAGAGGGCGAGGCCCTGGACGAGCGCATGAAGCAGTACTACATCACCCTCGCCAACGCGGGCCAATTGCCGGGCTACGTTCCCGGCGCGGGAAGCGTGGACGAATGGGCGCGCTGGATGTCCTATGCCAACCAGCTCGAACTCTGGGCCGTTTACTGCGACAACCTCCTCAAGGTCAGCGGCGTCAGCGACTTCAGCGCCGTGGGACAGATCAAGTGGCCCGGCGATCCGACGGCGGAGGATTTGGCCGCGGCCGAGACAGGCGGAGCGGATGCATTCGCGGGCGAAGAAGGGCGGGAAGGCGCAGGCACGCGCCCCCGGCCCACCGCGCCACCGATCCTTGAAAACGAAAACCGCTCGCTCGACGATCAGGCCGCCGACTTCCTCCCCCTTCCCGACACCAATCAGGGAACCCAGGGGCGCCCCGTTATCACGCCGGAGCAAATCGACGAGATGGCCCGGAACATCTATCTCTCCGTCTTCAATCAGCTCCGCGATGTGGAGGAGGAGCAGACCGAGTTCATCGCCGAAATGTTCCGCCAGCTCAAGGAGCGCGGCGGAGACTTGGACATGACTTCCGGCGCGGCCTCCACGGTGGACGAGGACCCAACCCTGGAGACCATACTTTCCGCCAACAAGGAAGCCGCCACCGGCCGCCGAGCCGCCTATGCCCAGTGGCGCGATGAGCAACGCAACCTGGTGGCGGACTATATGGAGGACTGGCAGCGCCGCTTCGAGGGGAAGGTCGTCGTCGTGGGCGGCGTGCAGTACGAGCTATTTCGCCCCGGCAACGAGCCCAAGACCATCACCCGCGGCGCCAACGTCGTCGTCACCGACTACGACATCACCCCCTACGACATGATCAACGCCGACGGCAGCCTGCGCGGGGCGTCGAACTAGGCCGTTTTGGGGATCCTGGAACTCGATGGACGACATGGACCAGATGGACGTCCATGACGTCCATCTGGTCAATCGGGTCGGTGCCGCTGTGCTGCCGCCGCGGGGGCGATTCCAGGATCCCTTGAAATCCCCTTTCGCCCCGCCTCCCCCGGCACCACGCTTGGCGGTGGCCCGTGCCGAATCCACGCTGGTGTGTCCACGCCCTCCCAAATGACCGTTCCCGCCATCACCCCCGACATTGTCGCAGAGCACGGGCTGAAGCCCGAGGAGTACGCCCTGATCCTTCAGATCCTTGGCCGCGAGCCGTCGTTCACGGAGCTGGGGATCTTCAGCGTGATGTGGAGCGAGCACTGCTCCTACAAGAACTCCAAGCCGCTGCTGAAGCTCTTCCCGACGGAGGGGCCGTCGGTCCTCCAGGGCCCGGGCGAAAACGCCGGCGTCGTCGCCCTGGACGATACCATGGCGGTGTGCTTCAAGATGGAGTCCCACAACCACCCAAGCGCGGTGGAGCCCTATCAAGGAGCGGCAACGGGGGTGGGCGGGATCCTGCGCGATGTCTTCACGATGGGCGCGCGGCCCGTGGCGCTGGTGAATTGCCTTTTCTTTGGAATGCCCGGCGAGCCCGCGGTGGACCGCATCATCAATGGCGTGGTTCACGGCATCGCCGATTACGGCAACTGCGTCGGCGTGCCCACAATCAACGGGATGGTCACGTTTGCGCCAACGTATGCGACCAACTGCCTGGTGAACGCGATGGCGGTGGGTGTGATGCGCAAGGAGGAGCTGACCCGCGCCCAAGCGAAGACCATCGGCGCAGCGGTTGTGTACTATGGCAATTCCACCGGGCGCGACGGCGTTCACGGCGCCACCTTTGCCAGCGAGGAATTAACCGAGGAAACCATGGAGCAGCGCAGCGCCGTGCAGGTCGGCGATCCGTTCATGGGCAAGAAGATCCTGGAGGCCACGCTGGAGTTGATCAAGAGCGGCGCCGTGGAGGCCATCCAGGACATGGGCGCCGCGGGGCTGACGTGCAGCGGGTGCGAAATCGCCGGCCGCGGACGCCTCGGTATGACGCTCGACCTGGACGCCGTGCCCCAGCGCGCGCTGAACATGAGCGCATACGAAATGATGCTGAGCGAGTCGCAGGAGCGCATGTTGGCCGTGATCCCCGAATCGCGCCTGAGCGAGGCCATGCGCATCCTGGACAAGTGGGACACCAACCCCGCCGTGGTGGGCCGCGTGACGGGCGATGGCCTGTTGACCGTGACGCATCATGGCGGCGTGGTGGCCAAGGTTCCCGCGCTGAAGATCAGCGAGGAGTCCCCCGTCTATCACCGCGAGGCGCGCCAGCCCGCCGACTTTGCCACGGGTGTCTATACGCCCGGCGAGTGGGCCGCGAAGATCGACGCGCGCGGCGCGCTGCTGGAATTGCTCGCCCATCCCAACGTCGCCAGCAAGGCGTGGATACACGAGCAGTATGACACGATGGTGCAGACCAACACGATCCTTGGCCCCGGAGCGGGCGCGGCGGTCCTCCGCGTGGATGGCTCGCGCAAGCTGCTGGGCATTGCCTGCGGCGTCGATTCGCTCAAGATGGCCTGCGATCCCTTCGCTGGCGCCGAGATGGCCGTGGCGGAGACGGCGCTGAACCTGCTCTGCGTAGGCGCGCGACCACTCGGCCTGACGGACAATCTGAACTTCGGCAACCCCGAAAAGCCCGAACAGTTCTGGCAGTTCAAGCGCGCCGTGGAGGGCATCGCCCAAATGGCCCGCGGGCTCGCGATTCCCGTCACCGGCGGCAACGTGTCGCTCTACAACGAGTCCCCCTCCGGCCCCATCTGGCCCACGCCCACGATCGGCATGGTCGGCTCGATCCCATCCGCGGAATACCTGATCACGCCAGGCTTCAAGCACGCGGGCGACCTGATCTATGCCATTGGCCGGCTGCCGCACTCGCTCGCGGGGAGCCTCCTCGCGTGGATGCGCGAGGGCCGCGTTCCCGCGCCGCTCGACCACCGCGCCACCGAGCGCTTCTGCGTTCGCATGATGGACCTGCAGAACCTGCTGCTGGAACTCATCGACCGCCGCCTGCTGCGTTCGGCACAGGACGCCAGCGACGGCGGCCTCGCCGTCGCCACCGCCGAGTGCGCGATCTTCGCGCCGACGCCGCTCGGCTGCGACATCTCCGCGCTGGAGGGCGGCGCCACCGCGCTCTTTGGCGAGCCCGGCGGCCTCGTCGTCGTCTCCATCGCGCCGGAGGCCGAGGCCGACATGGCCAAGGCGCTCTATCGCTTCAACCACGTCGAATCCCAGCGCATCGGCGCCGTCATCGCCGAGCCGGAAATCCGCCTCCCCGGAGGTGGCGTGACGGTGGCAGAGGCGAGGAAAGCGCGCGGGTGAGCAACATGGGTGGCGCCGCCTTGGCCCGCGCAGTCAAATCCGCTGCGATCAACTCGGTGCCCCCGCCGAAATCGCAAACAAGAGCTATCCCGCACCACTTCGCTTTTTATTCTCCTTTTGTCTTGACCCTCCCCGAGCCCCCCGGCACCTTCCCGCCATCGTCGCTCGCCGCCAATCCGCCCCGGGAGGACACCCCCGATGTCCGCTGCCACCAAGAATAACTCGAAGGCCCCAACCGCCGCCGCCGTGGCCTCAGCCGCCGCCGCCAAGGACAAGTCGCTGGAGCTGGCGCTGACCCAGATCCGCAAGAACCACGGCGACGGGGTGATCATGCGCTATGGCGAGCGCAGCGACACCGAGCTCCCGGTGATCTCCAGCGGGTCGGTGTCGCTGGACCGCGCCCTTGGCATCTGGGGCTTTCCCCGCGGGCGCGTGGTGGAGATCTATGGCCCGGAGTCCAGCGGCAAGACGACGCTGGCGCTGCACGTGGTCGCCAACGCCCAGGCAATGGGCGGCGTGGCCGCGTATATCGACGCCGAGCACGCGATGGACCCCAAGTACACGCGGGCCTTGGGCGTGAACATGGACGAGTTGCTGATCAGCCAGCCGGACTTCGGCGAGCAGGCGCTCGACATCTGCGAGACGCTGGTGCGCTCCAACAGTGTGGACGTGATCGTGATCGACTCGGTGGCGGCGCTGGTGCCCCGGGCCGAGATGGAGGGCGAGATCGGCGATAGCTTCGTGGGCACCCACGCGCGCCTCATGAGCCAGGCGCTGCGCAAGCTGACCGGCGCCATCAGCCAGTCCAAGACCACCGTGATTTTCATCAACCAGATTCGCGAGAAGATCGGCGTGATGTTTGGCAGCCCCGAGACGACCACCGGCGGCCGCGCGCTCAAGTTCTACGCCTCCATCCGCGTGGATGTGCGACGCATCGGCAGCATCAAGGAGGCGGGCGCCGACATCGGCAACCGCGTCCGCGCGCGCGTCGTGAAGAACAAGTGCGCGTCGCCGTTCCGCGAGGCGGAGTTCGACATCCTCTTTGGCGAGGGCATCAGCCGCGAGGGCGACGCCATCGACCTGGGCGCGCTCCTGCGCGTGGTGGACAAGAGCGGCGCGTGGTACTCCTACAAGGGAGAGCGCCTTGGCCAGGGACGCGAAAAGACGCGAGAGATCCTGAAGCAGAACAAGGACATGCTGAAGTCCATCGAGTCGGAAATCCGCATCGCCTGTGGCCTTGGCGCCGACCCCGATGTGACGCCGACCAAGGCCGCGCCGCCCGCGGCCGAGGACGAGTAACCCCGCCCGATGCCCCTGATCGTCGCGGACGCCAACATCCCCCTGGCTCAGGAGGCCTTCTCGCCCTTCGGCGAGGTGCGCCTGCTGCCGGGGCGCGCCATTGCGCGCGCCGACCTCGCGGGCGCCGACGCACTCATTGTGCGGTCGGTCACGCGCGTCACGCGTGAACTGCTGGAGGGCACCCCTGTCCGCTTCGCGGGGACGGCCACCATTGGCACCGACCATCTGGACATCCCAGGGCTGGCCGCGCTCGGCATCCCTTGGGAGAGCGCCGCCGGATGCAACGCCCGCTCCGTGGTGGAGTGGGTCATGGCCGGGCTGATCGAATACTGCCTCGCCCAGCGCGCCGACCTGGACGACATCGCGCTCGGCATCGTCGGCCACGGGAACATCGGGTCGCGGCTGGCGGTCGTGGCGCGGTCGCTGGGGATGAAGGTTCGCGTCTGCGATCCGCCGCTTCACCGCGAGGGAAAGCTGCCGGAGGCGCTTTCGCTGGAGGAAGTCCTCTCCGAGAGCGACGCCGTCACCTTTCACGTTCCCTACACCCGCGATGGTCCCGACGCCACGCACCACATGATTTCGTGGGACCAGTTGGACCTGCTCCGACCGCGTGCGGCGTTCCTGAATTCCTCCCGCGGGGCGGTGCTGGACAACGCGGCGGCGCTGGCCTATGCGCGGAGCGACGCCTCGGTCTTCCTCCTCGACGTTTTCGAGAACGAGCCGCGCCCCAATCGCGACATGTGCCGGTTTGCCCTGCTATCGACGCCCCACATCGCCGGATATTCCCACGAGGGGAAGGTCAACGGCACGCGCATGATGGCCGAGGCGCTGGCGCGTCACCTGGGCGCGCGATCCACATGGGTGCCCGTCCTCGCCCAGCCCGAGCCCAACCACATCATCCTGCGCCCGGCACGGCGGATGCTGGCATTGCAGGAGGCGGTCCGCGCGAGCTACG
>JBBQYG010000142.1:0-10827 GCA_038208905.1 Candidatus Sumerlaeia bacterium | reverse complement strand
CTCGCGGTGGAGAAGGCGCTGGAGCGCCGCCAGTTGATCAGCGAGAACCGCGTGCTGCGCGGGGAACTGCGCTCGCGCTATGCCTTCGAGGCCATCATCGCGGAGAGCACCGAGATGCACGAGGTCCTGGCCCTCGCCCAGCAGGTCGCCACGTCGAATTCCACCGTGATGGCCTATGGAGAATCGGGGACCGGCAAGGAATTGGTGACGCGCGCCATCCACGAGGCGTCGCTTCGCGCGCGCGGTCCCTTCGTGGCGCTCAACTGCGCGGCGATTCCGGAGAACCTGCTTGAGAGCGAGCTCTTCGGCCATGAGCGCGGCGCTTTCACGGGAGCCACCGACGCCAAGCGCGGGAAGTTCGAACTCGCCACGGGCGGCTCGCTGTTCCTCGACGAGATCGGCGAGCTGGCGCTGCCGCTTCAGTCGAAAGTGCTACGCGCGCTGGAGAATCAGGAGTTCGAGCGCGTCGGCGGCCTTAAGACGATCCGCACGGACATCCGCTTTATCGCGGCGACAAACCGCAATCTTGCGCGCATGGTGCAGGAAGGCAAGTTCCGCGAAGACCTCTTCTATCGCCTGAACGTGTTCCCCATCGTGATTCCGCCGCTCCGCGATCGCGTGGCGGATATCATCCCGCTGGCGGAGCATTTCCTCAAGCGCTTCTGCCGCGAGATGGGGAAGAAGGTGCCCTCCATCGATCCCGAGGCAGAACGCGTGCTTCTCTCGCACCGCTGGGATGGCAATGTGCGCGAGCTTCAGAACACGATCGAGCGCGCGGTGATCCTCCTGGACGGCGAAGTACTTCGACCCGCGAGTTTGCGCATCGACACGTTGGATCGGCTGCGGAATCTCGGCTCGCGCAGCACCATTTCGGAGAACGGTCCCTCCCTTGGCCCCAGCGCCCAGGCCGAGGCCGCCGCCCCCGCGCGCAGCCCGTGGCATCCCTTCCGCATTCCCGAAGTGGGTTTCAGCATGGAGGAGCACGAGAAGGAGTTGCTGGCCCAGGCGCTGACACGCGCGCGACAGAACAAGTCCGCCGCCGCGAAGTTGCTCGGCCTCTCCCGCGCAACGCTCCGCTATCGGCTGGAGAAGTTCGGCCTTCTGGACGAAGCCGAAGAGCCGCCCACGCCAGAGGTCGCCGCCTCGCCCGTGGTGGAGGCTCCCTCCTTGGAGCCAGCCAAGGCACCTCGCGGGAAAAAGCATGTCAAGTGAACGGCTCCACGTCGTGGCGCTTGGCTCCAATCTAGGGGATCGGCTGCGCTATCTCGACACGGCCCTCGCGATGATCGACCGACTCCCCGGCGCGAGCGTCGTCGCCGCCTCGCGCGTCTATACAAGCGCGGGATGGGGACGGGAGGATCTCGATCCATTCCTCAACGCAGTGATCGTCGTCAGGGATGGCCAATGCGATCCGCGCGCATTCCTCGGGGAGTTGCGCCGTATCGAGGACGCGCTCGGACGCCAGCGCATCGAGAAGTGGGGCCCGCGCACGCTGGACCTCGATCTACTGGCCTCTGACGACACGGAATCGGACGACCAAGAATTGGCGCTTCCCCACCCGTGGATCGCGCGGCGCCCCTTTGTCTATTTGCCATTTCGCGAGGTCGCAGACCTCCACCCGGCGTGGGGTCCGCTCTGCGAGGCTCACGCCGACGGGCTTGCCATCGAGCGCGAAACGGAACCCGGCGACCTGGGGCATCCCGTTTGGGGCGGCAGATCCGGGCCGTCGATCTCCGTTCGGGCGATTTGTGCAACCGAGGAAGACACGGAAAGTCTTGGGCGCGAGCTGTCGCGGCATCTCCTGCCCGGGGACTTGGTGGCGCTGGACGCCCCGATGGGCGCGGGAAAATCGGTCCTCGCGCGCGGCATCGCCCGCGGACTTGGCATCGAGGGCCCCGTTCAAAGCCCTACCTACACGCTCTGCCGCACCTACGACACCGGCTCGATCCCCTTCGAGCATTGGGACTTCTATCGTCTCGACTCGCGCGACGACCTTGCCAGCGCGGGCTACGAGGCTGGCGGCGCGGCCCACGCCATCCGGGCAGTCGAGTGGGCCGAGCGATTCGCCGATCAGCTTGGCCCCCTCCTGCTGCATATGCATATAGACATCGACTCGACAGAGAGGCGCCTTGTCAACGCAATGTCTCCAACGGGTTCCCTCCCCTTCGCAGCGCGAAGAATCATGGAGGCACGGGCGTGATCCTTCTCGCTTTCGAGACAGCAAGCCCCTCGGGCGGGGTTGCGCTGCTCCGCGATGGCGCGGTCGTGGGCGAGGCACGCCTCGACGGGGCGCCATCGCACAGCCGCGAGTGCCTCGCCGCGGCGGAGGCTCTCCTCTCGCACAACGGCCTCGCATGGCGCGACGTGGACGCCCTCGCGGCGTCCCACGGCCCCGGCGCGTTCACGGGGGTGCGCGTGGGTCTCGCCATCGTCAAGGGACTCGCCTGGTCGCTCGCGCGGTCCTGCATCACCGTCTCGAGCCTTGAGGCACTTGCCACGCCAGCCGCCAGCGGACTCGTCGTCCCGGTCCTCGACGCCCGGGTTGGCGAAGTCTATTTCGCCATCTTCTCCCATTGCCCGGCGGGACTGGTTCGCGAGACCGCGGATTCCTGCGATTCGCCGGATGCGCTGTCTGGCTTGCTCGTCGGCCGCCGTGCCATCTTTCGCGGTGAAGGCGCGCGCCGATACTTCGATTCCCACTTGGCGGGGCTTGGCGAACTCGACGGGACCGATGCGCTGTTTCCAACTCCCGCCGCAACAGGCGCCCTGGCGTGGAGGGCGTTCCAGCGCGGCGAAGCGATACCGCCCGACCGCGTGGCGGCCGTATATCTGCGCGATGCGACAACTCCGAGGTTGCCAGCAAAGTGAGCGCCCCGCCAAGCACCCTCCAGAAGGGCATCATCCTTGGGTGCAGCATGCTCACCGTGATGTCGGGCGCGACGATCGCCCCATCACTTCCCGCGATGCAGGAGGTGTTCTCCAAGGTGCCGATGGCGAATATTCTGGTGCCGCTGGTCCTGACGGCGCCCGCACTGGTGATCGCTTTCACCGGATTCTTCATGGGCTATTTGGTGGACAGCGTCGGCAGGATCCCGGTTCTCGCGGCGGGGCTCGTGCTGTTTGCCATCGCGGGTAGCTCGGGCCTGTGGCTGTCGTCGCTGCATTCGCTGCTGGTGGGGCGCATGTTCCTGGGCCTCGCCGTGGGCGCGGTGATGACGGCGAGCACAACGCTGGTAACCGACTACTTCGATGGCGGAACGCGGCAATCCTTCATGGGAATACAGAGCGCGTTCATGGCGGGCGGTGGCGTATTCTTCCTGGTCGGCGGGGGGCTTCTGGCCGACCTGCATTGGCGCGCGCCGTTTGCGGTGTATCTGGCGGCGCTGCTGCTGGCACCAGGGGTGTTTCTCAAACTGCGCGAGACACGTGACGAGGCCGCGCACCGAGCCGCCAGCGCGACGGGCGATCGCGTGCCGATTCCTTGGGTCACGATGTCTGTCATTTTCGGGGTGGGCGGATTGGGGATGATGCTGTTCTACCTGATTCCGGTAAAGCTCCCCTACTATATCAAGGAACTGGGCGGAACTTCCACGGCCATCGCCGGCTACGCGCTGGCCACTTCCACTTTCGTGGGGGCCTTGGCGGCGTTGCAGTATCGCAGGCTGCGTCAGGCGCTTTCCCGTGAGGCGATCTGCGCCATTGTTTTCGGGCTTATGGCCTGCGCCTACACCCTCCTGGCGCGGATAGACTCCGTTGCGTGGGTGTTTCCCGCGATGATTCTAAACGGCGTGGGGATAGGGCTACTCATGCCGAACATGAGCATCTGGCTGGCCGAGCGCTCCCCCGATCACGCGCGCGGAAAGCTGGTCGGCGCGCTTTCTTCCTGTATGTTCCTGGGCCAGTTCCTATCGCCGCTGGCTGTGCAGCCGGTGCTCAAGCTTAACGGGTTGGGCGGCGCCCTCGGGGTCTATGGAGCGGCGGGGCTCGTATCCTTCGCGATTTGTGGCGCGTTCTTCGCCTATGTGGCACTGAAGGGGCGCCGGGACCAAACGGGACGCTCCTCCCCCCGGTCAACCCCTTGAGCCTCCCCGGCGGGATCATCCTTGACGGGTCGCGCGCCGGAATTTCCTATTGCTCAAGTCGGGCCCAGATCAATCCGCACCGCCAACGGTACCGAGAAGAAATGCCCATCGCCAGCCTTCCACACCGCCGCCCCGCCGCCGTCCGAGCCGCAATCTTCGCGCTTCTGGTCGCATCGACCACGGCCAGTCATGCCCAGCGCCCCTTCCAGAAGTTCTGGCAGGAGCGCTACCAGAAGGCGGAACAGCCCGCGATCGTGGAGGACGAGCTTCCGCCGCTTTCCCTTGAGGACGAGCGCTACCTTGACCCCAGCGGTCAGGATCTCGCGATCGGATCGACGGTGTTTCCCGGTGGCAAGATCGTATCCAGGAACCCCGTCGCCGAACTAGCCCTCGAAAGCTATGTGGAAGGCGCATACTCGATGGAAACCGGAAACACCACCCGCGCGCTGAAGGCATACGAGGAGGCACTTGCCAAGGACCCCGAGAACATCTGGTTCAAAATCAAGGTGGCGTCCCTCTGCCTCGGCCTCAATGACATCTCCCGCGCAGAGACCCTTCTGGAAGAAGTGCTGGCTGTGGATGCCAAGAACCTCACGGCGCTGCTCCGCCTGGGAGAGGCCAAGCGGCTCGCCCAGCGAATCCCCGAGGCCAAGGCCGTCTATGCCCGCGCCATCGCGGCGCGCCCGCACAATATCGAGGCACTGCTCAATCTCGCCGACATCGCGTTCCGCGTGGAACACGACATGGAGGGCTCCAAGCAGTACACCCGCGAGATTCTTCGCATCGACGACAAGAACCTGAACGCGCTGATGTGGAATGCCGACGCATGCGCGCTGACCGGCGAGATGGAGGAGGCCAATGTCCTCTATGAGCGGCTCATCCGATATCGTCCCAGCCTGATCGACCGCATGCAGGAGATCGCGCGGCGCATCGCCTCCGCGGGGCGGACGAGTGACGCCATTCAGCTCTATGAGCGCGCCATGCTGATCGCGCCGACCCAGGATGGCATCCGCATCGCATGGGAATCGCTTCTCGAGAAGAACAGCGGCGGCGCCGCCGTTACCGAAGCCTATGAGCGCATCGCGAAGGACTCAAAGAACGACCTGCGCATTTACGAGCTGTTCGCCGAGTACCTGGTGCGCGTGGAGAACTGGCAGCGACTCGTGGAGTTGCGGCAGGAAATGCTGGCCATCGATCCAGATCATCTCGCCTCGCTTCTGGACCTCGCCAAGGACCGCATGAGGAACAACGATTTCGCCAGCGCGGAGCCGTTTCTGGACCGCGCCCTGAAGTCCCACGCGGCGGACCCCGATACCTATCGCATCGTCGGCCTCGCCTTCCTCCAACAGAATCTGGCCGACCGCGCCAAGCCCCTTCTGGAGCGCGCGGTCGCGTTGAACCCAAAGGACATCCGTAGCCTGGGAGCCCTGGCCGCCATTGCCGAACACTCGGGCGACACCGCCGGCGCGGAGAAGTATCTTCGCACCTCGATCGATCAGCAGCCCGTCAACCCGATGGCCTCGCGCCAGCTTGGGCTCCTCTACCTGAGGCGCGGCGAGCGGCAAATGGCCTCCGAACAGTTTCAGATGGTCGTCGCCGCCGAAAGTTCCGACCTCAAGAGCTGGATGCTTCTGGCACAGCTCTACTTCGAGGACGCAGACGCGAAGGGTCTGGACTTTATCGAGGCCCGGGCGGAGCAGCAGCTTCGCACCAACGCGGAATTCCAGATCGAGTACGGCATCCTGGCGCAGGGCTTTGGTGAATTCGAGCGCTCGCGCAAGGCCATCGAGCGCGCCTTGGCGACGACGCCGGAGGACCTCCGCGCGCGGACGGCACTGGCCCAAACTTATATACTGCTCGGCCTTCCCGACCAAGGGCTAAAGGTGATCGAAGACTCCGAACCCTACATCCGCGGCAACGACGAAGCCATCGCGGCGAAGAACCTGGCGAAGGCGGGGCTGCTCCTGGAACTGCGCAGGAATGAAGAGGCCGAGAAAGTCCTCCGCGACCTGATCGCCCTCGACGCCCGGGAGATCGCGTTCCGCGAGCCCCTGCTCCAGTCGCTCGTTCGTCAGGGGAAGGACGAAGAAGCCCAGCGGGAACTCAATACGGTGATCCGCGAGTTCAGCGCGGAGAAGCCGATCGAGACCCAGCTCCTGCGCGCGCGCATCTTCATTGAACGGGGCGACGCCCCTCGCGGAGTCAGCGTGCTGCGCCAGCTCCAGACGGAGAACCCCGAAAACTCCGAAGTTATCTTCCAACTCGCCGCGGCCGCGGGGGAAGTGAACGACTTGGAGACCGCGGAGAAGTACTATCGTCGCCTCCTCGACATGGGTGGCTCCGATGCGAACAAGTACTATGAGACGGCCTCCAACAATCTCGGCTATCTCTACGCGCGCAGCGGCATCAAGCTCGACGAGGCGGAGCGACTCATCAAGCAGGCGATGCTGGTCAATCCCAACGCGGCGTATATTCTCGATTCCGCGGGCGTCCTGTATATGCGGAACGGCAACCTCGCGGAGGCGCGTCGCTACCTCGAGCGCGCCGCCCGCATCTCGGCGCGCGATCCCGAGATCCTGACGAACCTGGGCCAGCTCTACGAGAAGGTGGGCGAGCCGGACTTGGCCCGCGCAAGCTATGACAAGGCGATCCTGCTCAAGCCCGACTACAAGCTGGCCCGCGAGCGCCGCGACGCCCTTGCGGTTCCCGACAATAAGGCCGCCAGCCCGGAGCAGAAAGTCACTACGCCGTGACAGCGCACCGTGTCCCGAAGTTCTGGGATCTGGTGGAGAGCGCCCTCGCCGTGGACGGCGCCCGGGCCATCCATCTCTCGGTCGGAAGACCACCACTCGTCCGCGTGGGAGACGAGGGACTTCGGCCGCTTGACGAGGCGCACCAAGTCCTCACGTGGAAGGACATCACCGTACTCCTCTCCTACGTCGTGGAGCCGGAACAATGGGACGGCTTCGAGGCCATCGGCGACGGCGAGGTGCGCGTTCTGGGCGGCATCGGTCGATCCATCCGCGTGAACATCTTCCGTAGCTCCGAGGCATGGTCGGCGGTGGTGCATTTGTAGTGCTGGCATGCAAGTGCCTACGACGTCAGAATGCCCCATATCTCGCCGAGTTCGTTATCCTCGAAGTGCATTTTCTCCAGCGACGCGACGTTCTCCTCCAATTGATGCACGCGCGAGGCACCGATGAGGACGCTGGAGACGCGGCAATCGCGCAGGAGCCACACGAGGGCCATCTGGGCGAGGGTCTGGCCGCGGCGTTCGGCGATGGCGGCGAGCTTCTCCACCTTGGCCCACGTGCCGTTGGCCTCGCGCTCCTCATACCACTTAACGCCGTCCTCGCCGAGGCGTCCGCGGCGCGAGTCGGGCGGGATGCCGTGGCGATAGCGATCCGTCAGCGCTCCCTGCGCCAGCGGACAGAACGGAATCGCTCCGACGCCTTCGCGGTCCGTATGGGGAAGCAGGCCGCCGATGTGCGTGCGCTCCAGCATGTTCATGTGGGGCTGCACGATCAGGAGGCGCGTGAAGTTGTTGGCGCGGATGATCTCGCACGCCTGCTGGAACTGGGCGCCGTTGTAGTTGCTGACGCCGATATACAATGCCTTCCCCTGTTTCACGATGTGGTCGAGCGCGCCAAGGCTCTCCTCCATCGGCGTGTTGGGGTCGTGGCAATGGTGATAGAAGATGTCCACGTAGTCCAGCCGCAGCCGCTTGAGCGACGCGTCGAGACTTGAGATCAGATATTTCCGGCTCCCTCCACTGCCATAGGGACCCGGCCACATCTCGAACCCGGCCTTGGTGGAGATCACCAGTTCGTCGCGCGGGAAATCCTTCAGCAGCTTCCCCGCGATCTCCTCCGCGCTCCCCGGCGGCGGACCGTAGTTGTTAGCGAAGTCGAAGTGCGTGATGCCAAGGTCAATGGCGCGGGCCATGACCTTGCGGCACAGGTCCTCCCTCCCGGCCTCGCCAAGGGACTGCCAAAACCCGAGCGAAATCAGCGGGAGCCTGAGCCCACTGCGTCCACAGCGGCGATAGAACATGCGGTCGTAACGGTCGGGTGCGTGGGTCATGGGGTGGCCTTGGAGGGATGCTCGTAGAGACGAAGTTGGGGAATGTGACGGTGTATACACAAAAAGTCCTTGTCGAGAGACCAAACGGGGACACCGAGGCGGATCGCAAGGGTCGCAATGCAGATATCAGCGATGGTTACTGTGATGCCGACCCTTCGGAGCTGGCTCGCGTTCCTTGCGGCTTCTCGCCAGATAGGCTCGCCCATCGGTACTTGGAGGAAGCCATCCAGTACTCCTTCCAGCTTTCGATCGTGAGCGTCGTCTCGCGATGATTGCAGAAACTCAATCCCCACGAGACCGATGACACCAAGCTCCTGTGGTGGGATCGAGCGTGCTAGGTGACCGTCTGGATTTCGGGTGACGTCGATCAGCAGCGAGGTGTCCAAGAGAATCACAAGCGATTCTTCCTACGAAACTCGCTGATCGCTTCCAGATTCATGTCGGGGCCTGCCTCGCGCGCGAGCGCCACGATCTCATCCCAAGGGTCGGGGACCAGAGTATCCACATGGGGGGATGCGCCCACTTTGGCGCCGCCCTCCCTGATCGTGATGTCCACCCCGTTGCCAATCAAGTCCTGCAGGCCGGACAGCTTCATGCTGTCGGACTCGATCTTCGCCTTGAAGTGCATGGTGATAGACATGGCACAGACCTCCTTGATGCGCTGGAGCATAGCTACACGATTCGCCCACAGCCCGGCAAGCGCAGATTCCCCCGCCCCGGCCCACCGATTTTTCCCTCGCCCACAAGCCCCCCCACGCCCTCACGCTATCGCTCCCCGGATATCCGGGGCCAATTGCCGCGCCAGGAATCTGATCGATGCCAAGAACCGTCGTTACCGGTGGAGCCGGGTTTCTCGGGAGCCATCTCTGCGAGGAGCTCCTCGCGCTCGGGCACGAGGTCATCTGCCTGGACAACCTCTCGACGGGCGACACCGACAACATTGCGCACATCCGCGACGCAAAGTTCGAGTTCATCAAGCAGGACGTGACGAACCACATCTACGTGAAGGGCCCCGTGAACTACGTGCTCCACTTCGCGTCGCCGGCAAGCCCGGTGGACTATCTGGAGCGACCGATCCAGACGCTGAAGGTCGGCTCGCTCGGCTCCCACAAGGCGCTGGGCCTGGCGAAGGAAAAAGGCGCGCGGTTTCTGCTGGCTTCGACGAGCGAGATCTACGGCGATCCGCTGGTGCATCCCCAGCGCGAGGACTATTGGGGCAACGTCAACACGATCGGGCCGCGCGGCTGCTATGACGAGGCCAAGCGCGTGGCGGAGGCCTTTGTGATGGCATACCAGCGCTTCCACGGCCTCGACACGCGCATCGTCCGCATCTTCAACACCTACGGCCCGCGCATGCGCCTCAACGATGGCCGCGTGGTTCCGAATTTCGTGAAGCAGGCCCTTCTGGACGAGCCGATGACGGTGTATGGCGATGGCAGCCAGACGCGCAGTTTCTGCTATGTGGACGATTTGATTCGCGGCATTCTCAAGCTGCTCTTCTCGGACCACAACCTGCCGATGAACATCGGCAATCCGTCAGAGATGACGATCCTCCAGTTCGCCGAGGCCATCAAGCGCCACAGCGGATCGAAGAGCGAGATCGTCTTCAAGCCGCTCCCTCAGGACGACCCCAAGCAGCGCCAGCCCGATATCGCCCTCGCCCGCAAGACCCTCGGCTGGGAGCCCAAGGTCGGCCTCGACGAGGGCATCGGCAAGACGATCGCCTACTTCAGGGGAAAGCTGGGAGTCTGAACGGCAGGGATGAGGTAGTGGGGATGAAGGCCGGGGGAGTGACCAAGCGTTCGCCCCTCGCCTCCTTGCTATTCCTGCTTTTCACCCTCGCGAAAGGCGCCCTTCACCAGACCACGCACGGCGACCAGAATCCGCTGAAGCGTCTCCAGATCGGGATGCGGGCGCCGCGGATCGAGGCCGTTGCGGCAGTATACCGCGAGGGCGCCCGCGGTGATCTCTGCGTCGGACATGAGATCCATCGCCATCGCGAGTTTCCCGCGCACGGCGCCGTACTGAGTCTCCATGTCCTCGAGCTTCTCGCGAAGCGGGCCGGGTGGGATGGGGTTGTCGTTCATTTCTAGGGTTCCTCTCGCGATGTGGTGGTGTCTTTTCCTGCGGCAGCCGATTCCGTGCCGGGCGGCGCGGCCTTGGCGGGGGAGCGCGGGATGTAGCCCGGCGCCGAGTCGTCGTCCTCCAGGCCACGCACGACCCAGCTCTTCACGTCTCGTTGCCACGGTGGAATCGCAAGGGCTCCGAAGAGTGCCACGATGGCAACCTCCAACTGCAAGTCGTCGGGCTGGCGAGTCGTCAGACGCTGGAGAGCGTAGCCTGGCCATAGAAGAACGCGCGCCCACCTTGCGCGCGACAGGGCGCACGCCTTGAGCAACTCGAAAGCGGCCCCAATGACGACCGGCAGCGCGATCACGTGGGCGACCAGTTGGACGAGTCGGCTGCCGATCGCGGGGAGTTCCAGATAGCGCGGATAGGCCAGCGGAAGCTGCCAATCGACGAGCGCGAATCCCGGCACGGAGAGCAGCACGATCAGCGCCATCAGCGTGGTGCCGCAACGGGGGTGCAGGGTGTCGTGCTGGCGCGCGCGCGCCACGGTCACGTCGCGCCCCTGCTCCAGCGCGAGGGCGGCCTTGTGCTC
>JBBQYG010000141.1:0-10949 GCA_038208905.1 Candidatus Sumerlaeia bacterium | reverse complement strand
GGAAATCTCGCGGCCGTTCTCCAGCAGGCTCACCGCGCGCGTATCGACCGCGTGGCGGCCCGTCTCGTAGTCCAAGACGACCTCGACCCTGCCCGTGGATTCCAGGATCGAGGTGACGTCGAATTGCAGGGTCGATACGTTGATCGGATCAAGCTCACCCGGCGCCCACCCGCCGATGCGGATGCCGCTGGCAACCTTGCGCGCGTCGATGGTGAAGATATTCTCGCCGCTCGCGCCCACGCGCATCCACTCCGTCTCGCCCAGCCACACGCCGTCGCGCGTGGCAAAGGAGGCCGTGTACTCGCCGCCGATTAGGAGGATGCTCTGGCTTTCCTGCTCCATGCGCATTCGGATAAACGCATAGCGCCTTCCCGGATCGCGCGGCGTCAGGATCACCTGGCCGGGGGCGAAGGTCACGTCCTCCGGATAGACAACAACCACCTGGGCGTCGGCGACCTCGATCGCCAGATTGTGCGTCTGGAACTGGGGAGTCGCCGTGACCACGAACGGCGGCGTGAACCCGCGCACATCGCGCGGACCAATCAACGCCATCACATAAGGCCCCGGCGTGGTGACGCGCGCATTGTAGGAGCCGCCCGCGTTGATCTGGATCCACTCCTTGTGGGAACCCCCGCTGACCAGCTGCGCCTGATCGAAGAACGCCCGCGCGTCGCCCCCGTTCACCGTGATCACGCCCATGATATTAATAGCGCCTGAGAAGTCGAAATTCTTCTCCACCTCCATCCCCGCCTTTAGTTCCACCATCGCCTCGTCGCGGGCGTCCTGACCCACATACACCCAAAGATAATGAATTCCGGGGATCAGCCCCTCGATGCGATACCTTCCCTCGGCATCGGCCTGAAAGCTCTGGCGATTCACCCAGCCATCGGCATTCACGGCAAGCGACGCGGTGGATATCTGGCCACTGACGGCGGGCTTGCCATCGCGCCCGATGATGGTGCCATAGACGATGCCGCCCTCGGCGACAACGATCTCCGAGGGTGCAGGGTTCCCCTCGTACCCCACCACCACGTCGATGGGCCGCGTGGCGCGCATCGTGTGGAATTCCGCATAGAGCGTGAACTTCCCCGGCGGCATCCCGACGAACTCGTACTCGCCCTGCGCGCCGGAGGTGGCCTCGGGAAACGTAAACGCCGCGGCGGGATCGGGGAAGCGGCCAAAGCCATCGCTCGGCTTCGTGAAATAGACGCGCGCTCCGGCGATGGGACTGCGGTCGGCCTCGCGCACGACGACTCCGCGGATCGTGGCGCCCCCGGTAACGCGGATGGGGATGTCGCGGCCCTTCTCCCCCGCCGGCAGCTCAAACGTCGCCCCCGCGCGGATGTCGGTGGGATTGCCGTCGGGGGCGAGCACCGTCACCTCCGCCCGCCACTTTCCCGATCTCAAGTGATTCAGCGCCGCGCGGCCGTCCTCCGAATTCACCGTCAGCTCCTCGCGCCCCGCGAGCTGGTCGATCCCGGTGACCGCCGGCTGGAACATCCGATAGGCGTACAGCGTGACCGGCGTATTATCCAGCGCCCACGTCACGTGCAGGTTGATGTTGTTCGATTGCTGCAGGATGAACCGCTGCGTCCCATCCAGCGCGCGCACATTCAGGCGCGTCTGCGGCAGATAATCCGCGTGCACCACCGTCAGCGCCTCGACCACGCCCTCCGGCGGAACACCCTCGATGGCGAATCCCCCCTGCGCATCGGTTTCCACCTGTTGGCGGTCAAACGCCACGGTCGCGGAGACAGCGGCCTTGGCGACCGGCTCGCCCGCCGCGTCCACAACGACGCCCTCGATGCGATCGCCGGGCTGGAGGACGATCTCGATTTTATCGCGGGTCTCGCCCTTGTGGAGCATGAGGCTCAAGCCGTTGGGAAGCCGGTATGGAAATCCCGAAGGCGGAATCACGGCGAGCTGGTATCTTCCCGGCGGTATGCCGCCACGGCTGAAGGTTCCGTCGGCGCCGCTTGCCAGATCCAGAAAAGCGGCCTTGGCCTCGCCCCATCCCTCGTTCGCGTTTTCCTCCAGTTGCAGGCGCACCCCCGGCACCGGCGCACGGTCGGGCGAGAGCACAACGCCCGCGATGCTGGCGCGCTCGTCCTCGGGCGTTGCGGATTCCTCCCCAGAAGCGACACCGGGGGCGGAGCCATCGAAGTTCCCCGTTCCGCTGCCTATCGCGAGCGTGTCGCTTGTCGTGAACAGGGATGTGGTTAGATTGGAGGTCATGTTGAGCACTGGCTCCGCGCGCCGACGCGCGACGGCCGGCACGGGAGCCGGATCGGCGTCGCTTCCCAGTTCCGAGCCGCCCGCCGTTGGCGCTTCACCGCCGGGGAGCGACTTCCCCCCGCGATCCACCAACGCCACGTCGCTGCCGCCATCGGGCGAATCCACCGCGGCACCGCTCCCCGACCCGGTTGGATTCCCCCCGCGCAGGAACACGGCCGCCGCCGCGATCGCCAGCAGGGCGACCATCGCCAGGATGACCTTGGTTTCTGAACTGCCGCGTTGGCGGTGGTGGTGCATGGCGGTGGGGGTTCCTCCCGGCTTTGGCAAGTTTTCTCGGCCGATCCCTCGGCGCACCACGAAAAACCGTATCGACTAAAAGGGTAGCGTGGGCGTCTCGCCCGCGCTGGGAACTGTCAAGGCCACGCGGAAACCGATAACTGCCAATGCGCGGGCGAGATGCCCACGCTACCTTGGAACCACCGCCGCAAACGCCTGCGCCGCCTGAATGTGCTCGGTCCGAAGAACCGGATAGGAAGCCATCAACTGCTCATAGGTGATGTCGTGGCCGAGCTTGTCGAGTATCAACTCGACTGTCAGCCGGGTTCCGACGATGCAGGGTTTGCCGAGCATCACATCGGGATCCTGTGCAATGTGGTCCTGCCACCTCATGGCCACATTCCTTTCCAATCCGACTTTTTCCACCCCATCCATTGTTCCCAACCTCGCCAAAATACCACCCTTCCCCCGCCCGTCAATGCGGGATTATGCCCGCAATCCTTGACAGCCCGGCCCCCGGCGGGCCTTGTAGCGCCTGCCATGAGTCGCCCCTTGCCAACATCCTTCTTTGACCGCACCCCGCTCTTCATTGGGATTGTGATCATTCCGTTGGCGGCGACGTGTGCCTTCTCGCTCGGGATGATCCCGGCCAACCGGATCATGGCGCGCGAGGCCACCACCGAGATCCGAGCCTTTCCCGCCGACCGCGAGCGCCGTCAGGACCGTTCAGTCCTGGAGGTCGCCCACGACGACCACCGCGAGCCCGGGCGCATCGGCCTGCACACCCACCACGGCGCCCACGCCGCGGCCGGCGTGGCCGCCCTTGCGCGCAATGCCCGCGTCGCCGCGACGCTCCCCGGCAATCAAGCACTCCCCGCAACCCAAACCCAGTCGCAGGCGACTACCCGTGGTCCGCCGCGCGCCTGACCGGCCGGCTCCGGTGTGGTCCTGGGCGCCCTATGGCGCGGGGATTTTCGGAATCGGATACGTCCTCTGCCGGGGGGCCAACGCCATGCGCGTGTGGCTTCCCGTGAAGAGCGATGCAAAGCGGGAATCGATCCACAGATCGATCTTCACCCAACCCGACGCCGACCCCCGCGAGGGTGGCCGCGCAGCGGAGGTGGCGACCCGCCTGAAATCGCTCTTCCTGCGCGGAGACGACGTTTCCGACATCCCCATCGAATTCCCCCAGGCCCCCGCGTTCACCGCCACGGTCCTCCGTCGATGCCATGCGATTTCCCGCGGCTCCACCTTGAGCTACGCGGAACTCGCCCGGCTCTCCGGAAACCCGGGCGCTGTCCGCGCCGCCGCCCGCGCCATGTCCACCAACCCGATCCCCCTCCTGGTCCCCTGCCACCGCGTGGTCCCCTCCACCGGCGGCATCGGGAAATACGGCGGCGGAACGGAAATGAAGCGATGGCTCCTCCAGAAAGAAGGGATGAGGGCTGAGGGATAAGGGACGAACGCCGGAAGCTTGGATAGAATGATGGCGTAACCGATCCGTCCCCAATGCTTCGTCTCAGCTCTTAATCTCAGCTCTTCATCCGTCCCATTCCCGATTCCCAATTCCCCATTCCCCAGGATAACCTCCCGTGCTCATATCGAAACTCATGAAGGCCGTTTTCGGCAGTAAGCAGGACCGCGACGCCAAGAAGCTGAGGCCCATCGTGGACGAAGTGAACGAGATATTCGCGGGGCTCGAGAAGCTCAGCGACCAGGAGTTGATGGACAAGACGTCGGAGTTCCGCCGCCTCCTCGGCGTGTCGCCGCGACTTTCCCGCGTGGGAGAGAACGTGGTGCTGCACGAGCGCGCGGAGGACGTGCTGAAGACCCACCCCGACATTCAGGCCGGCGCATTCGTCGGCACGCGGCGCGACGCACACCCCGGCGACGTGGTGGCGTGGGTGAAGCCGCGCGAAGGCGTGAAGCCCAGCGACGACCTTGCCCTTCAGATCCGCAGCGGCATGGGTCGCCTCGGCCCGGGCTACGGCCCCAAGGCCGTCTTCTTTGTGGACGACTTCCCAACCACCGAGGACGCCCGCGGTCGCACCCGCATCAACCACCACTTCCTCACCTTGGCCGCCGAGCAGAACAAGATCGCCGACTGGCAGGAGGTCCGCTGGGCCGATGTCGAGTCCAAGCTCCAGAAGGAATCCGAGACCTATGCCATGGAAGACATCCTTCCCGATGCCTTTGCGGTGATGAAGGAAGTCTGCCGCCGCCACGTCGGCAAGGAGTGGCTCGCCGCGGGCGCAGAGATCAAGTGGGTCGCCGTTCCCTTCGACGTGCAGATCATGGGCGCCGCGTCGCTCGCGAAGGGAAACATCAGCGAGATGGGCACCGGCGAGGGAAAGACCCTGACCGCCATCCTGCCGATCTACCTGCACGCGCTCATGGGCCGCGGCGCGCATCTGGTCACGGTGAACGACTACCTTGCACGGCGCGACTCCGAGTGGAACGAGCCCCTGTTCCGCTTCCTTGGCCTGACCGTCGGCTGCCTGGACAAGACGGAGCCCCACACCCAGGAGCGCCGCGCGCAATACCTGGCCGACGTCACCTATGGCACCGTGAACGAGTTCGGCTTCGACTACCTGCGCGACAACATGGTGCGCCACAAGAGCCAACTCGTGCAGCGCGACCTGTACTTTGCCATCATCGACGAAGTGGACTCCGTCCTGATCGACGAGGCCCGCACGCCGCTCATCATCTCAGGCCCCGTTGACCGCTCCACCGCCCAATACGACCAGATCCTGCCGAGCATCCGCGACCTGGTCGCCAAGCAGGCGATGCTCGTCTCGCGCTTCGCCAAGGAGGCCGAGGACCTGCTGGAGAAGCCCGACGCCGACGCCGACACCCTGTGGGAGGGCGGCTACAAGATGCTCCAGTGCTTCAAGGGAATGCCCAAGCACAAGCGCTACATGAAGGTCCGCCAGGAGCCCAAGTTCCAGCGCCTGCAGGACAAAGTGGAACTCCAGCTCATGGGCGAGAAGAAGATGGGCGGCAGCAGCAACCGCATGCGCGAACTCGAGGAGGGCCTTTTCTTCCTGGTGGACGAGCGCCACCGCCAGATCGAGCTCACCGACAAGGGCCGCTTGGAGCTATCGCCCGACAATCCCGATCACTTCGTCCTTTCTGACATCGTGGACGAATTCTCCCAGATCGAGTCGGACAGCGAGACGACCCCCGAGGAAAAAGAAGCCGCCAAGCGCACGGCCCGCGCCGCCCACGAGCACAAGAGCGGGGAACTCCACACCATCAGCCAGCTCCTCCACGCCTTCGTCCTCAAGATCCGCGACATCGAGTACGTGGTGGAGGACAACAAGGTCGTCATCGTGGACGAGAACACGGGCCGCAAAATGCCCGGTCGCCGCTGGAGCGACGGCCTCCATCAGGCCGTCGAGGCCAAGGAGGCCGTGAAGATCGAGGCCGAGACCCAGACGCTGGCCACCATCACCATCCAGAATTACTTCCGCCAGTATGCCAGCCTTTCCGGCATGACCGGCACCGCCGAAACCGAGGCCGCGGAATTCCACTCCACCTACAAGATGGACGTTATCTGCATCCCCGCCAACCGCCCCACCCAGCGCAAGGACCTCAACGATCTCGTCTTCAAGTCCAAGCGCGAAAAGTACAACGCCGTCACCGAGGAAGTCGAGCGCCTCCACAAGCTCGGCCTTCCCGTTCTGGTGGGCACCACGAACGTCATGGACTCGGAGAAGCTCAGCAAGATCTTCTCTCAGAAGAAGCTGAAGCACAACGTCCTGAACGCCAAGAACAACCAGGCCGAGGCGGCCATCGTCTCCGAGGCGGGCCAGCCCAGCGGCATCACCATCGCCACCAACATGGCCGGCCGCGGAACCGACATCAAGCTGGGCCACGGCGTGGACGAAACGCGCAAGGACGGGGACGGCAACGAGCACATCGGCGGCCTGTATATCATCGGCACCGAGCGCCACGAATCGCGCCGCATCGATCGCCAGCTCCGCGGGCGCTCTGGTCGCCAGGGCGACCCGGGCCTCTCGCGCTTCTTCGTGTCGCTGGAGGACGACCTCATGCGCTGGTTCGGCTCAGACCGCATTTCCGTCTGGCTAGAGCGCATGGGCATGCAGGAGGGCGAGGCCATCGAGAACGTCCTCGTCACGCGCTCCATCGAGAACGCCCAGAAGAAGGTCGAACTCATCAACCAGGAACGCCGCCAGCGCACGCTGAAGTACGACGACGTGCTCAACGGCCAGCGCGGCGTCATCTATGGCCTGCGCCGCGACCTCCTCACCGAGGAGGACGTCCGACCCGTGATGATGGGCGTCTTCGAGGACGCCATCGACGCGGAATTCCGCCTGGTCTATGGCGAGAAAACCAACATGGGCGACGCCGACGTCGCCGGCTGGCTGGACTGGGTCCACACCACCACGCTGACCGAATCGCTGGACGACCTGAAGGAGCGCAGCTGGCCCGAGTACGAGGCCCTCCACGATGCCGTGATGGAGCGCGTGGCCCAGGCCTTCGACCTGAAGTACCAGGACCTGGCCGATACCGCCGATCCGTTCTCCCGCTGGATCGGACTCCAGACCATCGACGGCATGTGGCAGGATCACCTGCTCGCGATCGACGACCTGCGCGAGGGCATCACACTGCGCTCCTACGCGCAGAAGGATCCCCTGGTGGAGTTCACCAAGGACGCCACATCGATGTTCGACGAGTTCATGCTGCAAGTGAACAAGAACGTCTTTACCACCTTCTTCCGCGCACAGCCCGTCAGCGAAGAGGAGGCACGCCGCCGCGAGCGGATCCAGAAGACCATCGAGCAGAAGGCCGTCGCCTCCATCGCCGCCGCCGCCGAAGCCCAGGCACAAGCACAGGCCCAAGCCCAAGCCGCCGAGGAGAACGCCGACAAGCGCCCCAAGTCGGGCCTTGAACCCTACCGCCGCGACTACCCCAAAGTCGGCCGCAACGAAGCCTGCCCCTGCGGCAGCGGCAAGAAGTACAAGGACTGCCACGGCGGCGCCGATCTCCGCGAGCGAGTCCAACACCCCATCACCGACGAGTGAGGAAAGCAGGGAAGAACGGCAGGGAGGAGGGCCGAGGGACGAGGGATGCAATGCAACCCCGTCTCGATCCCTCCTCCCTGCCTTTGCCTCAGCGCCTGTTCTCCGGAACCGCTGACCAATACCACTCGGTGAAATCGTGGGTGTACTGGTCGGGGTAGAGCTTCACGCCGCGGAGCTTTCGGTTGATGAAGTAGGTTTCCTTGAAGCCCTCGAGAAAGCAATAAGGCTGGTCCTCGGCGATGAGGCGGTGGACCTCGCGGGCCATCTCCCAACGGGCGACGGGGTCGAGGGTTTCGCGGATGCGGACGCACAGTTCGTCCACTCGCTCGTTCTTGTAGGAGACGAAGTTGTCGCCCTTGTTTTCCATCTGGCTGCTGTGGAAAATCTGGAACGGGTCGGGCTCTATCTCGGTGCCCCAGGCAAAGCGCACGGCGTCGAAATTCTTATCCTTCACGGTGGTGGAGAAGATCGTCCAGTCGCTCTTGAGGATCGTCATGCGGATGCCCGCCTGTTCGACGCTCTCCTTGATGATGTCCGCGATTTTCTGGTGATAGTCGCGGGCGTTGTGGATGGAGTAGGTAAAGGAGAGCGGGACCATCTGGCCGTCGATGTTCTTCTCAAGGATGCCGTCGCCGTCGCGGTCGAGCCAGCCCGCGCGGGCCAGCTCCCGGCGCCCTGCGGCGAGGTCGTAGGCGATCGGCTTCACCGTCTTGTCGTAGCCGGGTCCGTTGACGAACATGGGGCCGTCGACGGGAAAGGCGACGCCGTGGTGGACGCTCCGGCAGATGTCCTCCCGCGGGATCAGCATCGCCAGCGCGCGGCGGGTGCGCTTGTCCTGGAAGATCGGGCGGGTCAGGTTCCAGCCGATATACGTGTAGAGAAACCCGATCTTCTCCGCGCGCGTCATCGCGGCGAGGAACTCCGGCGTGTTCGTGTCGGCCTGCACCCAGGTGGAGGGCTCCACGTCGAGGTCCACGTCGAGAACGCCGCGCAGGAGATCCTTGGTCGATGCGGCGGATTCCTTGTACACCGTCCACGTGATCTCGTCGAGCCAGGGCTGGCCCTTCTTCCACTTGGCGATGGCCCCATCGGGCAGGTTGTTCTTCCAGTACTTCTCGTTCCGCGTGATCGTCAGGCTGTCCTCGCGGCGCCATTCCTTCAGGCGGTACGGGCCTGTATAGACGGGGCGCTCCTTGAACTCGCTCTTGTTGAAGGCCTCGGCGAATGCCTTCTCGTCGCCGCCAAATTGCTCGGGCTTGAAGATGTGCCGCGGCACGAAGTAGCTGGCGCCCGTGCGCCCGCCGAGGAAGGAGAGTGCCTGGAAGTATGTCTTGCGGTACTTGAACACGACGCTCTTGCCGCCATCGGTGACTTCGCAGCTCTCGACATCCTCGTAGTGGTTGCGAAGGGACTGGGCATCGACGGCGGGATTCACGAGGGTCTGGTAACTGAACTTCACGTCCTCGGCGGTGAAGGGCTCGCCGTCGCTCCAGGTGACCCCGGGGCGAATGCGGAAGTCGAAGACCACGGCCTCCTTGGCGAAGGGGCGCGTTTCCGACACCGTGCCGATCCGAAACTCCCACGTGTCCAGCTCCGCGATGGCGATTTTGCGCGCGCCGGCGGCGAGCGCAGAATCAAAACCCGCGTCCACTTGGATCGTGTGCTGGCGGATGCGCAGGCGACCTTCGTATTTCTCGCCGCCCCACTGCTCCGTCAAGACAACGTGCGTCGCGCCTTCGGCGGGCGGCACCACATCGAACTTGCCAAAGGTCGTCTTCCACGCGCCGGCCACAAAGGTCACCGTGTCGGCGTCGCGTGCAACGATGCGGCCGATTTCCTGCTCGCCGGTCTTGGTCTTGATCAGGTCCGCCTCGCGCCAGCTCCACGCCATCTCGGGATAGTACTCGAGCGTCTCGAAGTCCTGGTCCACGAGCGAATCGGACATGTGGTTGATGACCACGCGCTCTGGCTGGCCGGTGACGGTGAGGTTGTTGAGGTGCTGGTAATCGACAGGCGTGCGGATGCGGAGCTTCCCCCCGCGCGCAGCCGCCGAATTCGCCCTCGCCGCGTCGTTCACGTCGGGATTGAATTCATCCAGAACGATCTTCGGCAGGTAAGCGGCGGCGGGATCGGGCACCGGGTCGGCGCACAGGAGAACAGGAGAGAAAATACCGGCGGCAAGCAGGGAAAAGCCCTTACGAATGCTGGCGAATTCCATCAGGAAATCCCTTCCTTTGTCTTAATCATTCGAATCCCCTTCGCTTCCAGTTGCCAGACCTGCCCGGCTGTCCCCTTACTATGGTTGAAGATTGGCGACGGGGCTGGTCGCATGGATGCTTTTCATCCGATCCCGCCTTGCCTGCTAGTGAAAACGGTCCGTACCGGCCGGAAAAGAAACACCCCCGCGGCGGCGGCGCTCCACCACAGATCGCCCCCCATCCAACACCCAGGCTAATGAACTCCCACGACCTTCTTGAACCCCGCGGTGCCGCTCTCGGCGAAGATGCCGAAAAGCCTGACCGTCGCCAGGCCTCAATCGGCAACCGCCTGCTCATGTCCCGCCTGGGCCACTATATTTTCGGCGCCCTCTTCGTCTTCGCCTTCCTCATCTTCGTGGCCCGATCCATCAACCCGACCGACGAGCAACTGCGTGGCGACGCCATGGCACTGCTCCTTGGGCCGTTCGACGGCGTGTGGCTTGGCGAGGAAGTCGTGTACTCCACCGCGGGCGAAAGACTTGGCACCTACGAGTCGCGCCGCGAGTACTGGTCTTCCTCCGCACACATCCAGACCGCCCACACAACTCGGAAGACGGCAGGCAAGCCGGAGGAAGTGGACTCCTGGGTGAATCGCATTCTGGAGGACGGCAGCCTGACCTCACGCGCGACCGCCTCGGTCAATGCCAGCGATTCCTTCGCCGGGCGGTTCGAGGCCGGCAAGGTCTTCTGGATCCGCACCACGGCGCAGGGGCTGGAGACGCGCCAGGCCTGGCTGATCGGCACCACGCTGCACACCCAGGAGATCGATATCCCCTCGGACGGCAGCGGGGGAACGGTCGCGATGGGCACCTACCATCGCGTGGGCCTGGGACAGACGGTGCAATAGAAGTCCCCCCCCCCTCACGGGTTGACCCGCCACCGCGCGGGGGAGATGAACGCCCATCCCCGCCGCACCGGAGCCTCCCTTGCCCAGCCGCAGTGCCCTTCTCTCCGTCAGCGACAAGACCGGCCTCGCCGACTTCGCCCGCATCCTCGCCAGCCACGACATCCGCCTGATCTCGACCGGCGGCACGGCGGAGCACCTGCGCCGCGCGGGCCTCGAAGTCGTCGACGTTTCCGCCATCACCGGCTTTCCCGAGATTCTGGATGGCCGAGTCAAGACGCTGCACCC
>JBBQYG010000140.1:0-10959 GCA_038208905.1 Candidatus Sumerlaeia bacterium | reverse complement strand
TAGGTCTTCCACACTTCGCCAAATCCGCCGCGCCCCACGATGTGGTTCAGCGAATAACCGGAGCTGCGCGGGTACACTTGCGCATCCGGGGGATCGGGGAAGTCGCTCTCCTTCAGGGGCGGAAGGCCTGTTGTCCGGTGGCTGCCGCTCCCCGGGGAGGGGTCCAGCACCGTCTCCGGCGCCTTTCCCGGATCCGATGGGAGGCGCACCTCGGACTGCGTCACGCGCGCCCGCGCGGGGTTGTAGGACACGGACGGATCTGACGGAAGATCGTCCGGGACATAGGGTTCAAGAGTACTTTGCAATCCACCCGCCATCGGGCCTCATGCTCCATTCGGGAAATCAGGCAAGCCCCCGATTCGAGGGCCGAAGACGGTTGCAAGGCAAGCGCAGACGGCGTCCGGCGGGGCCGCATCCCGATGGGATACGCTTAACGAAGAACGCACAGGGGTACAACGCCACCCCACCAAGAGGCGAAAGGGGCTTCTACCGTGGCAGTCATCAACATGCACGAGGCAAGGACCAACTTATCGCAACTCGTCCGCCGCGCCGCCGCGGGCGAAGAGATCGCCATAGCAAAAGACGGCGGGCCGATGGCTCGACTGATGCCGCTACCCTCTACGACGCAAACCCCGCGCGTCTCCGGCGACCTCAAGGGCAGGATTTGGGAAGCGCCCGATTGCTGGGACCGGGACGAGGAGTTGGAGGCAGCGTTCGGGGAGTCGATCCTTTTTCCCACGGAGCGGTCTGCCGAGTGAGACTCTTGCTGGACACGCATATACTGCTTTGGTGGCGGGCCGATTCGCCGCGCCATTCGCCTGCGTGCCGTGCGGCGGTTGCCGACCCTTCACACGGGTTCTTTGTCAGCGTAGCGTCGATATGGGAAATGGCGATAAAGCTGTCCAAAGGGAAGATCGAACTGCCAGAGGACTTCGTAGATACCTGTCAAGGGCTGGGGTTCCCACTGCTCCCGTAACAGCCGATCACGCATGGGCAACACGCCTTGTGGTCGCGCAGGCTCGCGCAGAGGGCCTGACGCTGGTGACGACAGACGCGGCAATTTTCGAGTACGATGTCCCCATACTCGGTAGATGATCGCCTCACAACGCCCTCCGCTACTCCCCCACCGGCTCGAGTCCCAGCGACCACCGCAGCCCGCGCGACATCATTGGGTTCAGTTCCTCGTGAGTCTCGGGGTGCGGGCTCACCAGCAGGATGCGGCCCTTGCCGTACTCCGAGGCCATGATGGCGGGTGTCCCCACCATGTCGGTGGCGACGCGTCCGGAGCTGTGGACGGCGGGCGACTTGAAATTGGCGAGGACGGTGATCGGCGAGAACTCGCCCTCGGGCACGGAGCCCTCTCCGCCAAGGAAGACGGGGCCGTTGTTGTAGCGCGTGGTGAAGGTCGCGAATTCATCGCCCAATAGCTCGCGCCCCTCGGGCGTTAGTTCAACCTCCAGCATGGAACCCCCGCGGGCCCAAGGCTGTGAGTGGTTGGTGCCCACCATCCTGAGATACCCGTCGATGGCGCAAGTGGCCAGATAGGCCCCCGCGCAGACGCCAACGTATCCGCCGCCACCGTGAACGAATTCCTTCACGGCCTGCTGTCCTTCAGGGCGCAGGGCCGTGGCGATGGTCTTGGCTCCGCCGCCGGGAAAGAGCACTCCGGCAAACGGCTCAAGCGCGCCCTCGCGAATATCCTCTGGCGAAATCGGAGTCAACGTCAGGCCACCGGAGGTGCGGGAGATGATCTCCGTCAATCGACTGGGCCCAAGCCCGCCGACTCCCTCGCAGTCATACATCGCATAGGCGCGCTCGCCCTTGGCGAGGAGCCTTGGAAGGCTCTCCCTGGCGGGCGCCATACCCCGATCCTCAAGTAGTGCGTGAACAAAAAGGCGCGACCATCGGATGCGGCGAGAGGTCGTGGTATCGGATGCCGAGAAGCGGAGCACATGCGCCGCGGCGGGTCCCTCAAGCTTTAGCGTCGCCACGTTGATTTTGGGCACCTCCTCCACGAAGGTGGCCGACATGGCCTGCTTCACTTGAGGGACGGCGGTTTCCAGATTGGTGGAGCGCAGGGAAGGGACGCGGTTCTTTCGCGACTTCGGGAGCGGATCGACGTCCTCCGCCACCACCACAACCGTTCCCTTGGTCCTGAGCGCCGCCGCCTTCAGCACCGCGTCGGTGGTGATCGTGCCTGTGGTTGCTCCATCGTACTCGAGAATCAAGAGAGAGCCCTTGGGGAGCTCCCACCGGTTGAGCTGATCAGCCAGCTCCATGCTGGTTTCGAAAGGACGCGCAGGGACCACGACGACGACCTCCGGGCCCGGCACTGCGCCCTGACGGCGCATCTCGCGAACGAAGCGAGCCTCCGCCGCGGAAAGAACCATCGGAACGAACGCGAAGAATGCCGCAATGAAGGCGGACCGAACTGCGATGTGAGGCATAACCATTTGGGAAAGCTCCGGAAGGTCGCGGGGTGCGTGGGGCTGCTGTCGCATGCTGCCCGATCAGTTTTGAGAATAATCCCACTCCCCGGTAGGCACAAGACGTTTATGCGGCGGAGCGACCTGCACAAGAATCCCCCCGCCAAGCGGCGGGGGGATCTTTGGGAAAAGCTGTTTGAGCAACCCTGCGTGGGATCAGATACCCAAGCCCGCGATGTGTTCCTTCACACGGCGCTTCTCCTCGGTGGAGTCGATGGCATCGTGGTAGGACTGCCAAGCCGACTTGGCTTGGGGGAGCAGGTTGGACTTCTGGTAGCAAACGGCAAGGTTGTAGATTGCGTCCGTGAGCGTGGGCTCCAGCTCGATGGCGCGGCGGAAGAAGCCGATGGCTTCGTCCAGATTCTCGTCCTCGGCGTTCATGTGGCCAAGGTTGTAGTAGTCGGAGGCGTCGGTGATCTCGTTCCCCATTTCCTTCAGGGCCAGAACCTTCTCCGACGGGGTGAGGGAATGGACGAGGGTCATGCCGTAGCGTTCGAGGGCGACCTCGCTGTCGAGGCGGAGGGTTTCGCGGTAGCGGGCAAGCTCCCGCTCATAGAGGTCGTTCTTCTTGCTCATGGGCACCTTTGATTCGTCTGGAGTTAGCCGCCACACCCGGGCCCAAGGCCACAGGGGGCGGCGCGACAGCCCCGATGTGTATTGCCTAGGCGCCGGGTGTGTCGAGGGAAATGCGAAAATCGGCGGCGGTCGGTGATCAGGTACTCTCGGGCCGGACTCCGTGAAACGGCTTGCCGTCCTTGCGCTCGTAGTTGCCGTGGGCGAGGTCCTTGAAGTCACGCAGCAGCTTCTGCCACTGGACGAAAATCCACAGGACCACCAGCAGGTGGGACACGCCGAGAACGATGAAGCTCCCATCCGACGCGATCAGTGCTTCCGCGATCCTGTCGGGCCGGAACCGGCCGCTGAACCCAAGGTCGTCGAAGAGCGACGCCATGCCCCCCTGAATCAGGCAGAAGATGCAGAGCGCCACAACGATGGCCTCCACCGCGAGGAGCCGAAACGCGACGGAGACAATCGCCGCGATCGGATGACCCGCGCGCAGCCCCTCGTTCATCAGCGGACCCGCCAGCGCCGCCACCGCGACGAACGCGACGAGGGGGATGACGAAGTACACCCAGAAAATCTCGCTCGCCCATATCTGGAGGTCAAAGCCGTAAGCGACGCCGATGACCGCGACCGCGTGGGCTGGGAGCACGATACAGAGCGGGCCGATGGTGCGCTGCATCAGTGCGGCAAGGATCTCCGCCGGATTGATCGGCGTGAGTAACAGCTCCGAAAGGATACCTCGACGCAGGAGCTTGCGCAGGCCCGCCGTCAGCTCGCCCGCCGCCAGCAGGAGGGTCGCAGAAGCCAGGAGGATGGTTCCCAGCAGCGCGGCGGCAACGGGACCGTTGGGACGCGGCAGGACCAGCATGAAGGTGACGATGGCCGCGCTGAGGAGATACGGAAGGTAGCGTGTATAGACGCTGGCCCTGAGAAGGCGCCGCAGCCGGTCGACGAACTCCGGGTCGAGCCTCCCCGGCGCGGCGATCGCGTCTGCCGCCATCGCGCGAAGGCCCTCCACCCCAAGGCCGCGCATACGGCGCGTCTCCAGCGTCGTCATCCAAGCGTGAAGGCCGATCCCCTTGGCGACGAGCCACAGGCCCTCGTACACGGGCACGAATTGGATCGGAGTCAGGATCAATCGAGCAGCCACTTCCAGCGAGAGCAGGCTGAGTAGCGTTGGCGCGACGTGAACGCGGTATGCGCGAATTGCCTCTACGTATGCCAGATGGACAACATACGCGGCGAGTGCCAACGGCACCGCCGTCAGGCCGGAAATCGCGAACCTGCCCGAACGCATGAGATCGATGTCTGAGGCCGTCAGCGTGAGCGGGAGCGATATACACGCCAGCACGAGCAGCGCGACAGCCTCTCCCGTCATGGAGGTGCGGACGCGCTGCACGAGCGGCCGCAGGCCGAACTCCGGCTCCTCCCCCACCGACCGCCACACGGCCAGCAACGGTCCCACCCACGCCCACAATCCCAGCGGAAGCAGCACCCAGTAATTAGCGGGGACGACACCGCGCAGCACGAACCAGAGCGCGCCGGGAATGCATACGGCGAAGAGCATGGCGAGTCGCGGGCTCATGGCTCGAATGCCCCCATGCCATCCATCGGCTCAGCGGGAGCAGAGGTGGACCCGGGTTGCGCGGGAGGGGGATCAATGGAGAACATGTAGATTCCCGGAGGAGAAGCCGGGACCGCGCCTGGCTTGGTAGTCCAAATCAGCAGCGCGCCCGATTGGGGATTCGTAATGACTTGGAGATTTTCCAAAAAGGGGACTTGGAAAACTGGGTGCGTGAAATCGCCTTCCTCCGATGGGTAGGCGGCGAGCACCTCGGCATAGTCCACGGGAGGGCGACCCTTCTCCGCCTTGAATTGGAGGATTCTTAGCGACTCCAGCGTGAAGCGGTAGCGGAGTAGCAGGTCCACTTCGCTGGCCCGATCCTGACTGATGCCCGAAAGGGAATTTCTAAACCAGTTTGATCCCAATGTGAAAACTCGCTGAGGCCATTTGAATACAGGGTTGGACTCATCGGATAGCCAACTCAAGTTTCCGGTATTGAGCCAGTGATCTGGAGGCATGGCGAGCGCAGCCCTGATGGATGCCAGGCGCTGTGACTCCAGCCTATCGTCCCTCGCACGCAGGACCAATTGCGAAAGTGTGGGTCTGAGAGTTCTCTGCAAGTTCAGGGTTTGCCACACGGTGGATGGTACATTGTGGATATCCATCGCCTCGGCCAGCGCCGCCGCCGCCTCTTCCAGTTCGTTTTTCGATAGATGATTCTTATGGAGCTGCGCGGCGCTGGCAGACGCTGCATACAGATACGCCGAATTGAGAATCTCGCGGGTAAAAAGGCGCTGCATTTCGAAGTATGGAATGGCCGACTTGCGCAGCTCCCGGGTCAGAGCCCGACTCGCCTCCCGCAGCGGAGCGAGCTCCGCCACGATCTCGGGCGGGATTCCCTCGTCGCTTTGATACATCTGGTAAAACCGGTCGACGACTTTGTCCCCTGCCAGTGCCGGATGGCGTGATTGTTCGTTGTAATTGGCAATAGCCTCGACGAGCGACTTGGGAAGTGGCCCCAGAATAGCCGCGGCGGCCTGCTGTTGTAGATGCCATGCAGCCAAGAGCGACCACACGAGGCAAACAATGGCGCTCGGAATGACAATCACCGCGGCGACCCGAAGCGGGCCGCGATAGAGCGCCGGGATTCGCGGGATCGGATCCTCGCCCGGGGCGAGCGCCATCACCGAGATGGCGACAGCCACGTCGGCACAGAAGAGGAACCACGCCCCTGTCTCTCTCGGTGGACCAGCGAAGAAACCGTATCCCACTCCCGTATAGACGCCAACAAGCGCCAGCGGGATAGCAACGAAAAGACAGCACGCACGATGGACTCGCCGACGGAAGCTGAACAGTATGACCGCGACCGAGAGGAATGGCAGCAGGCAGCAAATGCGAAGGCCGCCCACAAGTACATCCAGAAAGTCGAGCGTGGGCCTGTCGTCTATCACACCGGCGCGCCGGTTCTCAAGTTCCAGGAGCCGCGCCGGCGAGGTCCACGGCGACACTGTTTCGCGAAACTTCTCGTCCTGGCACCACTCGAGCATGAACGGCATCGCGCTGAGGAATCCGATTGGATGGGACCCTGAACTGCCAGACCGAAACTGCACGGTCATGCTAAAGAATGCGCCGTGTGTCACGATAAGCAGCAGCCCCGCCACGCCGATCAGTCGCGCGCGCGGGACTTCGGTAACGGATCGGTGATGCCAGAGCAGCGCCGCCATCGCAGAGTAGAACAGGACATTCGCCACGATCCCGGCGACCGGGGATGTGCCTAGCGGGAAGGCAGCCACGCACAACAGCGGAGCGACACCGGCGAGCAGCCACGTTGGCAGGTCGGGCACGCAGTCCGCCCGGCGCATTCCACTGAGCAGCCAAAAAGTGGCGATGCCAACAGACGTGGGAACACCCACCTGATATCCGATAAAATCTGGCCCACCTCGCCAAGTGGTCCAACATGCAGCAAGGAAGCCACATGCAACGGCGACCGGTAGCAGATACCATCGCCGACCAAGCCA
The DNA here is from genome assembly GCA_038208905.1 of Candidatus Sumerlaeia bacterium. GTDB lineage: Bacteria > Sumerlaeota > Sumerlaeia > SLMS01 > SLMS01 > JBBQYG01. Next base: position 4,327 of record JBBQYG010000140.1, on the reverse strand, counting down.
TTCGAGTACGCGGTCGAGGACTCGCGGGTGCAGGAGTGCCACCAATACCAAAGCCAGCAGGATGGCGGGAAACACGGAGAGGCTGGATGCTGGCCCGAAACCAAAACGCGCCAGATTTGCGAGGAGTGCGGACCATCCGCCAAGCACCGCGCTGATCGCAAGCCATGCGGCGCCTGAGCGTGTCGTTCCGGGGGACTGCGGTTTGGCTATATCCTGCATTCGCAGCCCCCCGCCAATGGTATCGCTGTGCCTGCGTTTCTACTTCCTGCCGGGGAACTTTCCGATCAGCTGGGTCATCACGTCGATTCCCGCCTGCAGTTTCTCGCGGCTCTGTGCATAGCTGATGCGGAAGTGCGTGTTCCGCTCGCTGAAGACGTTGCCGGGGATGACAAGGAGGTTGTTCTTGATGGCCTCCTCCACGAAGGCGGTGGCGTCTCCGCCGGGGGCCTCGGGGAAAATGTAGAATGCGCCGCCGGGCCTGGTGACGGTGTATCCCGCTTCGATCAAACCGCTATAGACAAGGTCGCGGCGTGCCTTGTACTCGTCGCGATAGGGTGTGGTGTCGTAGTGGATGCCGATCAGCGAGGCCTCCTGCACCATGGAGGGCGAGCAGACGAAAGTGTACTGCTGGAACTCCGTCGCGGCCTGCACCACTTCGGTCGGCCCCGCGATCCAGCCCATGCGCCAGCCCGTCATGGCGACCGTCTTGGAGAGGCCGCTGACGACGATGGGCTTCTTTGCAAACCGCGCGGGGGAAACGAATTCCTCGTCGTAGGTAAAGAGGTCATATATCTCGTCGCTCACCAGCCACAGGTCGCGCTCCTCCGCGAACTCGGCGAGCATCCGCGCCTCGGCCTCTGTGTAGACAAGTCCCGTGGGATTCGCCGGCGAGTTGCAGACGATCATCTTCGTCCGCGGCGTGATGGCCGCTTCGAGGCGCTCGCGCGTCAGGCGGAAGTCGGGATACGTGTCCACGAAGACGGGATTCGCGCCGACCATGCGGACGAGGTGCTTGTACATGACAAAATAGGGATCGGCGATGAGGACCTCGTCGCCGGGATCGAGCAGCGTCATGAACAGCAGCACCAGAGCGCCCGATGTGCCGGAGGAGATCATCGCGTCCTCGAACTTGATCCCGCGCCGCCCGTAGAGGGCGAGGACCTCCTGGCGCAGCGCCGGGATGCCTCCCGTGAGTGTGTAGCGGTTCTTGCCACCGCGGATCGCCGCGACGGCTGCCTCCTTGATCGTGTCGGGGACGTCGAAATCGGGGAGCCCGATGCTCAGGTTGATCGGGTCCTTCATCTTGGCGGCGAGATCGAAGACGCGGCGGATGCCGGAGGAACTGATGACGGAACGGCGCTTGGCGAGATTCATGGATGCTCCAGAACGATGGCGAAAAAGGCGCCGTCAGGGAACCCGGGGCGCCGGGACTCGGGCAATGGTTATGATTTGGAGGGGAATCACAGCGGGATAAAAAGACCTCGCCCGCCCCGGTACTGGTCGGGGCGGGCGAAGGGGAGGAGTTGCTTGCTTACTTGCCGGCGGGCGGGAACGCGAAGGATTCCAGCGTGATCCCGCGGAAGTAGATCGTACGGAAGCGATCATCCTGCGCCGAGGCCGGAGACCAGAGGAAGTCGAAGGAGAAGAAGAGTTCCTCTCCGTCAATCTCCGGCGGAGCGACGAAGTACACCGCGTACGTCTGGGGAGCACCGACGACCGGCAGCACCGAGTTGGGATTCTGGGATTCGATGTTGACGTAGGCGGAGAGACGGAAGCTGGACGAGTTCACGCGGCCGCGGAAGGCAGGGAGCGTGAGCACAGTTTCCGGCGTGGCGTCGCTGCCGACCTCGAACGTGGCGCGGTAGAGGCGACCGCCCTCTGCCGTGGCGAGGGCATCGTCGCCCTCGGGCGAGGCCCAGTAGCCAAACACCGAGGTGAGACCGGGATCGCCGGGCGCCGCCGTCATGGCGAGGCCGTCGTCCGTGCACTCGAAGAGGGTGCGCGTGCAGACGGGCACCGCGTCCTCCTGGGTCCACGTGGTGATTGTGTCGTCGCTGCAGGTGAAGACGATATTGAACTCGGGGCGCGGGGCGCCGAGGACGGTTTCGCAGATCGGTTCGACCGTGACTTCCTCGGTGGCGATGTTGGTGAGGGCCTGCTCCTCGCCGCCGAAGTTCAGAACGTCGAGGTGGAGGCGGAAGCGGTCGTCCTCGCCGGGCTGCACGAAGACATGCTCGTAGGTCTTGGGCGTTGTGGACGGTGAGTAGGCGCCATCCCCGGTGGATGTAGCGACGAGGACATCGCCGCGCGTGAAGGACTCGGACGATGTGCGAAGGCGAACGATCGGCACCTTCGTCGGGTCGGCCACGTCGGAACTGACGGTGTAGCGGGCAACGTACAGGGTTTCGCTGCCGTGGCTGGTTCCAGCCACCACGTCGTCCTGGCCCACGAGCGAGATGTCGTCGCTGGCCACAACGAGGGGCGAGTTCCAGGCGCCGAACGAGTCCACGTTGTTGAGCGTGCGCTGGATCAGCGCGCCGTTCTGGCGGTCTGCAACCGGGCTGCTGAAGACAGGAACCGCGTTGCTGAACGACCAGCCCTCTTCGCTGTCGGCGAAAGTGAACTCAACGTCGGGCAGGAAGGTATCGATCTGGCCGCGGATTTCGCCGCTGATGTTGTCGACGGTGTGGATGTTGATGTAGGTGCGACCGGCGAGGATGTCTGCCTCGATGCTCTCGGGGTAGTTCCAGACGCCGTTCTTGGGATTGCCCGTGCCGAGGTCGAACAGGACGCCGGTGTTCTCTCCGCGATTCGCGGGGCCGTGGATGTGAGCCATCGTCTCGGCGGAGCCCAGGTCCGTGAACTCGATGGAGTAGGAGAGTGTATTGGCGATGGGATCGAGCACGATCAGTGCGCGGCCACGGCCCGTTGTGGTGACAGCGGGGATCTGTTGAGCGCCCTCAAGCTGGACCAGATAGGTGATCAGATCGTTGCAGGCGCCGGTAACGACCGGCGACGGCGTCGGGCTGGTGGACGGGGTGGGCTCCGGCGTCGCCGTCGGCGGCACCGTGGTCGGGGGAACTGTGGTTGGCACCGCAGTGGCCGTCGGCGGCACCGTCGTCGGGGGAACCGTTGCGGTCGCCGTCGGCGGAAGAGTGGTCGGCGGAACCGTTGCGGTCGCCGTCGGGGGAACCGTGGTGACCACAGGGGTCGCCGTCGGCGTGATCGTCACGATGCCACCGGTCGCGGGACGCGCGGCGCACTCGGGCGTGTTGGGCGGATAGGTGATCTGCGTTACGGTTTCGAGGCCCTCGTAGATCGCGCGGACGACGATCGTGGGACGACGGTCATCGGGAATCTCGACCCATTCGCCATTGGTGAACTCCCAGCCGGGCCAGCCGTTGGGGTTGCCATCAATGTCGAAGGTCATGCCTGGCCAGATGCGGCGGTCGGACAGCGGGGCATTCTCCCACCTCTCGATTTCGCGCCCGTCGATACTCTCCAGGATGATTGTCACCGTCGCGGGCGCGCCCTGGGCCGTGACTTCATAATTGATGTATGCGGCGCGGTTGTCGCACTCGGAGGAGGCCAGAACCTCGACATCGCCAAACGTCGGCGATGGGGTGGCAGTGGCGGTCGGGGTTGCCGTGGCGGTGGCCGTCAGTGTCGTTGTCGGTGTGGCCGTTTGCGTCACCGACGGGGTAGCCGTCAGTGTGGCAGTCGGTGTCTCTGTCGCTGTCGCTGTCGGGGTCTCGGTTGCCGTCGCGGTGGGCGTGGCGGTCGGTGTCTCTGTCGCTGTCGCAGTGACGGTCGGGGTCGGGGTTTCCGTCGCTGTGGCCGTGGGCGTTCCCGTGGCGGTTGCGGTCGGCGTTTCCGTAGCTGTAGCCGTCGGGGTCGCGGTCGGGGTTTCCGTCGCTGTGGCGGTCGGTGTCTCGGTGGCCGTTGCGGTCGGAGTGGCCGTCGGCGTTTCCGTGGCGGTAGCCGTCGGGGTCTCCGTCGCCGTGGCGGTCGGAGTCTCGGTGGCCGTCGCGGTCGGAGTAGCCGTCGGCGTTTCCGTGGCTGTGGCCGTCGGGGTTTCCGTCGCTGTGGCCGTCGGGGTCTCCGTCGCCGTGGCGGTCGGAGTCTCAGTGGCCGTCGCGGTCGGGGTTTCCGTCGCTGTGGCCGTCGGGGTTTCCGTGGCGGTGGGCGTCGGGGTCTCCGTCGCTGTGGGCGTCGGGGTCTCCGTCGCCGTGGCGGTCGCAGTCTCAGTGGCCGTCGCGGTCGGGGTTTCCGTCGCGGTCGGGGTTTCCGTGGCTGTGGCCGTCGGGGTTTCCGTGGCGGTGGGCGT
>JBBQYG010000139.1:0-10990 GCA_038208905.1 Candidatus Sumerlaeia bacterium | reverse complement strand
GTCTATCGCCATGCCAATGCCGTTTCCGCATCGACGGAAGCCTTCGCCGGTCCCACAGCCGATACCGTTCGCTCCGGCGACGACATGTCGGTGATTGGTTCAGGCAACGGCACGAAGATTCTGGTAGGCAATTCGGGTTTCCCGAATGTCTCGAAGTTCACCACCGCAGATGGTGGCCTCACCTTCACCCGGGCAATCGTGACGCCGACCGCAATCGCTGTCGGTGGCACGCCGCACCTTGAGTGGGATCCGAGCGCCACGTCCTACTGGTTCCGCAACACGGGCGGCACCACCGGCGGCAACTATAACGACGCGACAGATGCAGCGGGCGGGGTATACGCCGGTCCCCGTCCCGCGACGGGTCTGTACGCTGCCTTTACGGTTGGCACTCTGGTGGGCGTTCCCTCCTACGCATTGGGAAGCGGCAACGTCGGTGCTGGAAATACGGCCATTCAGGGCGAAGTTTATGCCCAGTCTGACTTCCTCAGCAGCGCCATCACCTATTTCACCAATGACGTCCGGCCCAGCGACAACACTCCCGTGCTGATCGGGACAAATGCCAACTTGAATGGCGCGGGCGACGTCATCATCGAGGGCAACTCCATCTACTGGCTGATCACGAACAACGTGATCGTCAAGACCTCGCTTCCCGCCGCCAACGTGCGCGACTGGAACCTGTACTGATCGTAGGTCGTTTCAGCATGACGTTCCGCGCAGCCGGTTGGTTTTCCAACCGGCTGCGTTGTTGTATATCCACTCTTCGCGCCAAAGGGGAAGTCACCCACCATGCTTCGAGTTCTGTCAGTCGCGCTCCTGCTCCTTTCCCACGCGGGAATTGCCAGGGGCGAGGTCGTAGCCACCTACGCCGGACAAGAAGTTACCCGGTACGAGATCAACACGCTCTGCACGATGATCGGTTCGCCCTACTCCGATACGTTTGCGGTATCGCGCGAAGGGAACGACGCAACGCGCATTGATGCCAATGATCTGCTGAATACTTCCCTCCGCGATCTGGTGTTTTCCCGCAGAGCCGCGCAGGAGGCACGCGCGGCGGAGTTCCCGCTGGAATCGCAATACACCCGCCAGATTGCCGAAGAGTACCGCACCTGCGTGGCTGAACTCGTGAAAGCGCGCCTGCGCGAGGAGGCGGAATCCGCCAGTCTCGCGGTCTTGGCCGCCACGCTCGAAAAACACCGCGACACCTTCAATATCCGCCCCGCGCGCAATGTGCGATATATCTTTCGAGCCTATCCGCCCGCGAGTGCCCCGCCTGCCACGCGTGCCCGCCTCGCCGCCGACATGGATCAACTTCGCGCGACGATCGAGTCAGGCGAGGTCTCCTTCACGGAGGCAGCCCGCAAGTTTTCCGAGGCCAGTAGCGCCAGCGACGGAGGGGACATCGGCTGGATCGAGCCTGACGCTGGCTTGAATCCCGCCGTGATGCAGGTGATTAACTCGCTCGCCATCCAGGAGCTGTCTCGCGCGCTCGCGCTTCACAATGGATTCTACATTTTCCAGATCACCGACCGGCGCGACGCGCGCGAACCGCAGGTCGTTGACATCCCCCGCGACGAGAACCTTCGCCGTCGGTTAGTCGATCGCGTCTACCGCGACCGGATTCAGGAACTCACCGCCGATGCCGTGGGACATGGCGAGAATGGCGAAATCCCCAGCGCTGAGATCTTTCGCCTCGCGACCGAGGAGGAGAAGGCCAACGCCGATTGTGTGCTGCGTCGCGACCTGCAACTGGATCGCTATCTGGCCGCCACCTACTTTGAAAAGGAGTACGGGGCGGATTGGGTCCCAACCGAGGAGGCGATTCGCGAGTACTATCGAACGCGGCCCGATGAGATGCGCGGTGAAGGCGTGTTCAAGCTGACCCGCTACACAGTTCCCATCAGTCGAACCCCGGGGGCATCCGTCTCGACGTCCGAGCAGGCCATCGCGATCGCGCGTCGTGTGGCGACCAACCGTTCCGACGGCACCGATACGCCGACCCTTGTCCAACGATACCGAACGGAAGGTTTGGAACTCCACAACCACCCGGGGTGGATTCACACCACCGACCATGGTGACAGCGACCGCGAATTGCTGGGGGCCGAGATTGGCAGCTTAACCAAGCCCCACGCGAATCAGGAAAAGGCGGAATTCTACGAACTCCACGATCGGCGCCGGGTTCCACCTCTGCCCTTGGAGGAGAAGCGCGATTACATCATCGGAGTTTTGATCAGCAATGCGCGTCAGGATGCTCGCCGCGCGGAAGCCGACCGCATCATGGCTGACGGAAACTTCAAGTGGGTTGAGTAGTGCGCGCGTCTTCGGCGCCATCTGATTGCTGCCAGCACCCTACCAATGCCGGGCTCCCCGCGAGTCCGGCATTGTTCTTGTTACATCTAAACACGTGTTTGAAACGCCGGATGCAAACGTCCGGGCCGCCCCAACGCCAAGCAGCGCGGGGTCTTGCGGTCCAAACGCCAGCGGAGCCCGGCAAGAGTTCATCCCATCGCGTGCCAAGGTGTCGCACATACAAATGACCAACTGTATCGCCTTTTCTTTCCCTCTCTGGATGAGTCGCCCCAAGACCCTTTTCGCCACACTCCTCGTCGCAGCCCTCTTCAGCGGGGGCGCGGCCCAGCCTCCCGACATGCCCCCCGTCCCCGTGACCACCGGGATTGTGGAGGAGGGGGCCTACTCCCAGCCGATCCGCCTGACGGGTTCTGTGGAGCCATTCGCCCAGACCGCCATCGGTGTGGAGGAAGATGGCGTGGTGGACCGATTGTTTGTGGAGGCGGGCGACTTTGTGACAAGCGGGGCGCCGCTGTTGCAGATGCGGCAGCTTCCCCTGCGGCTCGCCGCCGACCGGGCCGCCGCCGATGCCCGCCGCGACCGCGAGATGCTTCGCGAGCTTCGCGCGGGATCCCGCCCCGCCGACATTGCCATTGCCGAGGCCAGTTGGAAGGAGGCCAAGGCGAACGCGGAAATCGCCGAGCGCGAATTCCAGCGCTATGAGAAGCTGCTCGCGGAGCGATCCGTCAGCCAGAGCGAGCGTGACTCCGCCAGTGCCCGGGCGGAGACCGCACGAGCCAACGAGTCGGTCAAGCGCGCCGAGTATGACCTGGCGCTGGAGGGCCCACGCGCGGAGGTGATCGCCGCGATGGAGGCCAGCGCGCTCTCGACGGAGGCGGAGGCCGCGATGGCCCGGGACGCGCTCCAGCGTTCCACGATCCGCGCGCCGTATCCCGGCGTCGTCACGGAGCGGCTGGTTGATGTGGGATCGTGGGTGGATCGCGGGCAGACGGTTCTGAATTTCGAGCGCAACGACATCGTCAAAGTCGCCATCCCCGTTCCCGAGTCGCAATTCCACAAGGTGAAGCTGGGCGACCTGCTGACCATCTCCATCGATGCCGACCCCAAGGGCAAGTATGCGGGCACCGTGACCGAGCGCATTCCCCGCGCGGATCCGCGCAATCGCACGTTTCCGATCCGTATCCAGCTCGCGAATCCCGATCAGCGCCTTGCCAGCGGCATGTTGGCGCGGCTCGTCCTCGACCCCGAGGCCACCGGCGACAAGAGCATCGTCGTCCCCAAGGACGCCATCGTGCCCGGCGTCCCCAAGCCGATCGTCTATCGCGTCAAGATGGTCGATGGAAAGGCCACGGCGGAAAGGGTGCCCGTGGATACGGGACGTTTCTTTGGCGAGGCGGTCGAGGTCTTCGGCGATCTGAAGCCCGGCCAGCGCGTGATCACCCGCGGCAACGAGCGCGTCCGGCCCGGCGCCGAGTTGATCATGGACGCCTTCCAGACGCAGGCCGGCGGCGACACGTTCGATCCCGCGGCTTTCTTCAAGGAAGACTTCAGCGCGCAATCCAACGGCAAGTAAGCCAAGCACCTCCTCCCATCCCTCCAGCGACACATCCATGATCAAATACTTCATCCACAATGGCATCGCCGTATCGGTGCTCTGCATTGGGATCGTGCTGTTCGGCGTTTTGGCGATTTTCCAGCTGCCGATCCAGCTTACGCCCAACGTGCAGGAACCGACGATCTCGGTTACCACGATCTATCCCGGCGCCACGCCGCAGGACGTGGAGCAGGACATCCTCGTGAAGCAGGAGGAGTTCCTCCGCAGCGTCCCGGGCCTCAAGAAGATGACCAGCACGGCGGAGCTGGGCATGGCGGTGATCGAGCTGGATTTCCCCGTGGGCTTCGAGCTCAACGAGGCGCTGATCCGCGTCAGCAACGCGCTGGCCCAGGTCCCTTCCTACCCAGAGAACGTGGACGAGCCGTCGCTCTCCACCACCGGCTCCTCCGACCAGCCCGTCGCGTGGTTCAGCGTCCGCGCCCGCCCCGGGCAGGAGGCCGACATCGATGTGGCCCAGGAATTCGACTTCGTCAACGATACCATCAAGACGGGCTTCGAGCGCATCCCCGGAGTCGCCAGCGTCCAAGGTGTCTATGGCGGTTCCTCGCGCCAGATGCAGGTCTTTATGGACCCCGCCAAGGTGGCCGAGCGCGGCCTGACGATCTTCCAGATTCGCGAGGCGATCCGCGACAACAACCGCGACGTTCCCGGCGGCGACCTGGAGGAGGGAAAGCGCCGCTACAACGTCCGCACGACAGGCCGCGCCCGCAGCTCCCAGGACATCGAGAACATCATCATCACCGTGCGCGACGGAACGCCGATCCACGTGCGCGACGTGGCCTATGCGCGCATGGGCGTGGGGGAGAAGAACTCCGTAATCCGCCACAACGGGCGCCAGGCCCTCGCCATGGGTGTCAGGCATCAGCCGGGCACCAACCTGCTTGTCGTGATGGAGCAGGTGCGCGCGCGCATGAAGGAGTTCAACGATGGCGTCCTCAAGGATAAGGGGATGTTCATGACGCAGGTCACCGACGACACGGAATACGTGGGTTCCGCGGTGGCGATGGTGCGCAACAACATGCTCACGGGTGGCATTCTGGCGCTAATCACGCTGATGCTGTTCCTACAGCACCTTCGCTCCACGCTGGTCGTGGGCCTGGCGGTGCCACTCTGCCTCCTGGGCAGTCTTTTCTTCATCAGCCTCATGGGCCGCAGCATCAACGTCATCACGCTCGCTGGCCTCGCGTTCTCCATCGGCTCCGTGCTCGACAATTCCATCGTGGTGCTGGAGAATATCTTCCGCCACAAGGAAATGGGCAAGGATTCCTATACCGCCGCCGAACACGGGATCAGCGAAGTCTGGACGGCGATCTTCTCCGCCACGGTCACCAACGTGGTGGTGTTCCTTCCGATCATCAACCTGCAGGAGCAGGCTGGCCAGCTCTTCCGCGATCTGGCCATCGCGATCACCTCCACCAACCTTTTCTCCTTCGTGGTGGCGGTGCTGGTGATCCCGTGCTGCGCGGCGCGGTTGCTGCGCCATGTGGCCCACGGGAACACGCCGGGCGAAACGGGCAAGCACCAGCTCTTTGGCATCATGGCGGCGTCGCGTCGCCTGTACTTCGGAATCGACTCGGCGCTCCGGTTCGTCATGGGGGGGCTCATCCGCCGCCTTGTGCTCGTCGGCGCGATGGTGGCGATGTGCATCGCCCTCTTCGTCCTTTTCCTTCCCAAGACGGAGTACCTGCCGGAGGGTAACCAGAACTCGATCTTTGCCTTCATGATCCCGCCCCAGGGCTATGGCCTTCAGGAGATGTCGGGCATTGGTCGCGAGCTGGAAAACCGGATGCGTCCCTATGTGGAGGGAACGCTCGAGGACTACGAGTCGGGCAAGCTCGACGGCCCGCCGATCCGCGACTTCTTCTTTGTGGCATTCCCCGCCGGCATGTTCCTGTTCACCCGCGCCAAGGACGATGCGATGGGTTCCCGCGTGCCCCCGTTGCTCCTGCGCGAGATGGGCAAGATCCCGGGCATCATCGCCATATCTCAGCAGCAGTCCATCTTCGACCCCGGACTTTCCGGCAGCCGCGGCATCGAACTGGACATCATCGGCCCCGACATGCAGAAGGCCACCGGCCTCGCATTCGGCGCCTTCATGAAATCCATCGAGACCTTTCACGCGCCCCCGCGTCCCGACCCCGGCGTCGAGGTCGGCCAGCCCCAGCTTACCGTCCGCCCCAAGTGGGATCGCGCGGCGGAACTCGGGATTTCCGCGTCGGCCATCGGCTATGGCGCCTGGGTGCTTGGCGATGGCGCCTATGTGGACGATTACTATGAGGACGGCAAGAAGCGCGACCTGTACATGTACTCGACGATGGGCGCCTTCGACACCATTTCCAGCTTCGATACCGTCCGCATTTCCGCCGCCGACGGGCGCAGCGTGCCGCTGTCCGATGTCGTCGACATCTCCTTCGACTTCGTGCCGGAAAAGATACGCCGCGTGGACGAGCAGCGCGCCGTGACGCTGACCATTACTCCACCCGCCGACACATCGCTGGAGGAGGCCATCGGCCTGATCCAGACCAATATCGTCGATGCGCTCCAGAAGGAAGACAAGGTGCCGCCGGGCTATTCGCTCCGCATCGGCGGCTCAAGCGACAAGCTCAAGGCCATCCGGGAGGCGCTCAGCGGCGACTTCCTCCTCGCGATCGTGCTCGTCTATCTGGTGCTGGTGCTGATCTTTCGCGCTTGGGGCCATCCGTTTACGATCCTGCTCAGCGTGCCCATCGGCATTTCGGGCGGCGTGATCGGGCTCGCGTTCCTCAACTGGTACCTTGCCCTGACCACCAAGGGCCAGATCCAGTCCCTGGATGTGCTCACCATGCTCGGCTTCGTGATCCTGCTGGGCAGCATCGTGAACAACCCGATCCTCATCGTGGAGCAGGCGCTGAACTTCATGAAGGAGGGCATGGAAACCCGCGAGGCGATCATCGCCTCCACCATGTCGCGCATTCGCCCGATCATGATGACCACGGGAACCACGATTTTCGGCCTGGCGCCGCTCGTGTTCCTCCCCGGCGCCGGATCGGAACTCTATCGCGGGCTCGGCGTCGTGACCTTCGGCGGACTGCTGCTGGGAACGATCACCACGATCTTCTTCATCCCGTCGGTGATGTCGCTGCTCTATGATCTGGTCGCTTGGATAGGCCACACCCGCGTCGGCCGCGCCAGCAACGAACTGATCCACAAACTGGAAGAGGATTGACAAGGCGGGCAACGGCAGGGAACAGCAGCCAAAAAAAGGGAACGACAGGGCAAGACTGCGAGCCAAAGCCAGCCCCGCCGTTTCCTATTTTTCCCCTGCCTTTCCCTGCTGTTCCCTGCCTTTCTACCTCATCTCCGAAATGCTCTTCCTGATCGCCTTCACGTTTTCCTTCACCTTGCCGCCGCGAAACACAGCGGAGCCAGCGACCAGCACGTCGCTACCGGCGGCGACGGCGAGCTGCGCGGTTTCGGGGCCGATGCCGCCATCGACCTGAATGAGGAAGGAGAGCGCATGTTCCTCGCGCAGGAGCGCCAGCTCGCGCACCTTGTTCAGCGTTCCCGGGATCAGCTTCTGTCCGCCATAGCCGGGCTCCACCGTCATCACCAGCACCAGATCCGCGTGGGTCAGATGAGGCGTCAGCGCCGAGACCGGCGTGCGCGGGCGGATGGAGATACCGGCCTGCAATCCCTGGCGCCTGATGTAGCGAAGGAGGTTGGTACTGTCGTCGCCGGCCGCCTCCTGATGGAAGGTGATGCACTGGGCGCCCGCCGCGGCGAAGGGCTTCACAAAGTCGCGCGGGTTGGTGATCATCAGATGCACGTCGAAGTAAAAGTCCTTCCCCACTGCGCGGATTGCCTCCACGAAGCCGGGGCCGAACGTGAGGTTGGGAACGAAGTGCCCGTCCATGACGTCGATGTGGGTCCAACGGCAACCGGCTTGGCGCATGGCGACCAGCGAGCTGCGCATGTCGGCGAAATTCGCGGAAAGAATCGACGGCGCGATGTGGACCCCGCGTCCACGGGCACGTGCGGGGAATGAGGAGGTGCTATCTTCGGCGAGAGGTTTCTTGGCCACCGGCGCGGCTCCGTTGCGGATTCCAGACAAGGAATCGGGAGCGTGGACACCATCGCGGCGACAGAGCAAGGACGAAACACACGGCTAAAAAGACTTGCGGGGGGATCAGTGGGCGGACGCGGGGATCGAATTACTTCTTCTTGAGCTGCGCCAGCGCCGTGCGAGCAAGCTGGCCTTCCGCCGACGACGGCGCCAGCGCTACAAGCTTCTCATAGGTCTCGGAGGCGAGCTTGCGGTTGTTGCGCGCGTCATAGACCTGGGCCAGGCCATACAGCGCCGCCGTGTCGCCGGGCTTGATCGCCAGCGCGCGCGAGAATGCGTTCTCCGACTCGCCGAGCAGCGCCCGCTGACGCGCTGTATCCTTGGCGGCGGCGGGCGAGCGGGCCTGGTCCCGCTTGGCCCGGCCAAGGTCGATCCAGTTCTGCTCGTTGGAGGGATCCGCCTCCGCCGCATCATTGAAAAAACCCGCGGCTGAGTCATAGCGGCGGTCCCGCATCTCGCCCGCGCCCCGCACCCGGAGCGCCTGCGCCAGCGCCGGCGCGATCTGCTTCTCGTAGTCGGGAAAGCTATTAAGCGCGACCTGCAGCGTCTTCGTGGCATCGGCGGGATTGCCCGACGCCAACTCCGCATTCGCGCGAACGAGCGACTTGTTGAGATCCTCCGGCAGCTTCACCTCGGCGATCGTGGGGAGGCCGCTGCTCATCGCCCCCTTGATCCACGTGACCGCGGCGACCGCGCCATACAGGCCACCCGCCGTCAGCACCATCCCGCCGACCAGCGCCGCGGCCATCGCCATCCGGCGCGCCGGAAACCCGCCCCCTGCGCGCGGCCGGTGCATCACGATTGGCGCCGGGCCGCGCTTCGGCGCCGTGGCGCGAGCAGGCGGCTCGAAGTCGTCCTCATCCTCCGGCTCCAACTCCTCCCGCTGGGGAGCCCGTATCGGGGGAGCCGACGCATTGGCGAGATCTGGCTGTGCGTCATAGATCTGCTGCTCGATCGCATACTCGAAAGCCGTGCGAATTTCACTGCACAGCGGCGCCTGCTGAAGGGCCCGGCGATAGCACACCACCGCGCGCGTCCAATCGCCCTGATCCTGCGCAGCCGCGGCCTCCCGGCACCAACCCTCGGCGTCCTGCGGGATGCGTGGCTTGCGGGGAGTCTTCGGAGTTTCGGCAGTCGAACGGAAAGGCTTGATCATGATGGAGAACCGGAGCGTGGGAGAATGGGAGACATGATCGCCGCGAAAGGTCTCCACCGGCGCCGAACAACGGCAAGAAAAAAAGACAGTGGACCTTCGACGCTCCACATGTTGCAACTCGTCAACGGTTTCGAGATGACACACGGATGGATATCTCCCTGATCGGTTGACATTGGCCCCGTTGATGAATATACTATGCCCAAGAAAGGTATATTGGTTATCTCATGCCGCAGGCCCTCAAGAAGCGAATCCTTTCCATGGCGGAGGCGCACGGAGTCTTCATGCCAAAGGACATTCTCGAAAGCAACAAGGCGAGTGTTGCGATCCGGGATTTGGTCGCTGAGGGAAGTCTTGTGCGTGTTGGCAGAGGGCTCTACCAACGAGCGGACTTTCCGATGTCCGAACATATATCCTTGGCGGAGGTAAGTCGGCGGCTTCCCGGCGGGGTGGTTTGCCTCCTGAGCGCGCTGAGCTTCCACGAACTCACAACACAGAATTCACCACTTGTGTGGCTTGCGCTGGCGCACAAGGGCCCGGTCAAGTCTGGCAGTCCGATGGTGCGAGTGGTCCGGATGTCTGGTCGGGCCTTCTCAGCGGGCATCGAAGTACATCTCGTCGATGGCGTCCGGGTCCGAATCTATTCGATCGCCAAGACAGTCGCCGACTGCTTCAAGTTTCGGAACCAAGTGGGCATCGACGTCGCGACAGAAGCACTTCAGGACGCATGGCGGAGGCGTGTGGTCCGAATGGACGATCTGCTTCGCGAATCAGAAGCCTGCCGTGTCCGCAACGTCATGAGGCCCTACTTGGAGATGCTGCGATGATCCCTCCCGATTCTCGAAACCGCAGCACTTCGATACTCGCGCGCCTGAATAGGCTGCGGGATCCCTCGTCGGGGGGAAAGGAGTCCAGTGGTGTAAGCTCGGGGAGTCTTCATCGACGATATGTCATCGAAGGCTTCCTTGGGCGCCTAGCGATATCGCGCCACAGAAATGCCTGATTCTCAAGGGAGGAATGCTCTTTCCGTTGTGGAATCTAGAGAAGTTTCGCTCCACCAGCGACGTTGACTTTTTGGGTGAGGGGGACATGGCGCCCGAGCTAATCAAGGCAATGTTCATCGAGATCTGCGCCGTGGAGAGGATAGAAGATGGGCTTTTTTTCCATGCGAGGGACATGAAGTTGGAGACAACTCGCGCCGCCGATCCCTACGGCGGCATAAAGGTTTCGATGGTCGCGATGCTTCCCCCGAAGACCAAGATCAGATTCCAAGCTGATATCGGTATTGGAGACGCTGCCGGTGAATGTGGTTTCGATGACTTTCCGTCTCTGCTGAATTTCCCTCGCCCGCGAGTTCGCGCCTACAGCATGGAGACCAGCATCTCCGAGAAGTTTCATGCGATTTGCAGGTTGGGCGAGATCAACAGCAGGCTGAAGGATTATTTCGATATTTGGCTATTTAGCAAGCACCGCGAGTTTCGGCTCGACGACCTCGTGCTGGCCTTTCGCGCGACGTTTTCCCGTAGAAAGACCGATATTCCATTGGTAGCACCAGCAGGCCTGACTTCAAGATTTGTCAATATTTCAGGGAAGAAGGAGCAATGGAATAGCTTCTGTCGAAAGTCGCTTTTCCTATTGCCGTATCCCGAGTTGCAGGAAGTCATAGATCGGATTGCTGCCTTTGTGGAATTGCCGCTATCAGCCGTTGCTGCAGCGCGCTCGGGTGTGAGGATGGCGATGGAGCCGTTGACGGCAGGGGGCGGAATCCGGGCTGCCGCGCGAGCGGCATTCTCCAGATCGTCTGCCGAGGGGT
>JBBQYG010000138.1:0-11033 GCA_038208905.1 Candidatus Sumerlaeia bacterium | reverse complement strand
CACCGCGATTCCGAAGACGGGAAGGCAGATGAAGAGGTGGGCGGCAATGCCACCCCCCCCAACGAGAACAAGCGGGAGCCACGCGCCGCGACGGCCCCCGGCAAAACGCATCGCCAGCAGGACGATCCACACCGCGCATGCCATGCCGAGGAAGGCGGGTTCCCAGTGGCCGCCTTGCAGGTAGTGGGATCCGATGCGCAGGCGAGGCTCGAAGAACGTGGCCACCATCGCGGCCACCGCCACCCACGCGTTGCCCCCAACGAGCGCCATCGCCAGCCGCCACACCCCCGCGAGCAGGAGCAGCCGCGTGGCGAGGTGAACGCCGAGCAGGGCGGCGGGCTCACCGACCGAACCGGAAAGCGGGGCAAGAATCGCCACCAGCAGCGGGTGGTGGGCGGGCGTGGAGAGAAACCAGTCGTTGACGAGATAGGTGGGATCCTGCGCACGTCGCATCGAGGCGAGAAGGAACTCGTGATTCCCCACGCCAAAGCGGTGGCCCTGCAACAGGACCAGCAGCGGCGTCAGGCAGATCGCCACCACGTCGAGCGGCGCGATGGCCGGTTCCCCGCTTGAGTTTCGGCTTACGATGCGAATGCTGGCGTCAGCCTTCGGCGACTGGCCCCGTGCCGCGCCCGGGGGCATTCCGGCACAGGTAGCGAGGCGCGCGCGTGATTTTCTTCTGGGTCCTGGTGGTGGTCAGCTTGGTAATCGTCGGCTCGATCATGGGCCGCCTCGCCTTTCTGGCGAGGGAAGTACCCGACAAGGCCGAGGGGAAGGTCAAGACGCGCCTCAACCCCGACCAGCTACGCATGTTGGCCTATGCCATCATGGTGACGATTTGCCTGCTGGCGGCGCTGTATGAATTGGGGCTGATGTTGTGAAGGGGAAAGGCAGGAACGGCGGGAAAAGCGGGAAAGGCGGAACAGCGTGGGGAATGTGGCGGTTTTTCCGTCGTTTCCGCCCTTTCCGTCGATCCCGTCGTTACCGCTTTTCCCGCTGTTCCCCTAATCCTTAATCGCCACTTCGGGGGCGGGAGGGAGCAGGTCGGCGGCCCCCGGGCTCCAGAGGCCCCGGCGGGATTCGCGGGCGTCGGATTCGGCGCGGCGGAAGTCGGGGTCGAAGCGTTGGCTCTTGCCGTATTTGACGTAGTATTCCGAGTAGCCCTCCCTCACGAGTTCGACGTTGAAGTTGGCTCCGTCCACCATGACGTAGGCGAGGCGGCGACCGTAGCGGTCGAAGGTGTCCTTGCCGTCGTTGGCGAGGCGGACTTGGCGGTTTTCCAGGCGTCCGCGCGTGTATTCATAGGCCTGCTTGCCGAGGGGCGAATTCTTGCGCGGGTCGGGGTGGACGGATTCGGGGGTATCCACGCAGATGAGCCGCACTCGGTCCTCCTTTGAACCAGCCTCCACCACCAGGGTGTCGCCATCGACGACGCGCTTGACCAGGACGATGGAGTAGGCCTCCCCGGCGGCGGGGTTTGCAGATGCCTTGCTGACTTTTGCGGGGAGGTTTTCGAGCTGCTCGACGCCGCTCTCCAGCACGCCCGCAAATGGGGCGTAGTAGTAGCCGACGCCGGAGACGCCCAGCACGGCGAAGAGCAGCGACAGCGCGGCGAGAATGATCTTGCGCGAACGCGGCGCCCCCTTGCGTCCGCCCCGTTTCTTGCTTGTTCGCCCCTTGCCCGCCATGCGCGCCCCCCTAGTGTGTCCCGGTCTGGGACGGTTGGAGGCAGAGGATGGGGCAGGGCCGCCAAGAAGGTCAAGTTCAGCGAGAGCGAGTTCAACGAAACCCATGGCAGATTCAGGCAAGCGCGGGGGAGCGCCCACGGTGGGCGGCGCGATCCTGGTCTCCAACGGACCGGGTGGATGGGACCCGCCGTGCCTGCTGCTGACGACGCCACTGGTATTGTTGAGGTATGCGCGCGGTGTCACGACACTCTGGCAGGCGGGGGCCGAGGCGCCATTTCACGCGTCGGAGCGTTCGCCCCTGGTGGTGCTGGAGGAAGTCCTCGCGGCGATCCGCGCTCGCCTCCCGAAGGTGGGGTCCGGGGCGGGGAAGCCGGCCTTCCCGCTCGCGATGATCGCGGCGACCTATGAGTTCGGCCAGCGCTTCACCCCACACGAGCACGCGTTTCCCCACGCGGGTGCGCTCCGCGACGACGAGTTCTTCGCCTCCATCTTCATCGACGCCTTTCGCCCGGACTCGCAGGGCGGCACGGAGCGCGTCGGCTATGCGGGCGTCATCCCGGCGGGATGGATGGCGGGGGCGCCGGAGTTGGCGGCAACGGCCCCCGGGCACGATGCTCCGCCGCTGACTCCGTGGCCGGTCTCATCACCGTTTCCCGCCGAATACCCGAAACCAATGATCGGGCACGAGTCCCACGCCGCGCTGGTGGAGATCATCCGCGCGTATCTGGCTGCGGGCGACACCTATCAGGTGAACTTGACGGTGCCCCTCGCAGGGCGCTCGGCGGTTTCGCCAGAAGCGGTCTTCGACATCGCGATGGAGCGCGGCGGCGCGGCCTATGGGGCGCTCTTTCTGACGCCCACGGCGACGATCGCCAGCTTTTCCCCAGAGCTCTACCTCCGCCGACGCGGCGCCCGCATCGAGACGCGCCCGATCAAGGGGACGCGCGCTATTCCCACGCATCTCAGCGGGGTGGTGGATGCCAAGGCGGACCTCCTCTCCAGCGAAAAGGACCGCGCGGAGCATGTGATGATCGTGGATCTGGAGCGCAACGACCTGGGTCGGGTTTGTCTCTACGGCAGCGTGGAGGCGGATCCGCTGATGCGGGCGACGGCGCACCCGGGGCTGGTACACCTCGAATCAACCGTTGCGGGGACGCTCCGCGCGGGGGTGACGCTGGAGCAGATCTTCGCCGCCACCTTTCCCGGAGGCAGCGTCACCGGCGCCCCCAAGCGCCGCGCGCTGGAGATCATCGCCGAACTCGAAACAGCCCCGCGCGGCATCTACTGCGGCGCCCTCGGCTGGATCGACGCCGACGGCGACATGGAACTCAACCTCCCCATCCGCACAGCCGTGTTTCGCGTGGATGGAAGCATCGAGTACCACGCGGGTGGTGGCATCGTCGCGGACTCTGTGGCGGGGATGGAGTGGGAGGAGCTTCATGCGAAGGTAGAGTTTTTCATGGAGGCGTTGTTTACGGCGGAGCATGTGAGGGAGGCTTGACGGGCAGACATTACCACCATCGTTCGGATTCACGGAACTCCGTATAGACAATTCCGCGATGTGAACCCTGAATTCAGCGAGATTCGACCGTGAAAGACGTACTCATGGTCACGATTGCCGACCATGCAAGGCTACCCCCCGGCCGGAATCCATGCAACAGCGATTCGGGCCGGGGGCAATGGTTGGTCCGATCGACTAGAAGCCGATCTTCGAGAGAATGGAACCTTCGCCTTCGAGAAGGTCCATCATGCCATCACCGGAGCCTGAACCGAAGATGATCTCGTAAAGGGCACGCCGATCATAACGCTCCTGCTCGACCATACCTAGATCGACGAGACTGATAGGCTTACCCGTGACGGTCACGTCGCGCTCGACGTAAAAGGGCCAAAGCCCCTTCGAATCAGATTCGATCTTCGTGATGTACAGACCATCCGCCGTTGCCGCGCTGATGGCACGAGAAATAGCAATGTTGTCCAGTTGGCCGAGATCTTGAAGTGAACCAGCGACGTCGTAGTTGTCTCCCATGCGTAGGAAAAGGAAGCTGAATTTCTGAGCTGGGCTATCGCCCTTAAGAGTGAATCCAAGGAGCATCGTCTGAGAGGCGGAGCCCTCGGTGTCTGTCATGCCGATCTTGATACTGGTCTCAACGGGTCGCGTCCAGATTTTCTGAGCTTCGGGATCGAGGTCGGCCGTATTGCTTAGGTAGCTGGCACGCTTGGCACCACAGCCGGAAATAGCTGTGGAGACAACCAGCGTGGATGCGACGGCAAGGAGCAACGTCTTCTTCGTGGTCATTATCACTCTCTCTGGGTGGTTTTTGATGCCCTCAAGACTTGTCTGTCGCAACGGGTCAAACCGTGGCTTGCGGCGGCCAAGGTTATTACAGCTGCGACACGAAGATAGAGACTGCTTCAGTCCAATTCTTAAGGGCAACCAAAAAAGAGACCATTGTACTCAATTATTCATACTGTGCCATCCAAGTATGCGGCATCCCTTAAGTCGCTTCTCCGAAAAAACCTTCCTTGTCTTATTTGGGAGGCCAGGAGGAATGCTGTCGGGCCAATGACAAATGGGCTTCACATCTCTACCTACGCCGCCGCCCGGCTTGAAGCCCCCCCCCGACCTCGTAGCTCCTCCACCGCCTCCCCTCTCACGCCGGCAGGCGCCACCGTTTACCGGAGAAGGCGGAGTTTTTCATGGAGGCGTTGTTTACGGCGGAGCGTGTTCGGGAGTAGTCTGTTCTGCGACGCTTCGTGGGCAGATCGACAGGAAAAAAAGGGTTCACCACAGAGCGCACAGAGAGCACAGAGGAGGTTCGGGCGAGGGTGGGCCGGTGGCGGGTGAGGTTTGAGGGCGGCTGTACTGGGAAGCACTCTATGGCATGCTTGGTTTCTGATTGGATATACTAGGCTGTGTTTGATAAATGGCTTCGAGCTGGTCCGTTGAGCGAGAACGAGTCATGACGATGGCGCCGATGACGAGGCGATGTGGTTCATCGTTGAGAAATCGCGACGCGTCAGGACGAAGGTTCGCAGCCATCGGAAAGCCGAATGCAATTGTCAGACACAGCCTAATCCGAAGAGGAATCCGGGGGTCGAGGGGGGCCTGCTGATGCAGGTGTGGGCGGGAGTCTGATCGGGCATGGGCAGGATGCCCATGCGGATATGGAGCGGCCACCAAGTTCATAGAAAGGCACTGATCTTCCCGAAGATCCGCGCGGGATTTTTCCCGCTATCGTCCCTCGGAATTCAGCTTCTCTTCATTCCGCGTTTGCATGATCTATCCGGACGCGCGAGTTGGCGCCCGTCGATACTTCGTGATGCGGGGATTAACAGGATGAGCGAGGGAAGCATGGAAGGCCGGAGCAAGATTCCAGAGGTCGCGGTCCTGTTCTGGATCATGAAGATCTGTGCGACGACGCTGGGGGAGACGGCGGGGGACCTGCTGTCGATGACGTTGAATGTGGGCTATGCGGCGAGCACGCTGTTGCTGATGGGACTCTTCCTGATGTCGCTGTTTGGCCAGCTGGCGGCGAAGCGGTTTCATCCGTCGTTGTACTGGGCGGTGATTCTGACGACGAGCACGGCGGGCACGACGATGTCGGACTACATGGATCGGACACTGGGGCTTGGCTATGCGACGGGGTCGTTGATCCTGAGCGGGTTGCTGCTGGTGATCTTCGCGGTGTGGTGGGCGAGCGGTGCCTCGCTCTCCGTCAGCCACATCCGGTCACGTCGGGTCGAGGTGATCTATTGGATCGCGATTCTGGTATCCAACACGCTGGGCACCGCGGTGGGCGACTATCTGGCCGACGATTCCGGACTGGGCTTTGCGGGTGGGGCATTGCTGATTGGTGGGTTGCTTGGCGTCCTGCTGCTCGTTTACAGGCTCACTTCGGTTTCGCGCGTGGCGCTTTTCTGGATGGCCTTCGTCCTGACGCGGCCGTTCGGCGCCACGCTGGGAGACGTGCTGACCAAGACCCACGACAAGGGCGGTCTGGGATTCGGCACCGTCGGTTCCTCGCTGGTTCTTGCGGTGGTACTGGTGATTCTTGTGATTCACAGCTCGGTGGAGACGTATCGCCTGGTCGGCGGCGATGTGATTCCGGAGGAGGTGGCGTCCGAAGCGTGACGGGGGGGTTGAAAAAAAGCGTGGCCGGGCAGTAGTCAAGGGACCTTCGGGCGTCGCGATCCGCGGCTCTTCGGCGAGGCTGTGGATTGGCTCAGCAAGAACGGCGACCTGATCGACTTGGTGCGCCTTCACACGATCATGCGGGACCATTCCTTCTCTGGCGCAGAACACACCTTGGTTACCGTCGCGCGCCAGGTGGGACAATGCGCGCGGCGGCACCGGAGATGGCTTGCGCTCAAGCCGCCCGCCCCGCCCCCCGATGAAGTCAATGCGGAGGTCTTTTTCAGCGATTCATTTGGTGTTCCACTCCCCCGCCGTGCCATTTTCCGAGCTTGCGCGCGATTTGACGCGGATTATCCGCGTCTATTGCGCACACAATCCGCGCCATTTCAGGATGTCGAGTCGAAGGATGGGCAGGTCATCAAAAGAGAAAACTCCGCGCAAAGCCACTGGCTCTGCGCGGAGTTGGTGTTCCGGTGGCTGTCCCGTCCGGCGGCTATGCCCGGGCCGTCTCGGGCTTGCGGGTGGAGTCGGTGGTGACGAGGGAGAGGGTTTGCTCGACGAGGGAGTAGACCTGAATGATGTCGTCGTCCTTCACGTCGTTGTAGTTCTCGAGGCCGATGCCGCATTCGAGGCCGTTGAGGACTTCCCTGACGTCGTCCTTGATGCGGCGGAGGGAGCGGAGCTTGCCGCGCCAGATGATGTTGCCGTCGCGCAGGAGGCGGGCCTGGTGCTTGATGTTGATGGCGCCCTCCTCCACGAAGCAGCCGGCGACGGTGCCGACCTTGGAGACCTTGAAGGTGGTGAGGACCTTGGCGCGGCCCTCTTCCTTCTCGGCGAACTCGGGGGTGAGCATTCCCATCATGGCCTTTTCAATGTCGGCCTTGAGGGCATAGATGATCTGGTAGGAGCGCACGTCCACGCCGTATTCCTCGGCGCGGTCGCGGGCGGTGGTGTCCACGCCGACGTTGAAGGCGAGGATGATGGCCTCGGAGGCGTCGGCCAGTTGGACGTCGGAGTTGCTGACGGCGCCGACGGCGGAGTGGAGGATGCGGATGAGGACCTTGTCGCTCTTGATCTTGAGGATCGTGCCGGCGATGGCCTCCACGGAGCCCTGAACGTCGGCCTTGATGATAATGTTGAGGGTAAGGACGGATCCCTCGGCCATGCGCTCTGCCAGGTTGTCCAGGCTGATGTGCTGCTTGTGGATGGCCTTGCGTGTCTTGCGGCGGGCGGTGCGTCGCTCGCCGATCTGGCGTGCCTCGGACTCGGAGGGCATGACGACGAAGCGCTCTCCGGCGATGGGGCTGCCGCTGAGGCCGATGATCTCGACGGGGCGGGAGGGCCCGGCCTCGTCGATGGTGTGGTCGCGGTCGTCGCGCATGGCGCGAACGCGGCCAAACTCGGTGCCGCAGAGGAAGGCGTCGCCCACGCGGAGCGTGCCGGCCTCCACGAGGATCGTGGCGACGGCGCCGCGCAGCGGGTCCATGTGAGACTCGACCACCGTTCCAATGGCCGGGCGGCTTGGGTTGGCCGTGAGTTCGAGGATTTCCGTCTGGAGAGCGACGTACTCCAGCAGGTTGTCGATGCCGTCACCGCGAAGGGCGGAAACGGGGAGCATGATGGTCTCTCCTCCGTAATCCTCGGCGACGAGCTCGTACTTCATCAGTTCCTGCTTCACGCGGTCGATGTTGGCGCCGGGTGCGTCGATCTTGTTGATAGCGACAAGGATCGGGACGCCGGCGGCCTTGGCGTGGCTGATGGCTTCCACGGTCTGGGGCATGACGCCGTCGTTGGCGGCGACGACCAGAATCACCAAGTCGGTGACGTTGGCGCCGCGCGAGCGCATTTCGGTGAAGGCCTCGTGGCCGGGGGTGTCGAGGAATACGACGTCTCCGCGGGGCGTGGCCACGTGGTAGGCGCCGATGTGCTGGGTGATGCCGCCGAACTCGCCCGCGGCCACGTCGGCCTTGCGGATGCGGTCGAGAAGGGAGGTTTTGCCGTGATCGACGTGGCCCATGACGGTGACGACCGGCGAGCGGGGCACGAGGAGGGCGGGATCGTCCTCCACATCGACGATCTCGGCGATGTCGCCCTCGTCGCTTTCCTTTTCGACCTTGATGTCGAGTTCGAACTCGATGGCAAGGGCCTCGGCCTTTTCGGAGTCGAGGAGCTGATTGATGGTGAGCATCTCGCCCATGGCGAAGAGCTTGCCCATGACCTCGGCGACTTCGAGCCCGGTCTTCTCGGCGAACTGGCCAACGGTAAAGTCCCCGCGCAGAACGATGGCGCGGATTTCTGGACGGCTGGGCTCGCGCTCTTCGCGCTCGCCGGGGCCCTTGCGGCGGCCCTTCATTCGGCGGTCGCCGCTCAGGCCGGCTTCGAGGTTGAAGATCTGGCTGGGGCGGATGCGCTTCTTGTCATCAACTCCGCCGGGCTTGACGGCGCGCTTGGCCTTCTCCTCCCAGTCGCGCTTGTCGGTACCGGCGGGCTTGACGGGCTTGGGACCGCGGCGAACCGCGGTACGCTTGAAGTCGTCGGTGACGTCGGTCTGCAGGCCGTCCTTCAGGAAATTCTGAAGCTGGGCCGCATTGGCGGGACGACCATCGCGGGTCGTCTCCTCGCGGCCGCCGGGGCGGCCACCGGGTCCGCCGGGGCGCGCGCCGGGACCACCGGGGCGTGGGCCGCCACGGTCGCCCATGGGGCGGCTGCCGGGACCGCCAGGCCCGGCGGGGCGGGGCCCGCGGTCGCCGATGGGGCGACTGCCGGGTCCAGCGGGACGGGGACCACCGCGGTCATCGCGGGGGGGGTAGGGTCCAGCGGGACGGGGTCCACGATCGTCGCGGGGAGGATAGGGGCCAGCAGGCCGGGGGCCACGGTCGTCGCGCGGGGGATAGGGCGGACCGGCAGGCCGGGGGCCTCGCGAGTCGGGGCGCGGGGGGTATGCTGTGCGGGGGCCGCCGCGGTCGTCTCCGCCGCGGGGCGGGCCGTCATAGGGGCGCTGCTGAGGCGGTGAGCCGGGACGGTGCGTTGGAGCCCGTGGAGCGCCAAATGGGGCCGGGCGGGGCGTATGATCGGGGGGCGACTGCATGGCCGGGCGGGGGCCGGAAGCAGGCGCCGGAGCAGCGGCGGCGGGAGTAGCGGGCTGCGCGGCGGGCACGGCTGCGGGGGCAGCAGCAAGGGCTGGGGCCTGTGCGGCGGCGGCGGCCCGCTGCGCGGCGACCTCGACGGCCTTGGCGCGGGCGGCGGCTTCGGCGGCCTCGCGCTCTTGGCGGGCGATCTCGGCCTGACGCCGGGCCAGTTCGGCCTCGGCGGCAACGCGCGCGACCTCGGCGCGCTGACGCGCCTCCTCCTCGGTTTTCTTGCGGGCCATTTCGTCCGCAGCGCGGCGGCGTTCTTCCTCCTCGCGGTGGCGGCGCGCCTCTTCTTCCTTGGCGACCTCGGCCACCTTTTGGCGGCGCACGTCGAAATTCGCGAGCACGTGCTTGGCGATTTCCTCGTCCAAGCTGCTGGCAGCGGTCAGCTTTTTGGCAATTTTATAGCCCTTCGCGGAGAACGCCTCGCGGAGAGTCTCCACCTCGTCGATGACGTCCTTCTTTTCGGCGCCAAGAAGCTCTGCGACCTGCTTAATCTGCATAACAACTCCGATAGTGGGTGCTGCGGATGACGTGCTCGGCGGTCAGGGTGCCCTCAAAAAGCCGGAGGGCATACCTGAAAGGCCCTTCCCTTATTCGGGTTTTCCGGGGAAAAAGAGGCCAGTCCACCGGGCGCCATTTTCCCGGGGGAGGACAGAATGGCACGTCCCAAGCTCCCCCCGTCAAGGGCTATCCCGGGGTTGCGGTTCCCGCAACCCCCTGCAATAGTGCTTTGACCATGAGCCGGGAGGGGAGCAATATCAGGCATCCGCGAGACGAATGGGCCATGCCACGGAATCCCGGCGGGGAAACCTGCCAAGCCCGCGACCGGGCACGGCGGGTGCATAGCCCGGTGGCATGAGAGACCCGGAGGTGGAGATGATGCAAGCGACAGAATCAAAGGGCCTGCCCCGCGCGAAAGGCCTGATCCTGATGCTGGGCGTGGCGGCGGCACTGGTTTCGTGCCTGTTGGCAATCAGC
Organism: Candidatus Sumerlaeia bacterium; assembly: GCA_038208905.1. Lineage (GTDB taxonomy): Bacteria > Sumerlaeota > Sumerlaeia > SLMS01 > SLMS01 > JBBQYG01. The sequence continues at coordinate 1,098 of JBBQYG010000138.1, read as the reverse complement.
GCATTTGCGCAGAAAGAGGAGACACAGACGAGCATGGCTACCAATCCCGATTGGCGGAAGCTGACCACCGAGGAAGAGCGCGTCATCGTAAACAAGGGGACCGAGCGCCCCTTTTCCGGCGACCTCTACGAAGTGAAGGAAGCGGGCACCTATCGCTGCAAGCGATGCAATACGGCGCTTTATGACTCCACCTCGAAATTCGACTCGGGATGCGGATGGCCGAGCTTCGACGACGAAATCCCCGGGGCCGTAAAGCACGTCCCCGACGCCGACGGCCGCCGGACCGAGATCGTCTGCGCGAAGTGCGACGCGCACTTGGGTCACGTGTTCGCGGGCGAGGGCTTCACGGCCAAGAATACGCGCCACTGCGTGAACTCGATCTCGATGGTCTTCGAGCCCAAGGCCACGGCGGGCGCCACGACTAGCCGCGCGATCTTTGCCGGCGGGTGCTTCTGGGGCGTGGAGCACTTCTTCGCCATCGAGCCGGGCGTCACCGAGACGGCCGTCGGCTACATAGGCGGCCACAAGGATAACCCCACCTACAAGGAAGTCTGCTACACCGACACGGGCCACGCGGAGGCGATCGAGGTGGTCTTCGATCCAACCAAGACCTCCTTCGAGAAGCTGGCGAGACTCTTCTTCGAGACCCACGACCCGACGCACGTTGATCGCCAGGGCCCGGACGTTGGGAAGCAGTATCGCTCCGCGGTGTTCTATGTGGACGACGAACAGAAGGCGATCACGGAGAAGCTGATCGGCGAGCTAAAGGCCAAGGGCCTCAAGGTCGCCACCCAAGTCGTGAAGGCCCCGAAGTTCTGGCCGGCGGAGGAGTACCATCAGGACTACTACAAGAAGACCGGCAAGGAGCCCTACTGCCACGCGTATGTGAAGCGGTTCTGAACTGCAGGGGGGAACGACAGGGATAAGGGATGAAAAAAAGAGTCCAGCGTTTTTGGGTTCTCGATGGGACGGATGGATCAGAGGCAAGTGACGGAGAGTGCAATTTGCCGCCGTTGCCGCTTATCCTTCCCACTTCATACCTCATCCCTGCCCTTGAGGTGCCTGCAATACACCCGCGTGGCCGCGGTGCTGGAGACG
>JBBQYG010000137.1:0-11047 GCA_038208905.1 Candidatus Sumerlaeia bacterium | reverse complement strand
TCGGACATCCGCGAAGCATTCACAGAGTTCACCATCGACCCGCTTCAGGTGATCGCCGCGCGATTCGGCACGGAGTTTCCGACCGCGCCCACCAATCCCACCATCGGACAGATTCGATTCTCCTGGGAGAACGCGACCTTCGTCAATTTCTGGGACTCCAGCCGCGCGATCAAGGGAACGCCCGGCGGGGTGAAGGAAGCCGGCACCATCACCGAGTTCCCCTACTTCAGCGCGATTCTGGGCGATCATCACCCGCATCACGCCGCGATTCCCTTCACGCTCGCTGCGCTCTGCGCCTGCCTCTCGCTGCTGCGCAAGAACAGTCGCGGCTCGCGGAAAGACGCGATCTTCTTTGGCCGAAGCTGGATTGACCTCGGCTGCATGGCCTTTTTCATCGCCGCCGTGTTTCCCGTCAATATCTGGGACGCCGTGGTACTCGCACCCCTGTATGGCGTTGTGATCCTCGTCGCGCGTCGCGGCGTCGCGCCGGCGGCGTTCTGGAAGTGGGTCGGTTTCGCCGGATTCGCGGTGCTGCTCGCTCTCGTCGTCGGGGCTCTCTGGAATTCGATGCCCGATACGACACCGCTCTTTCAGAACTTCAAGCTCTTCCTTCTCGCCATCGTCGCGCTCGCCGCGGGGTACCCCATCATCCGGTTTAGGCTGACGCACGCATCCGTCCTTTCGCTGGCGATTCCCGCAATTGTTGTCGCGCTGGCGCTTGTGATGCTGGGTGCCTTCATCGCACCCGGCATGGGTGGCGCGGAACCCACGCCCGCCCTCGGCATTGCGATTCGCGACGCGGCGATCCTGCTTGCCATCATCGCGCTCGCGGGGAGTTGGGCCCTCCGTCCGCGCGAGAATGGCGTCGGGGCATGGTGGTATTCCGCAGGCGGCACCTACGCCATGGTGGGCGGGCTGTCGCTCGCCTTCATCCTGCCGTTCAAGCTCTATTTCGTATCGCCCCTCCAGCCGGAGAACACCGTATTCTACGATATTCTTCCGCCATTTATTTCCCATGAATTGAAGTCCGCCACGGGTCGCTTCTGGGAGACGTTCTGGAAATCCTCTCCCGTGAACCCGTTTCCTGCCGCGCTTCGCACTCAGCTTCGCGATTTTGTCATGCACTGGGGCATTTTCCTCATTCCGATCATCGCGCTGGCGATTGGTCGTTTCGCACGCAGTGCCCGCCGCGTACCCCGGGGCGTTGCATTCATGGCGGCGATGGGTGTGCTGGCGATCATCACCCTGACACGCAACTATCTGGAGCATTGGGCTGGCGCAATTTCTCTCGGCATGATGGTCCTCGCGTTCTACTACGCCATCGCCTTCAAGGATCGATCGGAGAGCCCCGCGTGGACCTTCCTTTCCGTAGCCTTCTTTTGGACTTGGTTTGTCGAGGCACTGCATTTCGACGACGACTACGGCGGAAACCTCGAGCGCTACAACACGCCGTTCAAGATATACTACCCGATCTGGGCGATCTTCGCCGGCGGCATGGTCGTCGCGCTGCGAGAGATGTTCGCGCGCTTCAGCGTCCGCCCGATGACAACCAATTCGGCAATCGCCTCGCCAGAGCTCTGGACGCTGATCGCCATTGGCGGTATCGGCATGCCGTTCCTGATCGCGCGCCTGTTTCCCGAGGGCGCCGCACGCATGTGGTTCTATTTGTTCTGGATTTTGGCGGGAATCCTGATCGTCGCGCTCGTCATGGCGGCCACTGCCAAGGGGCGCTCCCGCATGGGCGACGACGCCACGGAGGCCGTGGGCCACGTCCTCGCCCGCTGGCCCGCGCTGGTCGCGGTTATGGCGGTGCTGTTCCTCGGGATGTACTACCCCCTCGCAGCCACCGTCACGCGGACACGCGATTTCTTCACGTGGCCCATCGCCTCGACGCCGGAGGCCCGCGCGCCGCATCGCGACATCTACATGACGCGCACGCTCGACGCGATTGCGCACCTTGGCGAGTACCCGCGCTATCGCGAGGACTACAAGGCGATCACCTGGATGGAGAAGAACACCCCGCCGGGCACCCGCATCCTTGAGCGTGTGGATGAGGTCGCGTATAGCCACATCGGGCGCATTTCCACCGGGAGCGGCCGCACGACGATCCTCGGCTGGAAGCACCACGAGAGCCAGTGGCGCGGCCGCGTCCGCCCCGCGCCGTATGCCCTCAAGGTGGCCTACTACGATTCCGTGACGGGACTTGCCGATCTTGCGACCGCCTTCCGCGCGGTGTTGCCTTCTTTTTCGGCGGAGCTCGACGCAACGACGCAGCGCTCGCTCCGCCTCTCCGGCGGCAAGGAACGCCTGGCGATGCTTCGCAGCCTGGTTCCCGGCGCGGGGCTGATGGATCTGTTCCGCCTGCGTCGCGTGATCGAGAAAAACGACGTCGGCATGTCCCTCGTCATGGACGCCATGATGCGGGACGCGGGCGAGATGTACCGCTCGCCCGACAAGGACAAGGTCGCGCGACTCATGGGTCGCTATCGCATCCAGTACGTCGTCGTCGGCACGCTGGAGCGCGAAGGCTATGGCGAGGGCATCGAGGAGCGCCTGAAGGGCTGGGGCTTCACCGAGGTCTTCCGCAGCAACGCGCCCGAGAACCGCCTCCCCCGCGAGGAGGGACTCGCGATGCCGCCCACGGTGATCTTCGCCGTGCCGGCCGACTTTCCCATCAAGCCGGAGCGCGCGGAATGATCGCCACGCCCGCCGAATCCCTGAAGGAATTCCACGACGACCCGTTCCGCAGCCGGAACCGGATCGTGCTCTTCTTTGCGTTGCTGGGGCTGTGCGGCTTCCTGCGATTGTGGGATCTCGGCAACAAGACGATGATGCACGACGAGTTGCTGTTTACGATGTACACTTATAACAATCTCTACCAGAAATTCAACTACGAGTACAGCGCGATCCTCCACGGACCCCTGATGCTGCATATTCAGAACCTGGTGTTCCACATCTTTGGCGCCTCCGATTACACGGTTCGCCTGGGCGTGGCGCTGCTCGGTATCGGATCGTTTCTTTGGGTCTGGAAGCTGAGGTTTTGGCTTGGCGAGGCGGGGACATGGTTCGCGCTCTTGTTTTTTGCGGTGTCGCCCGGCATTGGATTCTTCAACCGCTTCCTCCACATGGACGGGCTCTTCCTGTTCAATACGCTCTGGATCGTGGCGAGCCTGGCCAACTGGTGGCGCACCCGCGATCCACGATGGGCGGCGTCTGCCATCATCGCCATCGCCGCACTCTTTAATAACAAGGCCAGCGCCGTCTTCGTCTATTTCAGCGTATTCACCTACATCCTGCTCGTTTTCATCCACGACACAGTCGCATTTTTCATGGAGGGCAAGGCCCAGAAGGTGCGCACCTTTCTGGAGCCAATCCCCCGCTCGCCGCGCGTCGCCTGGCTGGTGCTTATCCCCGCGACCTTTGTCATCCTCGTGCTGACTCAGACCTTCGAGGGCCTGAAGTACGATTCTGACGTGGTCGAGAATATCGGCCACGATTGGACGCTGCGCGACGTGCGGTCGATCCCAGTGCTGCTCGGGTGGGCGACGGTTGATCCGGTGAAGTCGCCGGACGCAGGCCCCGCGGGGACGAGGGCGTTCTGGGGCCTCTTCTATTCAGGTTTGTTCATCGCGCTGCTCGCAGTCGGATGGATTGCCAAGCTGGCTGTGGACCATCGCGCGGGGCGAACCGAGTTCCTTGCGAAGCTGTGGGCCGACCTGCATCGCGGACGCTGGTATGTTCTGGGCGCGCTGCTCTTTTCTGTCGCGTTCTACGTGGCAACTTACACCACGTTCATGTTCAAGCGGATTGGCTTCTTCGAGATATACAGCCAGACTTGGTCCTATTGGGGAGGCCAGCACGAGTGGGGCCGCATCGGCGGCCCCTTTCACCAGCACCCTCTCAACCTGCTCATCTACGAGACACCCGCGGTGCTCATCATTTCTGCGGTGTGGTTTGCCTCCCTGTTCCGAGTCCGGTGGACTCGTACCACGGGGGTTGCATTCCTCCTGATGGCGGTCGCGGCAGCGGTATTTCACAAGCTCATCTTCAGCGGCGCCGAGACGCTTCTGCCGGGCACCACGACTCCCGTGCCGATGAACTTCGACTATCTGAAGCACCTTGCGCTGATCGGCGGATTCCTCGGCGTGGTCACGCTGCTGTTCCCGCGCTCGGGTAGGGTCATTCTTCCCGTCTCGCTGGTCTCGCTCCTCGTGTACTCGATCGCCGTGTTCTCGTCCGCGCGGTGGGCCGCGCTCTTTGCCGCGCCGATTTTCAATTATGGCGAGCGCCTGCGCACCCCGAAGGCCGAACACACCCTCGCCTCCTATATCGAGATGACTTTCAACTTCGATGGCGGATGGAACATCGCCTTCGTCATGATCCTGATCTTCTTCGCCACCATTTATGCGTGGAATGCGATCGACCGGGGAGAGCGGTTCCACGGCTTCCTCGTCTGGTGGACGGTTACGATGGTCGGCTCCGCCAGCTATGCGCGGGAGGGCGTTCCCCAAGTCGGCATCCACGCGATGCTCCCGGCGATCCTGCTATCCGCCAGCTACTTCGACCGATTCTACAATCGCCTCCCCGCCATCGGCATGCGCCGCGCCGCCGTGGCGTGCGTCTGCATACTCGCGCTGTGGAATCTCAAGGCCTTCGTGAACATGAACTTCCGTCAGGCCGACGACCCGCGGGAGCGCATGGCCTATGGCCCCAGCTTCCGCGACGTTAAGGAGCATATGAAGTTCGTGGAACGCTACGTCCGCATCGCGCCGCTGCGAATGGACGGCGGTCAGCTCTCCTACATCAAGAACTACAACGACATCGGCCGCCACAAGGACGTGAAGATTTTCATGAAGCCGCTGGACCAGGTGACTTGGCCCGCCAAGTGGTACTTCCGCAACATCGCCTATCAGGAAGGAGGCGACGTGCAGAAGGCCATCGACGACAATTTCGAGTTCTTCTTCCTTTCCGTGGAGGAGGCGGAGAAGTTCCCAGCGCTGAAGGAACGCTACCACTTCCATCGCTCCCGCGGCACCACGTTCTGGACACCGGATGTCATCAGCCCGATGTCGCTCCTGAATATCTGGAAGGAGTGGATCCCCGGCCACTATCTGGATGCCACGCCCCAGGCATCGGAGGCATTCAACGCCAAGGAGGACTGGAAACGCGTCTGGCGATACCTGATCCTCAGGGAGACATTCGAGGGTACCGGTAGGGTCCACCCATCCGTCAGTTCATTCGATTACGTCTTCTGCTTCCGCAAAGACCTCTTCTGAGAATGGGGAGCCCGCGGTGACCACCATCGAAGAAGAGCGGCTGGGAAACGCCACCTCGCGCGCCTATCGCATCGCGGGATTCTGGCTCCTATTCCTCGCGTGCTGCGCGATCCGCCTGCTCGATATCGGGTGGAAGTCGATCATGCACGACGAGGCGCTCTTCACGTATTACACCTACGACCAGCTCTACAAGTCCTGGACCTATACCTACCTTCCGATCCTGCACGGCCCCGCCAGCCTACACCTGCAGGCGCTGATCTGGCACCTGTTTGGCGCAACCGACTACACGATGCGGCTCGGCTCCGCGCTACTGGGAGTCGCGGGATTCTTCTGGGTCTGGATGCTTCGCCCGTGGCTCGGGAGATACGGCGTTTGGTTCGCCCTGATATTCTACACGGTGTCGCCCGGCATCGTCTTCTACCAGCGGTTCTACCGCGAGGACGCCCTCTACCTCTTCAACTCCCTCTGGATCGTGACCAGCCTCGCCTGGTGGTGGCGCACTCGCAAACCCGGCTGGCTGGCGAGCGCTGTCGTGGGCTGCGCCGTGCTCTTCTGCAACAAGGAAAGCAGCCTCTTCCTCTACTTCTCCCTCTTCACGTTTCTGATTTTGCTGGTTGTTCACGATGGGTGGGCGTGGCTGATGGAGGGAAAGCGGCACGAGAAGATCGACCACCTTCTGGCCATTCCGCGGATGCCCAATCCCCTCTGGCCGGCGCTGGCTCTCGGCGGATTTGTGGTGCTCTGCGTTGTCTTTGTTTTCGAGGGTATTCGCTATGACAAGGACGTAACCGACGCTATCGGGCATGACTGGGTGCTGCGCGATGTGCGCTCGATTCCGCTGGCGCTGGGCTGGTCGGAACTGACCGCAGCCGACGCGCCCGACGCGGGTGGGATGCGTGAGGGGAAGTTCTGGCGCCTGTTCTACGGTGGCCTCTTCGCCGGGTTGCTGGCGTGCTTCGCCGGATTGTCCGTTCTCGCCACACGCCGCATCGGCCAACGGGAATTCTGCGCCGGCATGTGGTATCGGTTGCATGCGGCCAGGTTCCATCTCCTCGCCGCCCTCGGCCTGTCTATCTTTCTATACTTCTGGTTCTTCACCACGGGTTTTCGCTCGCGGCTTGGCTTCTTCGAGATATACTCGAAGACATGGGGCTACTGGGGCGGGCAGCACGAGTGGGGACGCATCTATGGCCCCTTCTACCAACACCCGCTCAACATGGCAATCTACGAGATGCCATCGGTCCTTATCGTCTTCGCCGCATGGGTCGGCGGACTGTGCCGCGCTCGCATCACGCGTGTCACGGCGATGGCATTCTTTCTGATGATCGTCGCCGTGGGCGGATTTCATAAGCTGCTGTTCAGCGGGCTCGAGGTTAAGGCGTCCGATGGCACCTTCACGCTCCTTCACATCGACTATCTGAAGACGCTCTTCCTCGCGGGGCTTGCACTGGGCGTCGTCACGCTCGCCGTTCCGCGTGCCGGTCGCATCCTTGCGCCCATCGCCTTCATTGGGTTGGTGGTTTTTTCGCTGGCGTATTTCCACAGAAGCGAGTGGCTGGGAAGCTTCGGCCAGCAGCTCTATCGCGGCGGCGAGCCCATCCGTCTCTCCAACCGCCATGTGGACCTCGCGGGGTTGTTGGAAATCCAGTTCAATTTCGACGGCGGCTCGAGCATCGCGCTCGTGATGATTCTGATCTTCTTCGCCACGCTCTATTCGTGGCTGGAACTCGAGCGCGGCGCCCGATTCCGCGCCTTCCTCGTGTGGTGGACGGTCACGGCGACGGGCGCGGCCTGCTACGCCCGCGAGGCCGTTCCCCAGATCGGCATCCACGGAATGCTCCCGCTGCTGCTGCTCGCGGCGAGTTATCTGGACCCTGTCTACGCGCGCATGTCGGGGCCCGTTGCGCGCGGCGCGTTCATCGCCATCTTCTCCGTGGCGGCGCTATGGAACACCAAGGCGACGACGATGCTGAACTTCTTCAACGCCGACGACCCGCGAGAGCGCATGGCCTATGGCCCGACGCCCCAGGACCTGATGGCCCATTGCGAGTTCATCATGGACTACCACAAAATCGCCCCCATCCGCATCGACCCCGCGAAGAACATCCCCACTTTCTACGTGCGAAACAACCGCTACCAGGATCACAAGCAAGTCCGCGTCGGCGTCGCCACGCCGGGTGTTGTATGGCCAGTGCGGTGGTACTTGAGGGAGGTCGAGTGGTATGAGGAGCAGGAACCCGACCGCTACCTGAAGGAGAACTACGAGTTCCTCTTCGTCGATCAGTCAGACCTACGGACCAAGCCCGAGATCGCCGAGCGTTATCACACGTTCCTCGGTTCCTCCATGCGGTTCTGGCTGCCGCGCCAGCTCTCTCTTGAGCGGCTGACCGACATCTGGAAGGAGTGGATCCCCGGCCACTATCTCGATGCGTCGCCAGAGGCCGTTCCCGCATACAACGCCAAGCAGGAATGGTACAAGGTGTGGCGCTATCTGCTCTTCCGCGAGACATTCGATGGTGGAATCGAGGGCGACGGAAACGTCACCGGAACGCAGTATGTGTTCTGCGTCCGTAAGGATCTTTACTGATCGTCAGCCTCGGAATACGACGCTCTCTCGCTTGAACATGAACACGCAGAGCGCCACGCACGCCGCCGCGAAGAGCAGGCAAGACAGCACGGTGAGCGAGTAGTAACCCCAGTGCAAGTCTCCCTTGAGCACGTCGCGCGAAAGCAGGCTCACGTTCACCAGCGGCACCATCGCCAGACCAGCATTGATCTCCAGCCCGGGGATTAGTCCGGCACTCGCGGGGAGCACCATGACGATCGGCAACGGAGAGAGGTAGCTTTGCGCCTCCTTGAACGTGCGCGCGTAGATGGAGATGGCGAGCAGCAGCCCGGCAAACGCCGCCGCCGGGGGAATCGCCAGCGCGCCCGCGCAGAGCGCTGTATAGATGTCTATGCGGATGTCCAGCCGTTCCAGCACGAAGTCGGGCATCAGGCGCAGGAACGAGACCGCCATCGAGGCGATGCCCAGAAGCGCCGCCGACATCGACGTTGTGAAGATCAGCAGGAACTTTCCCAGCGCGATCTCAGTCCGCGTGGCGGGGGAGAGGAGGAGCGTCTCCAGCGTGTTGCGTTCCTTCTCCCCGGCTCCCAGGTCGATGGCGGGATAGAGCCCGCCCAGGAACGCGAATGTCAGCACGAGGTAGGGAATCATCCCTCCCAGCGCGGAGAGCGCGACTTGCGACTGGGAGGCGATGTTCGTCCCACGCTCCATGCGAACGGGCTCCAGAAAACCAGCGGGGAGCTTTCTCTCCCGCGCGCGCTCCGCCACGATTGCCTCGCCGGCGAGCCGCCCCACCTTCTCCACGCGGGAACTTGCCTCGCGCGACAACGGAATCGTCTCGTCGTGAAAGAGGCGAATCGTCGTGGTGGCCTCGCTGCCTCCGCCCGGAACAACTTCCAGATAGCCGTGGATACGCCGCGCCTTCAGTGCCGTATAGATAGCCGTGCCGCGTTCATGAACGACCAATGACTCAGGGAGTACGTCGTCTTCTTGCAAGACCCCATCCCCGATCTCTTCCTCGCCCACGAACCGAACCAATCCCACCCCGCGCAAGGAAACCGTATAGAAATCAGCGACGCCCTGTGCCATTGACTTGGCCAGTTCCGTGTCCGCAGGCGAGGCATTGGCTGCGCCGCCAAGAGCCTTGCCGCCGAAATCGCTCCCTTTGCCTTCGCGGGCCATGTCCTCCATTCGTCGCGCCAGCCCCGTCGTCCAATCCCGATAGGCCACCGCGTCGCCAAAGATCGCTGCGGGTACCTGCTCCTCCAGATCGTTGGATGCCGACTTGCCGATCAAAAAGGACACCACCCCAGTCCGCGACATTTTGAGCGTCTTGCCCAGGGAGGATTCCAGAAACTGCCGATGCGCCAGCGCCACGTAGCGGTCCCGCGCCTCCGCCGATGCCGCGATGATGACTTCCTGCGTCGCCTGTTTCTTGACGAAGGAGATGGCGAAATTGCTCAACCCGAACATCAGCGCCGGCGCCAGCACCGTAGGCAGCAGCAGCATAAAGATCAGCGTCTTGCGGTCGCGGAGCGTATCGATCAGCTCCTTGCGATAGATCGTCCAGATGTTCCTCAGCATGGCTCGTCCCCCAGAGCACCGACGAATGCGTCCTCCAGATCCGCGCCGTGGCGCTGCTTCAATTCCTCCACCGTGCCGCGAAAACGGATGCGTCCCTCATGGATGATTGCCAGCCCGTCGCACAGGCGCTCGACCTCGGACATGATGTGCGTGGAGAGCAGCACGGTTTTCCCCTCCGCGCGGCTCTCGCGGATGAATTCCACAATGCCGCGGCTTGTCAGCACGTCCAATCCGGCGGTCGGTTCATCCAGTATGATGACCGGGGGGGAGTGGATCAGACTCCGGGCGATGTTGGTCTTCTGCCTCATCCCAAGGGACAGCTTGTCGCATGCCCTATCGAGAAAGTCATCCATCTGGAACGCGCGGGAAAGTTCCGAAGTCCGGCTTGCAATGTCGGGCCTCGACATGCCGTGAAGCTCGCCAAAAAATCGCAGAACCTCGCGCGGCGTCAGGCGACCATACAGCCCCACGTTCGCCGTCAGGAATCCGATCGACGCGCGTACGCGCGCGGGCTCGCGCTGGGTATCGAACCCCGCGACAACAGCGTGTCCCGAAGTGGGCCTCAGCGCCGTGGATATGATGCGCAGCGCCGTCGTTTTTCCAGCGCCATTGGGCCCGATCAGGCCGAAGACACGCCCGGGCTCGCAGCGAAAGCTCGCTCCTTCCACCGCGTGCAGGAGCGCCTTCCTTCGGTCGCGATACGTCTTGGAAAGTTCACGGACTTCGATCAATGGCTGGCCTCATGATTGATGGGCAAGGGTGGCCACCGGGCCAGCGCGGCGTCCACGAAAGAATGCGCCGACCCGTCTCTACTTCACGCTTCCCATGCGGGTGCGTGGCGCATAGCGATAGAGCGGCGAACCGAGAATCTGCTCCCGCCTGATCGGGCCGTACTGTTGGCTGTCGTGGCTCGCCTTGCGGTTGTCTCCCAGAACGAAGAACTCGTCTTCCCCCAAGTGATAGCTGTAGTCGGGACCGCGGGTCGTGACCGCAATGGTCTCGGGCGGATTCGAGGGTTCTCCGTTCACCATCACTTGACCGTTCGATTTCGCCACAGTGTCCCCGGGAATCGCGACCACCCGCTTTACCAGATCAGCCCCCTCGTCGTCAGGTGAGGAGATAACCACAATATCGCCGCGCTCGATTTCAGAGGGTGGCCCATACCAGACCAGCAGCGTGTCCTTGACCTCGAGTGTTGGAATCATGGAGCCACTCGACACCTCCATCGCGCGGAGCTTTCCCCGGATCAGCAGAGCCCACATAATCGCCAGAAACAGGCAAATGATGGTGGTGACGAGTAGGCGAAAAGTACTCACCCGGCGGGTCGGCTTGGTGGGCGTGGCTGGGGCGGCGGTTGCGGGCATCAGGCGACTCCTGCAAATCCTTCAGAAAAATCGATGCCAACTCGCTACTCCGCGCCGGTCCCCGCCATGATTTCCTGTGCCAGCCGGTCGCCGAGGCCGAGTTTCTCGACCACGGCGAGGAAGTAGGACCGCTCGGATTCCGTTATATCGCCGTTCGAAAACAGCCCCCGCGCCACCAGACGGACGGCCTGCTCCGGCAGCGTGCTATCGCCGAGCAATTCCGCCGCCTTCAGCAGCGTACCCGCGATATAGTCGAG
>JBBQYG010000136.1:0-11165 GCA_038208905.1 Candidatus Sumerlaeia bacterium | reverse complement strand
TGGACGTGCGGACCGTCGGCATCGCGGGCGGATCCATTGCTCGCGTGAAGGGCGGTCGCCTGATCGACGTCGGCCCGCGCAGCGCCCACATCGCCGGCCTTGGATACGAGGCATTCGCCAAGGACATCCGCAGCGCGGAGGTAGCCAACGTGCAGCCGCGCGACGGCGATCCCGCGGACTATCTGGCGCTGCGCATCAACGGCGAGGCCAAGCCGTCGATCACGCTGACGCCCACGGGCGCGTCGAATCTGCTGGGCTTGGTGACGGGATATGCGAAGGGCGACGAGGCCAGTATCCGCGTGTGCTTCGAGGCTGTCGCCAAGACGTGCCGCATGGAGGCGGTGGCCTTTGCCGACAAGTTGATGGACGTGGCCTCGCGTCGCGTGATCGCGGTGGTGAAGCGGATGCTGGAGGAGCACAAGCTTGGCCAGCGGCAGGTCACGCTGGTCGGCGGCGGCGGGGGAGCGGAGGCCATCGTTCCCTATGTGGCGCGCAAGATGAAGATGGAGTACCGAATCGCCCGCAACAACGAGGTGATCTCCGCCATCGGCGTGGCGCTCGGCATCATCCAGGACACCGTCGAGAGGTCCATCATGAACCCGAGCGAGCAGGATCTGATTCAGATCCGGCGCGAGGCGTTCGACTCGGTGCAGGCGATGGGGGCCGACTCGAGCAGCATCGAGGTCCTTGTTGAAGTGGATCGCCAGACGAAACGTGTCAGCGCGACGGCGCGCGGCACGCCGGAGCTTCGCACGCGCCTGCTGGGCGGCCAGCTTCCCTCCGACGACGATCTGAGGGAGAAGGCCGGCAAGGTCTTCGGTTCTCCCGCGTCGGCAGTCAGCATGATCAGCGAATCTGGGTGGATGCGTGTGTTCACGGCGGAACAGGAGAAGCGTATTCTTCTGGGCCTGCTAACGACGGTGCGGACGCCGATCGCCGTGATCGACCGGGAGGGGATCGTGCGGTTGCAACTGCCCGATGCGCTCGTGGACTACGTGGCGGCCTCGCAGGTGGAGGCGATCCTCCAGAAGCGGCTGGATACCCTGACGACGTATGGCGACGGGGGGATGGTGATGCCCGATGTGTTTCTGGTAAAGCCCGGCCAGATTGCGGACTTGACCGGGCTGGTGGAGGCAAACCAGATGCTCGGCGTCGCAAGAATCGAAATGCAGAGCCTGGGGGCGGACGAGAAAGTGGCCCTTGTCAGCTCCAGAAAGTCGGCGTGATGAATCGGATATTGCTCATTCTGGCGATGCTGGCTGTCGCGATCTCCGCCGCGGGCGCCGCCATCGGCTCCAAGGCAGATGGCGACCCCGAGGCCTGGACTGTCTATACAGAGACCGCCGACCTCCACACCACGCACTCCCTCACTTCGACGATCTCCGGCCAGATCATGCGCGGCACCAGGGCGGCGGGGGAGCTGCTCGTGGATCCCGAGACGGACATCGAGTGGCTGAAGGTCGATGCCGATGGCGAAATCGCCTTTCTGCGGCGCTCCGCCATCCACCGGGTCCATCCACGCAACATCGTCCAGGGGAACCTCCCCTACGGAACCGAAGTGGTGAACCGCTGGTGGGGAGTGCCGCTCGACTACGAGCCGGATGATTTGGTGGAGGTTCCCACGGAGTTCAGCAACAACAGCCGCGACGGATACCGCCTCCGATCAGAGGCTCGCGACGCCCTCGTCGCGATGCTCACCGCTGCGAAGGGCGAGTCCGGCGTCGGCATCGTGGTTGCCTCCGCCTACCGTTCTGGCCCCACGCAGATAAACATCTACGGCCGCAACACGCGCCGCGCGCCGGCACAGCGGTTCTCCGCGCCGCCCGGCCACAGCGAGCACCAGCTTGGTACCACTCTGGACCTCACGGACCCCGAAGGACGCCACCTCTTTTCCCGCACCTATGACCGCACCGACGGCGGCGCATGGCTCGAGAACAATGGCGCCCGCTTCGGTTTCGTCCGGTCATACTATCCCCGCAACGAGGCCGAGACCGGCTACATTTCGGAACCGTGGCATTGGAGGTATGTGGGGAGGAAAAAGGCGGGAACGGCGGAGAAGACGGGAACTACGAAAAAGACGGATAACGCGGTGAGCGGAAAATAAGCCGGCGCGAGGGGAACTGACTGGCATCGGCGAACCTTTTGTTCCCGTCTTTTCCGTCGTTCCCGTTTTTCCCGCCTTTCCCCACCTGCCTCCCTCCTTCCCACTACTTCGCCTTCAAATACTCCTCTACCAGCGCCTTCGTGTACTCCACCGATGCCTGCTTGCCGAGGTGGAAGCGGTCGGGAAAGTCCTCGTCCGAGTAGGCGAAATCGGAGTGCAGGTAGGGTGTTCCCCACTTCGCGGCTTGCGCGCGGAAGGCGGCGAGGTCCTCGACGCGCTCGGCGAAGTAGGCCTCCTGGCGCTCCGTCTGGGGAATGTGGTAGAAATAGACGCGCCCGCCATTGGCGCGGACCATGTCGATCAGGTCGGCGAGGATCGTCTTGTCCCAATCGCGCCATTCGCGGTCGAGATTCCACTTATCCTGGGACTTCCAGATGTTGAAGAAGTAGTCCTCGTTACGGACCACGTCCATGTCGGGGCCTTGGCCGGTGCGCATATCGGCGCCCTTCCCCTCGTCGAGGACTGCCTTGGTGCGCTCCGGTGCGATGAGCATATAGGCGCTATTGACGGCGGCGATTCCGCGCAGGAGGAAGATCGCCCGGACGGTTCCGCGCTTGGTGAAGATCACCGACGAGAATCCGATGAACCGAACCGTGAGGTCCAACTTCTCCTCCCTCGTCATCGACGACGACCACAGGCGACCCATGTCGCTCCACCGCAGGTGCGGAACAATGGCCCCCTCCATCGTGGGATAGAACCAGATGTCATTCCACGTGTTGTACATTGGCATGCCGCCGGGGCACTCGATGAAGAGGTCGAGCCGCTGGGTCTGGGCGGGCGAGCGCTCCAGCAGGTTCCGCAGGCCGAAGTAGCTGTACATCAGGCGCGTGCCCCCGCTCCCCATGTTGACCACATAGGGCGCCCGCCCCGTGGCGGCGCCGACCCCTTGGGCGAAAACGTCCTGGTCGATGCCATAGAGCGTGCGGGATGTGCCGATGAAGACCTTCTCGATCGGCTTACTCCCGGCCACCTTGTCCATGCCCCCCCAGTCATACTGTTCCTGCCATCTCCACTCGCGGACCTTATATTCCACTCCGAGGAGCACGAGCGCGGGGATGATCAGATAGGGGAGAACCATCCTGATCGCGGCGCGGACTGGTCGCGGATCGCGAGGCGTGGCGGATTGCTGGGTCTTGTTTCTGGCTGCCACGGCGGCCTCCTTTCTCCTTAGAACTGGAAGTAGATGAATGGTTTCCCCGTGGGGGCGGCGAGGAGGACGAGCGAGAGGATCATAGCGCCGACCACGACGTAGCCAATTCCCTTTCGCCATCCCGGCGCCCCACGAGGGTCGTCGGCATTTCTCACATAGAGTTCCACCGCAAGGAGACCACCGACAAAGGCGAGCACATAGAACATAGTCTCCGCCGACAGCGGATCAAAGGCCCAGTCGGTAAGGATCTTGTAGTGGAATTGAAGTGTCCGCGAGATCGTCAGGCAGGGGTGGACGATGAACCCCGCCGCAGTGATGTGGAACATGATGATGCCATAGACGATTCGGCGCGCGCGCGTCTTGGGCGACTTGATGTACTTGTTGAGCACGGCCCAGTAGTAGACAACAAAGACCAACGCGTTGTAGAGCCCCCAAACAACGTAGATCCACGCGGCGCCGTGCCACGCGCCGATCAGGAAGAAGACCAGGAAGAAATTGCGGTAGGTCTTGAATCCGCCGCGGACTCCGCCGCCCAGCGCATAGAACAGGTAGTCGCGGACCCAGTTGCTGAGGCTGATGTGCCACCGGTTCCAGAAATCCACGGGATCACTGGAGAATAGGGGGAGATTGAAGTTTAGGACCAGATCGATTCCCAAGAGCTTGGCCATGCCACGCGCCATATCGGAGTACCCGCTGAAATCGGCGTAAGTCTGGAACACAAAGGCATACATCGTAAGCAGGCATATCAAGCCGCTCGGCATCTCGGGCCCGCCAAAGGTCTTTCCCACGACCAAATCCAGATTGTCTGCGATGACGCATTTCTTGAACAGCCCCAGCAGGATCAGCCATGCCCCTGAGAAGATCTGGTCCTGGTGCAGGACGCGCGGATTGACAAGCTGTGGGATCAGGCTGGAGGCGCGCTCAATCGGGCCGGCGATGAGCTGGGGAAAAAAGGCCACGAAAAGGGCGAAGTCGAGCATGCTGTGCTCTGGCTTCGCCTTTCCGCGATACACGTCGATCGTGTAGCCAAGCGTCTGGATTGTATAGAAAGATATACCGATAGGCAGGATGACGTTGAGTCGCCAGTTTTCCGCCGCGAAGCCGAAGCTGCCGAACAGAACCTCCATGTTGTCGACGAAGAAGTCGAAGTACTTGAACGTGCAGAGAATGCCCAAGTTGCCGACGACGCTCATCATCAAGAGGAGCTTGCGTCGGCGGGTATCACCCGAGGCGGCGATGCCCCTTGAACAATAGTAGTCAAGGAACGTGGAGAAGAAGAGGAGAGAGAGGAAGCGCCAGTCCCACGCGGCATAGAAGGCGTAGCTCGAAATGAGCAGCAGGATATTCTGGGATCGGACGGTCTTGAGCTGGTAATAGAGGGTGAAGACAATCGCGGCGAGAACGAAGAACGACCATGAGTTAAAGAGCATGTTCTTGGTTCCGGCGCCCAGTGGCGACGTGCGTGTCGGATGATAAATTTTCTGGTTGCATGGTGCGCGGTCGACGCTTCCATCGCCTGATGGACGACAATGCAATCAGGCTTGTAAGCGGCCCCCGGACGCGCAACGGGAAAGCCGGGCTCTCGCAAATACTCACTGCGACCCGGACTGCCCCGCACCTCCCCTTCATCCCGCAAAAGTGTGGGATCTCATCGGGAAAAACGGCAACCTGTGGCGGGTGGTAATTCTGCTAGCCGGCGGACATCACAACGATGGCGACGCCAAAGCCAATGGCAAGGGCGACGACCGAGCAGATCACGATGATGATAATGAGCTGCTTCTGGCTGATGCCCGATGCCTGTGCCGGGACCATGGGAGCCGGCGGCATCGAACTGATGTCGTTGTCCTCGACGGGCCTGGGCGTGGGCGCGGGGCGCGGCGTGGGGAGCACACCCTTGGGTGCCTCGCTCGGCGTCTTGCGGCCAGACTGCGACGCCAGCCAGTCGTTGAGTTGCCGTGCCACGATCCCCGCGTCGGCGGTGCGGTCGCGGGGATTCTTGACCATCATGTCCTCGATGATCCGCGCCAGATCGACGGGGACGCTCGGGGTGATCTCGCGAATCGGTTTCAAGCTGCCGTTCACGATATTGCGCATCGTGTTGAGGTCGTCCGGCGCGAGAAAGGGATGCTTGCCGGTCAGCATCTCATAGGCGACGGTGCCCAGCGAGAAGAGGTCGGATCGACCGTCGGGCTTCACGCCAAACTGATCGGTGATCTGCTCCGGCGCCATGTAGGCCGGCGTGCCCACGGCAAACCCCGTCGCCGTCAGGGTGTCGTCTTGCTCGCCCTTGGCCAAGCCGAAGTCGGTCAGTACGACGCGGTTGGTGTTCCGCTCGATGAGGATATTGCCGGGCTTGATGTCGCGGTGCAGGATCCCCTTCTCGTGGGTATGCGCGAGGGCGTCGGCCACGTTGGCGACCATGCGGGCGACTTCTTCGTGCTTCCACTCGCGGTTCTTGCGGCGCTCGCGCTCCAGATCGGTCCCCTCGATGTACTCGAGGGCGAGGAACTGGATTGGGCCCGCGTCCTGAAATTCGTAGAGGTTGGCGATGTGGGGATGGCGGATCTGGGCAAAGGTCTTGGCCTCGCGCTCGAAGCGGCGAATGCTGTTTTCCTTCGTCTGGCGGTCGGGGGTCAGCGTCTTGATGGCGACCCGGCGTCCCAGTTTCTTGTGCTGGGCGAGGTAGACCACGCCCATTCCGCCGCGGCCCAGTTCGCCGAGCAGCTCGTAATTGTGCTGGGCGAAGACCGAGCGGACGCGGTCGCCAATCGCGTTGGACGGCTTGAAGGCGCTGTCAGGCATGTCTGAATGTTCGTTCATTGCCGGGGATTGTGGCGGTCAAGTGCGTGGGTGACTCAAGAGCAAACAGCAGGGTCCGCTAATTCTGGGGGGCGTCCTTTTGCTTCTGGGCCTCGGCGATCAGCAGCATATTGGCCAGTTCGCTGTCAAACGGGTCAAACCGGGCGGCTGAAATCTCGATCTTGCGACCGCCGAACATCACAAAGGCGCGGTCGGTGGTGCGGGACAACAGGGCCACCGTGGCATAGGGCTTCTCCGCGTTGGCTTCGTAAAGCCTCAGCGCCAGGCTAGGGGGCTCGTTGGCGCCGCCGATCATCTCCGATTCCACCTCCATCTCCTCGAAGGCCACCAGAAACCGGTCAACGTGGGCTGGGGGGATCACGACGGGGCGCGAGCCCTGAATGCTCGATTTCCAGGCGTTCGCGGTGCGCTCCAGAACCATGAGGCCCTTGTCAGATTCGATTTCCACCCGGCGGGTCTTTGCCGCCAGGCCGGGGATCATCCGGGTGTCCATCAAGTCCTTGCGGAACTTAAAGACGTTCTGTTGCCCGAGGAAGTCGATGAGCCAGAGGGAGTTGTCCTTCTCCCGAAGGGTATAGGTCGCCCCGCGCTTGGAGTCGGTTCTGCCGAAGCGGAAGCCCTGCTCGCTGGGGAGTCCCGCGTTGGCGACCAGGCGGAAGCTCTCCTCCACGATGCCGTGGCGCACCCCGTCGTCCCGGTCCACGCTGGTCGATACCAGTTCCATCGCGTTGAGCGCGAGAAGCCCATCGAGGAGGGACTCGACCGCCTCCGGGCGGATCGGGAGACCGGGGGCATCGGCAAAGCCCCACGCGCCGTCCTCAATCGCGAGCTGCATCGATGTGTTGCCGGAGGTGGTCGCGAGGGTCTGGATTTCGTCCCGCTTGAGCCACACGAGCCGCTTGGTCCCCCACTCGGCGGGCTTGCGGAAAAGGTCCGACAACGTGACGGCGGGAACGATCCCCAGGGTACCGTCGGCAACGCGGGCATAGAACTGCTCTCGATTGGGAACTTGGCTGCCGAGGCGCAGCACCTCGCCGCCATCCACATCGAGCCGGAGGAGCGAATCATCGATTCCCAAGTCGGCGGTGCTGGTGGTGGGATTGTCGAAAATCTGTAGGAACGTCGCCGCGGCGAGGCCGCCTTGCAGTCGCTCCACGATGCGGCGGTCCGCAGGGAGGGACTCGGAATCGGGACGATCGAGAATCCAGTCTTGGCTGGTTGCGTCGGGACGATGCACCGAGAAGGTGCCCGCGCGCGTGACGATGTCGAATCGCAGCGCCGCCGTCGCACCACCCGGTAGGAGGGACTTGTCCCTCACGTCCTCGATAGCCTTGGCGGACTGACGGAAGAACCAGTCGGAAACCGTGAAGAACTCCTCCTCGCCGGATAGCCGCGCATAGACCTGTCCGAGTTCCTGGGGCTGGCCGCCGAAGGCCAGTTCCTCGGTTGTTTCCACGCCCGACTCGTCGCGCGTGGTCAGGCGGACGACGCGGGCGGGCTTATCAAGGCCGTACTTTGCGGCGTCGCCGGAGGGGAACCGCGCCTGGCGCTTCGCGCCGCGCAGGGTCTCCAGATAGGCGTCCACCACGGCGCCGCTGGCGGGAATGGCGCGGGGTTCGGCAATGCGCCACGGCGTATCGGGAGCATCGCGGACGAGGACCATGCGCCCATGCTCGTTCTCGAATTCGACGCGGATGGCGCGCGTGGGATTGCGATAGAGCACCTGGCCCTGCTGGAGGTCCTGGAGCACGGCGCGTTCCGAGCGGTCCACGTCCCAGAGATAGAGAAAGAGCAGGGCAACGAAGACCACCATCGCGGCGACGGGGCGGGCCATCTTCATCGGCGCCACCTCCGCCGAAGCGTGAGCGCCGTGCCGCCCAGCGTGATCAGCAGGCCCAGCGCCGCGAAGCCGCCAAAGAGCATGTAGAACTGCCGGTTGGTCAGGAGGACCGGCGTCGTGGAGAGGGTCTTGGGCGGTATATACACAACGGTCTGGGACTCGCGTAGCCACGCCAGCGACGAAGCGAAGAATGCCGCGCCGCCGGGGTTCTGGCCGAAATGCACGTCGAGGAAGGCGTCGGAATCTCCGATCACCACGGCGCGGGCCTCGTTGCCGAAGCGCCCGCCCTTGGTACTCCGCTTGGCGGAAACGGCGGCGATCAATGGCTCGATGGCCTTGGGATCGCTGGGGGGAACAGGGCTGCGAACGCTGCGTAGTTCCTCGAAGGATTCGCTCCAGGTGTTTTGCCCCGTGATGAGGATCGCCTCGAGCAGGAACTCCGGGGCGACGTCGTTTGGGAGAGACTTGATCGGGCGCGCCTCGTTGAGGAGAAACATTGACTTGGCCGCCGATTCTCCGATGGGATGCGTGGTGTATGTGACCAGCGGAGTGAACGAAGAATTGGAGGAGCTGACGACGGTGGGATCGACGATCAGGCGGTTCGGCAATTCGAGGCCCATCGACGCGAGGAGGCCCTCCATGTTGCCGAACTGCGAATCGCGACGCAGCACGGGATCGAGGAGGATGAACAGCTTGCCGCCCTCGTTGAGGTAGCCCTCCAGCAGATCGCGCTCCCAGTCGAAGAGGTCGCGCGTGGGCCCCGCGATCACGATGGCCGAGGCGTTGGCGGGGATGGTCCCTTCGCCGAGTCGGCGGGGGAGGATCGGCACCGTGGAGGACGCAACCAGCTGGGCGACCTTGGTGAGTGAGTTCTCCGTATTGTCAAGGGGGCGCTCTCCATGCCCTGTTACGAAGTAGATCACCTGCTGGTCCGACTGGATCGTGCGCGCCAGTGCGTTGGTGAGCTGGCTCTCGCGGTTCATCCCGGCGTAGTCCAGTGTGCCGGTTTCCTTGCGGATCGTGTTTCCCTCCGCATCGACGCGCAGGATCGCGAGGAAGCCCTTCTCCACCCGCGTTCCCGCGGCGGCCACCTGGTCGATGTCGCGGGCGGGGTCGAAGGTGTCGTACTCGATCTGCGCGGACTCGTGGCGATAGCTGTCGAGGAACCGCGCGAGGCCGGCGTGTTCGGCGAGTGGGGCAAAGACCTGAATACGGAAACGGTCGCCGGGCGGCAGGTTCCTCAATACGTTCAGTGTTTGCCGGTCGAGCGTGTGGACGCGGTCGCGCGTGATGTCTAACCGTTGATAGCGGTTGGCCGAAATCATATAGACGAGGACCACCGACAGCACGAAGAAGATCGAATAGACGAGCGACGCCATCGATTGGCGCCACCGCGGATTGCGCTGCCACGCGAGGCCGATGGCGATGCTGGCGAGCGACAGCCCGCCGAGGCCGAAGTGCCACGCGAGGAACTTGCCCGCGAAGGCCGCCAGCAACAGCATCGCCACAAGCCCAACGATTCCAAGCACCGCGGGCACGGCGCGCATCGCGGCGGAGAAGTTGGAACTCGGCGGGTTCATGGCTTCAGTTGCTCCACCGGCGTGATTCCAGCAGCCGAGCCGTCAGGAACAGGAAGATCGAGCCGAGCGCGATGAAATACACCACGTTCATCGCCGCGATGTTGCCGGAAAGGATCGAGGAAATGTGCTCCATCACGGCGAAGTGATCGACCGCCTGCTTCATCGCGACCGACTGGAAACCGTCGGCGAAGTACGATGCGAAGAAGATCACGAAAAGCGCCACGTAGGAGAGCACCGCGGCAACGACCTGGGCCTCGGTGACAGCGCTGAAGAAGATCCCCACGGCGATATACGCCGCGGACCCGAGCACCAGCGCCGCCAGACTGCCGATGATCACGGGCCACTCCACTGTCCCCATCGCCGCCGTCAGAAGCGGGAACAGCGCCGTGAGCGCGATATACAAGAGGATGCCCGCCAGCGTGCCCAGAAACTTGCCCATCACCAACGCCCAATCCCGCGCGGGGGTGGTCTGGAGCAGGTCCAGCATCCCGGAGGAACGGTCCTCCGCAAACACGCGCATGGTGAGCAGGGGGATCTGGACCATCAGGAAGAAGTGGACCCCGTGGAACATGGGGCGCACGACGGATTCCGTGACGTTGACCGTCGAGCCGGCGTCGCCGCGGACGAACTCCAGCAGCATCACCAGATAGATCATCGACGTGAGCAGGAAGAAAATCCCCGTGAGCACGTAATACAACGGCGTCGCCAGAAGCGCGCGGAACTCGCGGAAGAAAACCAGCCGGGTTTGCGAGAGGAAGGTGGTCACGCGGCGGTATCCTCCCGTCGATTCCCGATGGCGGAGAGGAACACATCCTCCAGGCTGGCGTGCTCCGCACGGAGCTCAACGAGGGACAGGTCCGCCGCTACCAACGCGCGGGCGAGGCGGGCGCGATCAGCTTCGGATGGGCACGGACGGACTCGCGCCGTCATCAATCCATCCTGCGGCTTCACTTCAACTGTTACGCCCAGGACTTCCGCGACGGCGGCGGAGAGCTTCGCGCCCTCTCCGCGCACTGCCACAAACAGCGAGGTCGATTGGGCGCCGATCAATTCATCGCGCGTTCCCGACGCGATCACGCGACCCGCGTTGATGATCGCGACGCGGCTGCACGTCAGCTCGACTTCGGAGAGGATGTGCGTGGAGAGAATCACCGTGCGGCGACCGCGCATTCCGCGGATCAACTCGCGCACGTCATTGATCTGCGCGGGGTCGAGTCCGACGGTGGGCTCGTCAAGGATCAGAACCTTGGGATCGCCAAGCAGCGCCTGGGCGATGGCCGCGCGCTGGCGTGTGCCCTTGGAAAGATTGCGGAGGAGGCGTGTGCGCTCCTTCTGGAGATTCACCGCGGCGGTCGTGCGCTCGGCCTCGCGCTTTGCGTCGCGGTGGCCGAGGCCCTTGAGACCCGCCATGAAGCGCAGGAATCCGTCCACCGTCATGTCGCCATAGAGCGGCGCCGACTCGGGGAGATAGCCGAGGATCGACCGCATCCTGCTGTTCTCGGTCTGCACGTCGAAGCCGCCGATGCGCGCGATGCCGCTGGTTGCGCGCGCGAGCCCCACGAGGATCTTCATCGTGGTGGATTTCCCCGCGCCGTTGGGCCCAAGGAAGCC
>JBBQYG010000135.1:0-11188 GCA_038208905.1 Candidatus Sumerlaeia bacterium | reverse complement strand
CATGCGGATGCGCAAGGGCGTCTGTCAGGACTTCGCGCATCTTCAGATCGGGTGCCTGCGCTCGATGGGACTCGCGGCGCGCTACGTCAGCGGCTACCTGCGCACGCTCCCGCCCCCCGGCAAGCCGCGCCTCATCGGCGCCGACGCATCCCACGCCTGGGTGTCAGTCTACTTCCCCGGCTTCGGCTGGCTCGACTTCGATCCCACCAATAACCGCGTTCCCTCCGCCAGCCACATCACCCTCGCCTGGGGCCGCGACTACGACGACGTCTCCCCTGTCCGCGGCGTCCTCGTCGGTGGCGGCAAGCAGCGGATGGTGGTTGGCGTTGATGTGGAGCCGATTGAGGAGTAATGCAGGGAAAGGCAGGAAAAGGCGGGGAACGGCAGGGAAAAGCAGGAAACGGCAAAGGCGGTGCTCTTCCTGCCACTCCCTACTTCCCCCTGCCTTTCCCCCCTACGCTACATACGGCACCGGAGTCCCACACCCCGGGCAGTTTTCCTTGGCGCGCCCCCCGTCATGCGAGGTGACGATCAGGCCGGCGAGGCCGCGGCGGACGAGGGGGCGGGCGCACTTGGGGCAGCAGGTGTTCTGGGCGAGGCTTTCCGGGTGGGCCTCGTAGATCGTCCCCGGGTACACGTTCTTCAGCGCGGCGCGAAACGCTTGCAGGTGCCCGAGTTCGGCGCCTTCGCGATTCCATGTAAAGGCAGGTTGGTACGGGAGCAAGACGATCGGGGGCACCTGATCGAATTGGCCCACAATGCGGGCCAACGGCTCCGCCTGTGCTGGGTCGTCCGTCTCCCCGGGGATTACGAGCCAAGAGAACTCGACGTGGACCCCCATCGTCATGAGCAGGTCGATATTCCCAAGGATCGCATCGAGGTCCGCGCCGAGGATCGTCTGAAGGAAGCTGGACTTCAGGCCCTTGAGGCCGAAGGTGGCGGCGCTGAGCATCGGCGCCACTTCGCGCAGGGCGTCGGGGCTCCACATGCCGCCTGTGGCGACATGGGTCTGGAGGCCGGCGTCCCGCGCTTCCATGAACACATCGCAAATGAACTCGTGCATGGTGGCTGGCTCGTTAACGCCAAAGGCAATTCCCCCGCAACGCTTTTCGATCGCCGTAGCGACGAGCTGGCCGGGCGTCATGGCAAACGAGCGGACGCCACCGACCTGGCTGTAGTTGTAGGTATTGCAGAAAGGGCACCGCATCGTGCATCCGCGCCCCGAATACTGCACCCAGGTCATGGAGGGCTTGAAATGATAGAGGGGAAGATCCTCGGATGATAGGAAGTCCTCGCTCGTCACGCGGCCATAGTTGTCCACAGTTAACTCGCCGTCGCGATTCGTCCGAACGCCGCACACGCCCGTCCGCGAGGGCGCGATGACGCACTCGTGGGGGCACAGCTTGCAGATCACCGTGTCCCAGGGGGCTTTTTCATAGAAGCGCGCCTGATGCGGCGCCACGGGCTTCATGGCGGGACCCTCCGGGGTGAAAGATTGTCAATCGACACCACGTTGCCTCGAATAGCCTCACGCGGTCAATAACTCAACCTCGCACCAGAGGGGAAACTTGGGAAAATCGCCTCTCGCGCGGTTTCCCCGCCCAACCCTGCCGGGTCGGCCCCGGTCTGATGCGCGGGCCGGGGGGCTGAAACCTGTTGCTCTCCTCTTTGGGTGGGGCAGACAACAGGGCGAGTATAAATAGGGATGAAGAGCCGCTTGCCTCCGTGGAGGATTTCTTCTATCCGACGGGGTAGCAACATGGGTTATCCGCCAGCAAGGATTCGTTCAATGATGCGTTCCGCCAAAGCCGGGATTATCTCCAGTCTGGCCACCCTCGTCCTCGCGGGCGCAGCGTTCGGCCAGCCCAAGCCCGTGGAGGGCACCGAGCAGGTTCCCAACGAGCACGGATCAACCTTCCCCAAGGAGATCGTTTGGGAGAAGGACGGCTCGGTCATGGTTCTTATCCCCCACGGCACGTTCAAGATGGGCCTGAACGCCGACAACGGCGGGGCGCCCAACGAGGGTCCAGAGCGCGAGGTCACGCTCCGCTCCTTCTACATCGACAAGTACGAAATCTCCAATGCGCAGTACACAGCGTTCCTCCGCGACGGCGGCACGGCCCAGCGCCCCCGCCCCGCCGGCAATGAAAAGCTGCTGGAGGAGGATCGCCCTGTCTGCGCGATTCCCTGGACCGCCGCCGCCGCCTACGCCAACTGGGCCGACAAGGCGCTCCCCACGGAGGCCATGTGGGAGAAGGCCGCGCGCGGCCCCAGCAACTCGGTTTATGTCACGGGAAGCACCCGCCCCACGGCCCAACAAGTGGTCGCCGAGCGCGGCCCCAAGGGCCTGACTGCCCCCGTGAAGGAAGCCACTGGAGACGTTTCCGGCTATGGCATCTTCAATATGAGTGGCAACGTCAGCGAATGGGTCGCCGACTGGTTTGGCCGCGAGTACTATGCCCAGGCACCCAGCGACAATCCCCCGGGGCCCGGCGACGGCGAGACCCGCGTCATCCGCGGCGGAAGCTATTTCAGCCGCCTCAACGCCCTCCGCGCCACCGCCCGCGACGCCAATCCGCCCACCCTAACCCGCGACGACATTGGCTTCCGCACGATCTGGATCCCCACACCCCCGTCCAACGAAGTGGCCGCCACCCCGTCTCCCTCCCCGGTTCCCCCGCCCACGCGCGAAGAGGTCATTAACGGCCTCACCCAACTCCTGATTCCCTACTTCGAGGCCGACACCCCGAAGCTCGAAGCGGAGCTTCTTGCCAGCAAAGCCTACATGAGCAAGGGCTTCGAGGATACCCAGTTCATCAACTACACCCCCTTCCCCATGCACCTGACCTTCATCGGCCCCGACGAGGAATTGGTTTACAAGTACAAGGAACCACTCCCTGCCATGACCTATCGCAACGTCAGCCTCCCGCGCGAGCGCAACCTCGTCGTCCTCGCCTACGCCCCCACAGCCCCCTCCAAGGGCCCCGTTAATCTTGGCGCTCTCCGGGCCGAGTCGCGCGCTATCATCGTGCTCAAGTCGGACCTGTTTTCCGGAACCATGGACAAGGACAAGGTCCGCCATCCCGTGAGGGAGGGCGCCGCCGACCAGTACTATAGCGACTACACGCCCATCTGGAACGAGTCCGAGGTTTTCAACGAACTCTCCGACCCGATCCTCCTCCGCGCCTTCGATACCACGATGGGGGAGGACCGCTTCCAACTCGTCCTCGAAACCGTGATCGAGCCCAAGGACGTGTTTCAGGTGACGCTCAAGCCCGGCAGCTACGAATTCCGCGCCGACTACATTGGCGCCACGGAGGAAAGCAGCACGCCGGCCACGCTCGACATCAACGATCGCGCCGCACGCCGCCTGCTCACCATCAAGCAGGACGCCCCCGACCGCGGCTCCGTCAACGTGATCACCGAGAGAAAGCCCAAGCTCCTTTTCGGCATCATGGAAGCCCGCCACGTCAGCTTCAAGAAGGACGCCGGAAAGTAACCACCGCCCAAGGCCGCAAGCCGGAGTCACATGCCCGATCTTAAAGACCAAGTCCTCGACGCGCTTCGCACCGTCGAGGATCCGGATATCCACAAAGACCTTGTCACCCTCGGCATGATCCGCAACATCGAGGTCGACGCCGGAGGGAACGTTTCCCTGACGGTGGTGCTGACCACGCCCGCATGCCCGATGAAGGAAAAAATCGAGGGCGATTGCATCGCTGCCATCCGGCGGATTCCAGAGATCAAGGAAATCCGGATCTCCATGTCATCAGAGGTTAAGGCCGGCCGGGTGGACGCGGGAAAAACCGCTATCGCGGGGGTTCGCAATATCATCGCGGTGGGCTCTGGAAAGGGCGGCGTCGGCAAGTCCACCACCGCCGTCAACATCGCCGTCTCCCTCGCCCGCCTCGGCGCGCGGACCGCGATTCTCGATGCCGATATCTACGGGCCAAACGTGCCCTCCATGCTTGGCGCCACAGGCCGTCCCAAGGTCGTGGACAACCGCATCATCCCCATCGAGGCCTATGGCATCGCCATCATGTCCATGGGCTTCATGGTAAGCGACGATCAGCCCCTTGTCTGGCGCGGACCGATGCTCCACGGCGTGCTCAAGCAGCTCCTCCAGGACGTCAACTGGGGCACGCGCGACTACCTCATCATCGACCTTCCCCCGGGCACCGGAGACGTGCAGCTTTCCCTCTCCCAAACGGTCCCCCTCACAGGCACCGTCATCGTCACCACGCCCCAGAACATCGCCCTGCAGGACGCCAAGAAAGGCATCGCGATGTTCCAGAAGGTCAAGGTTCCGATCCTTGGCCTCGTCGAGAACATGTCCTACTACCTGTGCCCCAAGTGCGGTCACCGGGACGAGATATTCTCCAACGCCGGGGGAGAGAACGCCGCCCGGAAGTTTGGCGTTCCCTTCCTTGGCCGCGTACCCCTCAACACCCAGATCAGGGAAGGCATGGACACCGGCGTCCCCGTCTCCACGATCGATGGCTCCGAATTCGCCCTCGTCTATCGCGAGATCGCCCAGAAGCTGGCCCAGCAGGTTAGCCTTGTGAATGCCACCAGCCCCATCGCCCCGGGACAGAGCTTCGACGTGGCGCCCCCCGGAGCCCCAAAGTAGCCGTCGCCGCACCATCCCGCCGGAGCCCCCGCCCCCCGAGTGCATGAATCCCGCGCCAGGCTGTTTGCCCTCCTCTACGCCGTGACGATTCTCGGCGGCCTTCTCTATGTGGCCGATTCCTACAGCGAGACCCGCCGCCAGGTTCTCGCCGACCGCGCGCAGGAGGCTTCCATCCTCGTCGCCAAGCCCCTCGGCGATACCCGCGTTCCCACCACCGAGGAGCGCTACGTTCCCCCCGCTCCCATCGTTTATCCCTATTTCTAGGGGACCTTCTTTTTTTCCTGTAGCCGAATCCCGGATGCCAGCAGGAGGAGCCAGTACTGATGATCCACAGATTGCGCAGATTTCACGGATTCTGTGCAAATCCCCTCCATAACCTCCCCGCTTTCGTTTCTGTGTCCTCGGTGTTCTCTGTGGTAAGCCCCTTTTTTCAGGGGCCGAATCGGGTACGGCATATCGAAAACTGCTCGAGCGGGGCCAAGCCAAGTGGATGAGTCCCAGCTTCGCGCCATCGTGGCGAAGGTCGTCGCGGAGCTTCTCTCCCCGGCCCCATCGGCCCCGGGCGCCACGATCGTGCTTGCCGGTGGATACGCCCTTTCGCTGGAGGCGACGCTCGCTGCGATCCGCGAGGGGGCCGCTACGGAGCCGGGCGTCTCGATCATCATGCTCCCCGATTTCGCCTCGCGGTATGGGGCAAGTGTCCTAGCCGCCGCCGCCCCCCAGGCGCGCGTCTTGCCGA
This sequence comes from Candidatus Sumerlaeia bacterium, assembly GCA_038208905.1. Lineage (GTDB taxonomy): Bacteria > Sumerlaeota > Sumerlaeia > SLMS01 > SLMS01 > JBBQYG01. The sequence continues at coordinate 5,819 of JBBQYG010000135.1, read as the reverse complement.
TGCCGGGCGCCGCTTCCGATCGCGATCGGCTGCTGGCGACCCGTCGCCGGGTCATGCTGGCCGGGTTTTCCCCGTGGCAGTTGATAGCCCTCTCCCACGGCGTCGCTCCCACGCCGGAACTCGAATTTATTTTCGAAGCACTCGCCGCTGGAAGGGACGTCCACCTCGCCACCGTCCCCACCTTTTCGCCCGAATCCCCCGCGCCGTTTCGGCGGGGGATGGGCAGCCTGGGGGAGAAGCTGGAGCGAGCCATTCAGGAGCTGGCCGCATGGGGAGTCGTCACCGAAGCAACGCCCTCCGTTCAGGCCAGCGAATCGGGCGGTGAGAAACCTGATTCCCCTGCAATCCAGCGGAACTTTCTCACCGTTGACGATGTCAGGAAAGCCTCCCGAGAGGGTGCGACAAGGATGACGGTATCCTCGGGGACCACGATGACCGCTGCCGCCTTCGAGGAAGCCATTCGGCTGGGAATCGAGATTACCTGAAAGCAAGGCTCCAAGTTCAACGCCCGAAATCCTCCTCCACATCCCGGAATCGGCCCAGCGGCGACTTTTGGCTTGCGCCCGCTCTCATGTTGGCAATTGTAACACCTACCACCACCGGTTTCCCCCACTTTGTCGCGCGCCTCTCACGGGCCCGGCTTGCCGCTTTCGGCAACTTGTGCATCCAAACGGGAAACGGCGGGCCGCAGGCAGTAGCGACAAGGCGGGAAACGCCCGAAAGGAGAGTCCAAGCAAGCCAGTTCAGCCGTCCTTAGATTTCGCCGCATCGCCGTTGCTGTAAAATAACCCCAGTGAACAAAGGGGAGCCCACGCGGCATCCCCCCGACCCACAAAGACGAAGAAAGGAAGACAGACGCATGAAGAAAGTAAGCGCAGTCCACCTGAGCTTGGCCCTTGTCGCGATGACCGTCGCGACCACGGGCCTTTCCCACGCCGTTTCGATTTACGTGAACGACAACTGGGGCCCCACCCCCACGCGTAGTGCCGCAACCACCCCAGTTGAGGACGCCGTCGAGACGCGCATCCACTTCAACCCCCATACCAATGCCTTCTCCACCACCGCTTTCCCCGATGACGGCAACCTTGCCAACGGCATCGACAGCGTCATCACGGGCCTCGAGAACATCGAGTACTTCCCCCTGGCGGGCGCCTACAACGTCGTCGTCCCGGCAAGCTTCACAGACCCGACCGATGGCTCTACGGTGAACGGCGCCGTTCTCGGCGTGAATGCCTTCGGCACGATGAGGGACGCCATTGCGGCGATCGGCGCAGGCACGGCCACTCCCGGAACAGACACGATCGTCGTGCTGGCCGGCACGTACTACGAAGCGATCATGTTCCCCCAGAATAACCTGAACAACGCCACGGTTAACGCCTACTACACGCCCCTGACCAATACCGCCTTCTTCACCAAGATGCGCGACAACTTCACGATCATCGGCGACCCGCTCAACAAGCCCACGTTTACGCGCGGCGCTTCCTTCGTCAACGAGACGACGGATGGCTTCACGCTCGAGAACATCCGTCTCGCCGGCGTCCCCGGCACCAACGGCAACGGCGTCAACTCGACCAGCGCGGTGATCCTCGCGATGACGGGCGGCAACACCGCCTTCGTCGATCCGGGAACGGCCTCCAACAGCGTCGGCTACCGCAAGGACCTCAGCATCGTCAACTGCGTCTTCGACGGCCTCAAGAACCGCCTTCCTTTCGCACAAAAGCAGCCGCTCAACCTCACGGCATTCCCGACCTACACGACGCTCCCCGCCCAGAATAACATCGTCAGCACCAGCGGCGGCCGCGGCGGCACGATCCTTCGCGGCGAGCGCGGAACGATCAATATCATCGGCAACGAGTTCGTCGGTATCCGCAGCTTCTGGACCTTCGACTCCAATCGCTCCACAAACGGCGATTCCACCTGGACGACGATGAATATCGAGCAGAACACAATCATCGACACGTGGGGCAACTTTGCCATCCGCGGGGAAGATCCCGGCGCTACCGGCACCCAGCCGACCGCCGGCTACTCGGCAACGGCCAATGTCGTCAGCAACACCGTCCGCAACATGGGCGAGCAGGTCTTGGAAGTCTACAAGATCAATGCCGGCGCCTATGTGAAGGCCGACCCCGCCGTCGATCCCGCTCCCTATGCCTACCTTGCCGATCACGCGCCGAACTCGGGCGCCGCGTTCAAGCTGTTCAACGTCCGCAACGTGAACTTCACCAACAACACCATCACCCGCGTGAATATCATGCAGGACTGGTTCACCAAGCCTAACGCCACCAAGGTTCCCCCGGGCGTCGCTGGCTTCATCCCCATGGGTGCCGGCATGCTGATCCGCGACTTCCGTCGCTCCGACGTCCCGATTGTCCCAAACTGGACTGGCGTTGACCGCACGACGGCATCGATCAGGGGCAACCTGTTCGACTCCTGCCAGCAGGGCATCGCCATCGATCCCCCCGCCGCGCAGAAGTACATCCCCGCCGGTATCGTCGAAGGCAACACCTTCATCAACAACCGCACGGGCATATACCTTTTCGACTCAGTGATCACGTCCATCTCCTGGACGGTGGTTGACAACGTCTTCACCTCGCCCAGCGACGATCCCCTGGGAACGGGCATCGGCGCCGGAGCTGGCACGGATGTGCTCGCCGGCATCGCTTTCGGCAACAACGCGGGCACGGCGCCCGAGGTACCGGCACCCTCCCTCGACGTTCAGGGCAACTTCTTCGGCGACGTCTCCGGCCCCGGCGGCATTGGCGGCGGAACGGGCGCGGCAATCATCGTTCCCGCCAGCGCACCCACCTTCAACATCACGGCGATCACCGCTGCCGCAAATCCGCAGGTGACCACCTCGGTTAACCATCCCTTCTCCGTCGGCATGAACGTGACCATCACGGGCTCGCTTCGCGCCGACCTGAACGGCAATTCCTACGACGTCCTGACGACCCCCGGGGGCACGACCTTTACCCTCAACGTTGGCGTCCCGGGCTCTCTCGTCGGCGCGGGCGGCACGGTCAGCGGTTCCTCCACGGTCACGGCCGGCGGAATCATCGGCGAGGCCCCCGGTCAGTTCGACACCGTTTATCCCAACCTTGACACAGACGGCGACGGCATCTCCGACGTTGCAGAAGGCGTGCTGGGTACCAACCCGAACAACGCCGATTCCGACGGCGACGGCATCCCCGACGGCACGGAGCTTCGTATCGGTTCCCTCCCGCTCAACGCCAACAGCCCGATCAGCGGTGGCCTTACCGCCGCCAACGATCCCGATGGCGATCGCATCCCGTCCAGCGTCGAGGCTATCATCGGCACCGACCCGAACAACGCCGATTCCGATGCCGACGGGCTGCGCGATGACTACGAGCTGCTGACCGGCTCTGATCCGAGCGACATCCTCTCGATCTCGAACTTCGGCGAGGCCAATGGCAACGGGGTCATCAACGTCTCCGACGCGATCCGCATCCTCGAGGCCTTCCTCAACCTGAACACCCTTAACGAAACCGACAGGGACCGTGTGGACATCAACCGCGACGGCAACGTTACCGCCATCGACGCCACGTTCCTCTACCAGAGGCTCCAGGGGAACATCCCCTACATTCCGTTCCCCTAATCGGAACGGCAGTACGCAATCCCGGATGAACCGGGGCGGCCCCCACATGGGCCGCCCCGGTCTTCCCACTTCACTCGCTCCCCGGTTGCAACCCTGACCCGGAGCAGCCTTTCCCCACACAGGAGATCCCACAATGCCGTCATTGCATAACTTCGTAACAACGGGCTGTGTCGCAGCCCTCCTTGGTCTGGCGCAGACCGGCTTCTCACAGGCCGACATCGTCGCGACCGAGTACGCCATGTCCGGCAGCGGAACCAACGTCGTCGTTGGCGACACACTCATTATTCGCGTTGCCGTCACAAACAACACCTCCGGCAGGAATCCGTCGTCCACCAGCTTCCGCGTTCGCTTCGACGAGACGCAGGTCCTGCCTGCCGCCACGTTCGCAACCGAAGCGGAACTTGGCATCGTGGGAGTCTCTCCCGCGGACGAGGATGACAACGGGGCCACGCCCGGCAAGTTCCGCGATGTGGCCACGCTTGGCCCCATCGGCGACGCAACAATCAACAACCCGCTGTTTGCCCAGTACCCCCTCGTGGCGCCAGCCGCTGCGACCTTTCCCGCAAACACGTTCCCCGGAACGATTACCAACCCGGTCCTTGTCGACCTTCACTTCGTCGTGCAGGCCACGGTCTCCGCGCCCTACACGATTTCGATCCATTTGGACCCAGGTCCGGATGAGACGATCGGCAATGCCGACGACGGCAAGATCCTTCCCTGGACGACGATCGTCCCGCCCGGCGCGGGAGAAGTTGGTAGCCTTACCCTCTCCGGCGCCACGGTCAACGTGACGGCGGTCAACGACTGGATGATGTTGTCCGACTGACCCCTTAAGCGGGCCCCAATGGATCGGGGCCCGTCCTGCGCGATGTAACTGAATATCTTGGAGAAAAAGCCCATGGGAGTCTTCCCAAGAAGCCTTTACCTCGCTTGGAGTCTGCTCCTGGCCCTCGTCTTCACGGGCCAGGCGTACTCACAAGCGACAATAGGCGCTTCCGTAGTCAGTGGCGACCCTTCCGCACCGAACAGCCAGTTCACGGTGCGCGTAGCGGTTGACAGCAACCCGACGGGCCTTGCGCCCTTCGGATTTGGAATCAGGGTCACCTACCCGATCGATTCAGTTTCCTACGTCTCTGTGGCGCCGGGAGATCTGAACGCGGTCGGCGACGGACCCAGCGAGGGCACCCTCGGCGGCAACGTCCGTTTCCGCGATTTCACGAATTTCCCCCTCAATGAAACCAACGTCGACCTGACGCCGACGCTGATGGACATCACGTTCGAGACGGGCAACGCGGGCTTCACGGCTCCGTTCAACCTTGGCATGACGTGGGATATTTCCATCACGGACTTCCCGCTGTTCATGCTCTCGGACGAGGAGATTGCCTCCACGTTCGACGCTTCCGCGGTGACCGGCCTTGGCCTTGCGCCCCCGGCCATCATCAGCGCCAGCGTCCTGAGCGGCGATCCCAGCGCCCCCAACAGCCAGTTCACCGTGCGAGTTCAGGTGAGCGACAATGTGGGCGGCGTCACGCCCTTCGGCTTCGGCGTCCGCGTGTTCTACCCGATCGACTCCGTCAGCTACGTCAGCGTGGCCGCCGGAGACCTGAACGCGGTGGACGACGGCGCGGTCGAAGGCAACGGCGGCGGCAACATCCGCTTCCGCGACATCACGAACTTCCCCCTCAACGAAACCAACGTGGACCCGACGCCCGTCCTTTTCGACATCACGTTCGAAACGGGCAACGCCGGATTTACGGCTCCCTTCAACCTCGGCCTCGGTTGGGACGTTTCGATCACGGACTTCCCGCTCTTCCGTCTTTCCAGCGAAGAGATCGGTTCCGCGTTCGACGCAACCGCGGTCGCGGGCCTTGGCATCGCGCCAACCCCGACCCCGTCACCGACTCCCTCGCCTTCTCCGACGGCAACTGCCACGGCGACGCCGACGCCTTCTCCGACCGCAACTCCCGACCTTCGCGCCGTTGTCGCTGGTCGCGTGATCGCGGGCGATCCCAGCCAGCCGAACACGCAGTTCACGGTTCGGGTGGAAGTGGACAGCAATCTCCCTGGCGTCGAGCCCTTCGGCTTCGGCGTCCGCGTGGTGTACCCGATCGACTCCGTCAGCTATGTCGGCGTCGCCCCGGGCGACCTCAACGCGGTGGACGACGGCGCATCCGAGGGCAACCTTGGCGGCAACCTTCGTTTCCGC
>JBBQYG010000134.1:0-11551 GCA_038208905.1 Candidatus Sumerlaeia bacterium | reverse complement strand
CCACCAGAACCACGATCAACGCAAGCGCCGCCAGGAACACGGGCCCCAGCCAACGCGTCGATGCCATGTATTCCCGCTCCAGACTCATGGGGGCGAGCAGAGCAGCGGGGTTGGGACGGTGGCAAGGGGGTTGACCGCGCGGATCATCTGGCTACACGCGCTTTTCAACGCTCCAAACCCCTGCCATTCGGGACTTTACTCTCGACGAGCCCCCCGGCGCGGCGTAGCTTTGTCGCTGGAGTTCCAATCCCCATCCCGCGCGCTTTTTGCCGCCCGGGAGGGGACCGACACCTTGGAAGAGGCCGCCACGCTTCGATGTCGAGCGAGAAGACCAAGACCGCACGCGATGCGATTCAGGATACCTTTCGGGAGCTGCAAGCGCAGCTCGAGAAGGAGCAGCTTGCCATCGCCTCGCCCGCGCGGGGGGGCGGGGAGTCGGCGGAGAAGAACCTAGAGGACCAAGTTGCATCGCTGGCCCGGCGGGAAGGCTTCGAGGTCGGCAAGATGATCGGCTTCGGCGGCATGGGCGCCGTGGTGCGCGCGGTGGATGTGAAGCTGAAGCGCACTGTGGCACTCAAGTTCCTTCCGCCGGAGGTCCTTGGAGACGCGGGGATCGCGGCGGAGCTGCGCCAGGAGGCGGAACTCGCCAGCCGCATCCAGCACGAGAATGTCGTCCAGATCCTGAGCTGGCACGAAGTCGACAACGTGCCGTTCTTCGCGATGGAGCTGGTGGAGGGCGAGACCGTCGATCAGTTCGTGAAGCGCATGGGGAAGCTTTCCATGCCCGACGCGCTGCGCATCGCGGCGGAGGCGGCGCGGGGGCTGGAGGCCCTCCACAACGCGGGAATCGTCCACCGCGACATCAAGCCCCAGAACATCCTGCTGGCGCGGGATGGGCGAGTTAAGATTACGGACTTCGGCATCTCGCGGACGCAGGACATGATCTCCGCCGAATCGGCACGCACCACCAGCATCGCCGGCACGCCCAAGTTCATGTCGCCGGAGCAGGCGCGAGGCGAGGCGGCCACCAAGCACTCAGACATCTACAGCCTCGGCGCGACGCTCTACTACATGCTTGCCGGGCGCTCGCCGGTGGAGCCCGCGTCCGACGTGCGCGAGCAGATATCCAACGTGCGCGAGGGGCTGATCACGCCGATCCGCACCCTTCTTCCCCGGCTGAATCGCGACGTGGCCACGCTGGTGATGCGGTGTCTTTCGCTCAAGCAGGCCAAGCGCCCGTGGGACGCGGCCACCTTCCGCACGGAGCTGGACAAGGCCTATCTGGCATACAGCCTGCGCCCAAAGGCCTCCCTTGGGTCGTTGATGCACGCAAATCGCATGGTTGTGTTCTCCGCCCTGTGGCTTGTCCTTGGGGTCATGATCGGCCTGTTGGCGGGGGGCCATCTGGCGGAGATCGGCGCCCGGGACCAGTCCGTGGGGGCCGACGCGCTGGCCCCGCTGGCGCGCGACTACCTGTTCTCGCTGGAGGCAATCTCGCTTGTTGGCGAAGCGCCGCCGGATCTTTCGGGAATTCGCGACGAGTTGCAGAAGGCCCTGGAGGAGAGCTCGGCCCAGCGACTGGCCCAACTGCTCCCCGCCGCGCGAAGGCGCTTTCGCCGCGCGGAGCTTGTCGCCGCGGCCCACTACGCGGCGGCGGACCCAAGGTCTCCCGTTCAGGCAACGGCCCGGGAGTTCCTCAGGGTCCTGCCAACGCTGGGTCAGGTTGAGGCAGACCGCGCGGTGGATGCCTGGTACGCGGCGTGGCTGGTGGAGTCGCTCAAGTTCGTCCCCACACCAACCCCGCCGCCGGGACATCCTGAAGAACTGTGATTTTTGACCGGGCTACTTCGCGAAGGAATCCAGCGCCGATTCCAGCGTCCCGTGGACATCGAAAAGGCGCGTCAGGCGGGTGATGTCCAGAACCTCCCGCACGGCGGGCTGAAGGGCGCAGAACTTCACGCCGCCGCCGAGATTCGTGGCGCGGCGACCGATGGAAATCAGCAGCGAGAGTGCCGAGCTGTCGATGAACCGGATGTCGCTGAAATCCAGCGCCAAGCGGGATTCGCCGCGATTGAGCTGAGTTTCCACCAAATCGCGGACCGAGTCCATCGACCGATGATGGATCGCAGGCCCGGGCAGCGTGATGATGATGGGCGTTCCGGCAGGTTGATGGTGCGATTGCATTGTCGTGGTTTGCGCCTATTGAATTCGTGGATCACGTCGTGGAAGAGAAATCCCCAGCGCTGACTCTATTTCTCCGCTAGAGAATTGCGGGCCATCAGTGCAATCGCTTGCGGATGTGCTGATTCCTCTTCACTTACGTTCGACGGCCAGTCTCGCCGCCGCCGCATCGAAGCACATCAAACCCCTTATTCATCCCACCAGAGGTCTCACTCCGAGACAAGGTGCAAGCGAAACCCGACGTCCCAAATAGGGATTTCCCCATTCGCTGCTGGCATAGAGACCATGGGCGCTTACCCGGGCGCCCCTGCCCAGCGGTCCCCGGGCATGGTTCTGGCTCCCTCACTGCACAGCACAGAGGACGGCTGGGATAGGCCAGATTCCCCGCCGATTTCGGCGCTTCGCCTGCGCCACCATAGACAGGAGTTTCCACCCGATGGCCGTCAAGACCCCGATCTACATGGACAATCACTCCACCACTCAGACGGACCCGCGCGTTGTGGAGGCGATGCTTCCCTTTTTCACCGACACCTTCGGCAACGCCGCCTCGCGCAACCACGCCTTCGGCTGGCAGGCCGAGGAGGCCGTCGAGAACGCCCGCGAGATCATCGCCAAGGCCCTCAACGCCGACACCAAGGAGATCGTCTTCACCAGCGGCTCCACGGAATCCAACAACCTTGCCATCAAGGGTATCGCGGAGATGTACCGCGAGAAGGGAAACCACATCATCACCGTGGTCACCGAGCACAAGGCCACCCTTGACCCATGCAAGAAGCTCGAGCGCATGGGATACGACGTCACATGGCTTCACGTTCAGAAGAACGGCCTGATCGACCTCGACGAACTGCGCGCCGCCATCACCGACAAGACGATCCTGATTTCGATCATGTATGCCAACAACGAGATCGGCGTGATCCAGCCGATGGCGGAGATCGGCAAGCTCTGCGCGGAAAAGGACATCTTCTTCCACACCGACGCGACACAGGCAGTGGGCAAGGTGCCGATCGACGTGGTGAAGGATGGCATTCATCTGCTCTCGTTCTCGGGCCACAAGATGTACGGACCCAAGGGCGTCGGCGTCCTCTACGTCCGTCGCCGCAAGCCCCGCGTCCGCGTCACGCCGTTGTTCGACGGCGGCGGCCACGAGCGCGGCATGCGCAGCGGCACGCTCAACGTCCCCGGCATCGTGGGACTCGGAAAGGCGATGGAACTCTGCGTCGCGGAGATGCCCGAGGAGTCCAAGCGTCTGAGCGGGCTTCGCGACCGCCTGCGCAACCGCCTGTTCGACGCGATCCCCGAAATCTACGAGAATGGCGATGTGGAGCACAAGCTTCCGCACTCGCTGAACATTTCGTTCTCCTTCGTGGAGGGCGAGTCGCTCCTGATGGGCATCAACGACGTCGCGGTCAGCTCCGGCTCCGCCTGCACGAGCGCGAGTCTGGAGCCCAGCTACGTCCTCAAGAGCCTTGGCGTCGGCGACGAACTGGCCCATAGCTCGATCCGTTTCGGCCTTGGGCGCTTCAACACCCAGGAGGAAGTGGACTACGTCGCCGACAAGCTGGTGGGCGTCGTGGAAAAGCTCCGCATCATGTCGCCCCTGTACGAGATGCATCAGGAGGGCGTGGACCTCAGCAAGGTCGAATGGGCGCATCACTGAGACGGCAGCAAGCGGCAGGGAAAACAGGGGACGGCCGGCAAGGCCGAACACTCGACCATCACAAATGGAGAAACTCAAATGGCTTACAGCGAAAAGGTCATCGACCACTATAACAACCCCCGCAATGTCGGCTCCATGGACAAGGGCGCCAAGAATATCGGGACGGGACTCGTCGGCGCGCCGGAGTGCGGCGACGTGATGCGGCTTCAGATTCAGGTTGGCGACGACGGCACGATCACCGACGCGAAGTTCAAGACCTTCGGTTGCGGCTCCGCCATCGCGTCCAGTTCCCTCGCCACGGAATGGCTGAAGGGTAAGACGGTGGAGGAGGCTCAGGACATCAAGAACACCTCCATCGTGGAGGAGCTGAACCTGCCCCCGATCAAGATCCACTGTAGCGTCCTCGCCGAGGACGCCATCAAGGCGGCCATCAAGGACTACCTCGAGAAGAACGGTGCGGCCGTGGCCGTGGCCACGCACTAAGACTCGCCACCCGGGAGACGGAAGAAGACCATGATTGAACTAAGCGAAACGACCATCGCCGAGGTCAAGCGTCTCCTGAATCAGGAGAAGAAGGAAGACTGGGGCCTGCGCGTGGGCGTCAGCGGCGGTGGATGCTCCGGCCTCAGCTATACGCTCGCCTTCGACGAGAAGCCCAACAACAACGACTCCGTCTTCGACATCGAGGGCGTGAAGGTCTTCGTTGATCCCAAGAGCTACCTGTTCCTCAACGGCATGGTTCTGGAGTTTTCCACCGAACTGCTGACGGGCGGGTTCAAGTTCGTGAACCCCAACGCCTCGCGAAGCTGCGCCTGTGGCAGCTCGTTTTCGGCATAGCGCCCGCAGTGCCTGCCCACCCCGCCGCAACCGCCAACTACTTCCAAGCCTTCGGTATCGAGCCCCGTCTGGGGCTCGATACCGAGTCGCTGAGGCAAACCTTCCTCGCGCTCTCCCGCGAGACGCATCCCGACTTCTTCGCCACCGCGGACGACGCCGCCCGTGCGGAGAGCCTGCGCCGCTCCTCGCTCCTCAACAACGCTTGGAAGACGCTGCGCGATCCCCTGGCGCGGGCCGACTACATGATCGCGCTGTCGGGCACGGGGATAGAATCCAACAAGAACGCCGTGCCCCCCGCGCTGCTGGAAGAACTGTTCGACATTCAGGAGGCCGGCGAGTCGCTTCGCGAGGCGCGGCTTTCCGGCGACGAGGCCGCCTTGGCCGCGGCGGAGGCGCGTATCGGGCCGCTTCGGGCGCAGGTCCTCGCGACCCGCGCGGAAATCGACGCGGAGCTGCTCGGCCTCTTCGCGGAGTTCGACGCCGCGGTGGGGGGGGGAATCGACTCCCCGGCGGCGGTCGCGGTGCTGCGGCGGATTCGTGTAGCGCTTGATCGGATGAACTACCTGCGCACGGTCCTGCGGAACCTGAAGTAGGCCCTACAGGGCCAAGCACGTGTCCGCGCACCGGCGGCACGCGGCAACGCACTTCTCCATCCCTGTCAGGCGCTCGCAGTGCTCGGCGCAGGCACGGCAAATCTTCTCGCAGACCGGGCCGATATCCAAGCGGTTGGCGGTGTTCCGAACGCAGAAGTCCGCACAAGCGCGACAGATCTCGATGCAGTCCATCATCAGCCGGACGTGTGCCGGTTCCGTGTGGGGACCACCGACCTCCATGCAATGATGGGTCAGGTGGTCCAGACACGCCTTGTAGCACTCGAGGCACGCATTTGCGCATTCTTCTGTCCGCCTGATGGCTGCCGTTGCTGCGTCGTGCATGGGATGCCCTCCCGCCGAAGTATTTCTGATGCTGTTCGACGAGAGAGCAATTCGAAGGCCACCGCCCGGCGCTCGCCGGGATTATCGCAGCGCACTGGAAAGAGGAGAGTTCCGCGCGTCGGCCCACCGGTGCATTGGCGTCCGCCCACCGAGGGATCGCGGCACCATGCACGGCAGCCTTTCAATCTGCATGGTGGGCGGGAGCGATAACGTGGTTTTTCTCGCCCGGTGTCCGTTGCTGCCTGCGCGAGGGCGAGCCTCCCGAGCCCCCACGAATCGCGCGATATCGGACTCCGTTGGATTGTCACACAAATGTCGCAATCCAGAGGTTATCCCCCAGTTTCTTGACATTTTGTGGATAGTTCCAGATTGTTGTTGCTTTGGAGGCCGCTCAGGGGCGACACGATTCTCTTGGGCGCGGGACTGTCGTTCCATCCGCCCGACTTTTGGCAATTCCTCCCCGCGAGACCCCCATTGCAGACGCGCGGTTTCTTCACATCACAAGTCGATCACCTGAAGAAGTCGCTCGTCCGCATGGGCGAGACGGCGGGCCGACTCATGGGGGATTCCGTGGCCGCGCTGTGCGCGCGCGATGCGCTGCTGGCCCGGGAGGTGATCGCCCGCGACGAAGAGCTCGACCGCCTCGAGGACGAGCACGAGGAACTGATCACCCAGGCGATGGCCCTCAACCAGCCGGTGGCCCGCGACCTCCGCACCCTGATCGCGCTGCTGCGCGTCAACGCCACGATCGAGCGCGTCGGCGACGTCTCCATCAACATCGCCCAGACGGCGGTGCGGCTGTCCGAGCTTCCGCCGATTCGGCCTTTCGTGGACATCCCACGCCAGTATGAACTCGTGCGCCCCATGTGGGACGATGCCGTGCGCTCGCTCAGCGACATGGACGAGGCCTTGGCCAGCGCCATGCGCGACCGCGACGACCTGGTGGACGACATGAACGCGCGGATGATCGTGCAGCTCATCGAGATCGCCCGCGACTCGCCCGAGTTTATCTTCCAGTCCACCAACCTGATCGGCGTCAGCAAGTCGCTGGAGCGTATCGCCGACCTCGCCGTGGACATCTCCCACGAGGTCATCTTCGTCGCCCGCGGCGAACTTCGCCACGCCCGCAACCACCGGAAGTCGGCGTGAAGGCCGGGAAAAGCCGGGAAATTCGGCGAACGGCAGCGAAAAGCGAGTAACAGCAGGCGCCGCCATTTTTTCCCTGCCTATCCCCGCCGTTCAATACAGCCTCCAGGTATCCGTCGAAACCAGATACGAGTTCAGCTTGTAGGTGCCGATGCCCATGTTTCCCCACGAGGCGAAATAGACGTGGGTGCCGTCGGGTGAGAAGCTGATGTCGCGGGTTTCCACCAGACCAAGGGCGCCGGGTTGGTAGTCGTTCTGATAGGCGGCGAGCTCGCTGAGGAGGCCCGTGCCGGCATCGCGATGAAACTGGATCGTGGTGTTGCCGAAATAGCCGTTCACCATCAGGATCGAGTTGTCAGGAGAGAGGATCGTGCAGCGGGCCGCCTCGAGTCGCACGTCGTCGCGAATCGACTGCCGAATTGCCAGCGCCCCCGTTGTCGTGTTCCGCTCGAACACGTTGATGGCGTTGTCCAGAAGCCCGGTGACATAAAGGAATCGGCTGTCCTCCGAGATGGCGATCCAGCGCGCGTCGCGAAGGTTGTTCACGCCCGGGTCTCCGTCGCGCACGACCCCCTGGTACGTCAAAAGGCGGGTGGTGGGATCGATGGAGAACCACGAGACACTGTTTCCCAGGTCGTTGGCCACGTAGAGGAACTTTTGGTCGGGCGAAACCGCGCAAAACGCCGGAGTATTGAGCGCGTCGGCCACTGGCACCCCGCCTTGGTTCACCGTCTCCACGATGCCGAGGAATCCCGTGACGGGATTGCGCGAAAGGGTGGAGATTGTATTGGTGTCATAGCCCGGCGCGAACATGAACAGGCCGTCGGAGGTCTGGGAAAGGTAGCCCACCTGTCCAACGGCGGGGCTGCGGCCCTGCTGCACTTCCGTGATCAGCCCTGTCGTCTCGTCGCGGGAATAAACGAAGAGCGTCTGCCCGAAGTAGGCGGGGACATAAAGGAACTTTCCGTCGGGCGACAGAAGTCCATCGATCGGTGCCGTGAAGGCTTCCTCTCCCACTGGGTCGTCGTCGCGGTTCGCCTTGATCTTCTGAATCTGGCTCACCAGGCGCGTCGCGGGATCGATGGCATATACGCTGACCCAGTTGAATGCCGTGGCCGTGGCATACAGGAACTTGCCGTCGGCGGAGACGATGCTTGAGTACGCCGCATCGAGTCCGATCAGGCCGTCGTCGCCCTGCTGGAGAAATCCCAGATAATCGAGCCGTTGGTTCGGCGCCGCCCCCGCGGGAATCGCCACCGCCGCCGCGGTAAGCGCCGCGAGCGCCCTGGCAATCCGCTGTATACCCCTGTTCACTCCTCCCGAAGCCCCCATGCGATCTCCCTCTCTCTGGTTCCGTGGTATCCGCGCGCCGCCCTCCAAGGCGACCTGCAGGCTATTACTGCCACAAGTATGGGTCCGGCGAGGGGAATCGGCAAGGCGACCGGTCCGATCCGTGGCTTGTCCCGCTTCGTTATTGACACCCGGGCGGGATTCGCGGCCCCCTTCGGCCAGCGCCCCGAACCACGGCAATGCCGCCCGTTGCCCCGCTTCAGCCCGGCCACTCCCGGAGGAACTTGCCGATGTCCCGTCTCCCGCTGGCCACCTACTCGCGCCCCCTGCTCGCCGTGATCGCGGTCGTCGTTCTTGGGGCCGTCGTCCTCCTACGCGAGGCCCCCACCGCACAGGCCCAGAGCACAACCGCCGCAACCGCGCCCACCTTCCAATGGTCCAGCTACTATATCAATCAGGTCCTTCCCTCGTCCACCAACGATTCCGTGATAAAGGTCTTCCCGTTTCCCGAGCGCCCGGCCTTCATCGTCCAGACGCAGAACGCCTTCACAGTGTGGGTGCGATTGGATGGCGGCCTTCGATCCCTCTTGGAGATCAAGCTCGCCGCCACTGAGAAGTTCCGCGACATTGTCTTTCTGGACGACGACCGAACGTTCATCATCCACACGAACAAGGCCGCGCGCGCCTACAGCGTGGACCAGAGGCTCGTGCCGCCGACCACAAGCAAGTAGAAGGGTTTCAGGTTACCGTTTCACCGCGGGAGTTGGTCTCCACGCCCCAGACGCAGACGCGGTTCTTCCCCTCGCGCTTGGCGCGCAGCAGCGCTTCGTCCGCCTGATCCACCAAGTCCGTCATTCGCGTCTCGCTCAAATAGTCGATCTCCGCCAAACCGATGCTGACGGTCAGGCGTAGGCGGGGTCCCTTGGTTTGGAACTCGTGGTTCTGCACCGTCTTGCGCAGGCGCTCCGCGATGACGAGCGCGCCCTGCAGACTGGTCTCTGGAAGAAGGATCGCGAACTCCTCGCCGCCATAACGCGCGGCGATGTCGTGAACCCGGGTCTTCCCCATCACCACGCGGGCGAACTGTTCCAGCACCTGATCCCCGACTGTGTGGCCATAGGTGTCGTTGATCTTCTTGAAGTTGTCCAGATCCAGCATCAGCAAGGAGAGCGGGCGGCGGTAGCGCTTCGAGCGGTCGTACTCGCGCTGGAACTCGATCGCCATGAAGCCTCGGTTTGCGAGCCCCGTCAGAGCGTCCGTCGTCGCGAGAGAGCGCAACTTCTGGTCGGAGTTGATCTCCAGCTCCGTGCGGACGAAGTACGCCAGGCAGGTCGAACCAATGAAGACCCGGTCTCCGTTGCGCAGGAGGGTGGGCTGGGACACGCGCTTGCCGTTCAGGTAGGTGCCGTTGCGGCTGTCGTTGTCCTCCAGGACGCAGCGTGGTTCCTCAAGCGGGCGGTCGATGTTCTCGAAAACGATGCGGGCGTGAATGCGCGAAATCGCGTCGTCGTTCAGGAGGATGTCCACCTCGGGATCGCGCCCGATGCGCGTCTCCTCCTGGACGATCATGTACCACTCGTGCAGCTTGTTCGTGTCGAAGATCATTAGGACGGGGCGGACGGCGGAAGACTCCGGGACGGAGAGTTCCACCTCGCCCTGGTCCTGCGCGTGGGTGTCCATCGCCGAGAGTTTGCGTTTGTCTTCGGTCGAATCGAGGTTCACGAGCCAGGGCGCCGGTTCGGGGATTATCTTCGTAAGTATACCCCCTCATGCAAGCCGCGGCACGGCAAGCTGGCAATTGCTTTTTGGCGCGGCGGGGGGTTGGGGACAAGAAAAGACCCCGCGACGGATGAATCGTCGCGGGGCTTTTCCGCTTGCCGGCTGAAGCTTTAGCGAAACTGCGTGCCAGCAAGAACTATTGGCCGGGTCCCGTTGCTCGGCGGTCACCCTGTCCCGGCGCCGCCTGCCTCCTCGCGCGTCGCCTTCTCGATCAGCGTCTCGAAGACGCCCTCGATCAGGCCCGTGAACAGCGCGGTGAAGGAGATGCCAATCGCTGCCGCGCCTTGGGGAAGGAGCGAAGTTGACGTCATCCCGGGGAGCGTGTTTGTCTCCAGGAAAACGGGCTGGCCGTCCTCTGGAACAATCATGTCCGACCGCGACATCCCCTGGCACCCGAGCAGGTCGTGGGCCTTCTCCGCCGTCGCCTGGATGCGACTCAGGATGCCTTCGGGAAGTTCCGCGGGGGTGATTTCGTCGGTGGCTCCGGGGCGGTACTTGTTGTCGAAGTTGAAGAACCCCCCATTGCGCGGGCGGATCTCGGTGGGCGGGCACACGATGCGCCCGCCAAAGCCCTCCGCCAAATCGAGCACGCCACAGGTGACCTCGGTGCCGGAGACGTGTTCCTCCAGGAGCACCTCCGTGTCGCTCTCGAAGGCGCGTGTCACGGCGCGATAGAGTTCATCGATGTCGCGCGCGACCGCGGTGCCGATGCTGGAGCCGCCGCGCGACGGCTTGACGACCACGGGCCAGTTGAGAAGGCCGCCGGCGCCGGCAAGTTGGTCCTCGCGATGGGCGCGGGGCGTGTTGGCCCTCAGGATGATATGGCGCGCCGTGCGGATGCCGTGGGAGCCGAGGAAGTTCAGCGTCCGGCGCTTGTCCATCGCCAGCGAGCTGGCCGCGACGCCGCTTCCCGCGTAGGGAATCTGGAGGAAGTCGAGCAGGCCCTGAAGGCGCCCGTCCTCCCCATAGGCGCCGTGCATGATCGGCAGCGCGATGTGACAGCCCCACTCCGACAGGCGGCGGATGCCGTCGATGGGGGCGCGGCGCTTGAAGAAGCCCGTGGGGCAGTACTCGGGATTGTCCAGCAGGTCGAAGAGCTTCTCGATCCGCGAGGGGAGCGTCTGGCCGTCCCATTCCTCCTCGGGGCACACCCAGCTACCGTCTTCCATCACGCAGAACACGCGCAGGCGATAGCGATGCCGGTCGATCGCATGGGCCACGCACCGTGCGGAGGTGAGCGACACAACAAATTCCGTCGAGGGCCCCCCGCACAAGAGGGCGACTTTGCGCGGGAAGGGCGATCGACTGCTCATGACAACGTCTCCGCAAGAGGCTGTTGCGATGGAGCCAGAGCGGGCGAGACACAGGCAAGAAAAAAGCGCGGCCCATTTCGCGCGGGAACGAACGATTTTGGCAAGTTCGCTAAATTAAACCAGCATTGTTCGCCTCATCATTCCACCAACGTCATGGCAAGTATAGAGGCCCCGCGCTCAGCCGCGTCAGGGGATACAGGGACACGGACTCCGTGCCGGACCAAAATTCCAGGTTGCCGAGGGATGGGCTGACGAAATGGCTCTGCCAGCCCGGATTTCTCGCAAATCTTCAGGCGGGATGATTCCATGCCGGAGCAAAGGCCTGTGGGAAATTCGGGCTAGGGCTGCCTGTCGGCCTCGCGCTGCTTCATCTGCTCGCGCTCGCGCTTGAAGCGCTCGATCTCCCCGGCCAC
>JBBQYG010000133.1:0-11693 GCA_038208905.1 Candidatus Sumerlaeia bacterium | reverse complement strand
AGGGATGCCATGCGCTGAAACGCTCCCGTGATGTGGGCTGGTCGACGCCCATGCTACCGTTCCGCTTTTCCCGCCGTTCCCGCTGTTGCCCCTAGACTTCCATAACTACCGGCAGAATGACGGGGAATCGGTCGGTCTTCTTCTTGAGGAAAAGCTTCATCGCCTTCTTGATCGTCGCCTGGACGACGGCGCTCTCCTCCTGCGCCTCGCGGTTCATGGCCTCATAGGCTTCGCGGACGATCTCGGTGGCTTCCTTCATCATGGCGGTGGCCTCTTCCTCGCTGGCAAAGCCGCGGCTGTGGAGGAACGGCCCGCTGAGGATCTCGCCGGTATCGCGGGAGACCGAGAGGATCACCAGCACCACGCCATCCTCCGACAGGTAGCGGCGGTCGCGGATGACGACCTCCTCCACGTCTCCGATCCCCTTGCCATCCACGAAGATGCGGCCGTGGGGGATTTTGCCGATGATGCGGGCTGCGTGGGGGGTGACCTCCAGGCAGTCGCCGTTCTCCATGATGATGATTTCCTCCTCTAGCATCCCCGAATTCACCGCCACGTCGGCCTGGGCGCGGA
This sequence comes from Candidatus Sumerlaeia bacterium, assembly GCA_038208905.1. Lineage (GTDB taxonomy): Bacteria > Sumerlaeota > Sumerlaeia > SLMS01 > SLMS01 > JBBQYG01. The sequence continues at coordinate 11,120 of JBBQYG010000133.1, read as the reverse complement.
GGTGGCGGTACTCGCCGTGCACCGGCACGAGAAACCGGGGATTCGTGAGGTTGTAGAGGTGGCGCATTTCGTCCTGGTAGGCGTGGCCCGAGACGTGGATGCCCGGCGTGTTGCCGGGATAGAACACCTTGGCCCCGCGGCGCGAAACGTGGTTGATCAGGCGATAGATGGCCTTCTCGTTTCCGGGGATCAGGCGCGCCGACAGGATCACGGTGTCGTTGGGCTCGATGCGGAAGGCGCGGTGCGCGTCGAGCGCCATGCGGGAGAGGCCGGAGAGCGGCTCTCCCTGGCTTCCCGTCGTCAGGATGAGGCGCTTGTTGGCGGGATAGTTCTTCGCCTTGTCCATGTCGTCCACGTATTCGCAGGGAATCTCGATGGCGTTGATGGAGCTTGCGACGCGGATGTTGCGCTCCATGTTGAGGCCCGCGGGAAAGACCACGCGGCCATACTTCGCGGCCAGGTTCAGCACCGTCTGGATGCGGTGGAGCGAGCTGCTGAAGGTGGCCATGATGATCTGTCCCGTGGCCTCGCGGATCAGGCGGTCGAGGACCGGCACCGTCGTCGATTCGGAGGGACACATCCCCGGGCGGTCGGCGCCGGTGGAGTCGGCGATCAGCATCAGGATCCCCTCGTCGGGGCCCTCGGCCTGGCGGGAAAAAGCGTGGAAGTCGAAACCGACGCCATCGGTCGGCGCGGGGTCCATCTTGTAGTCGCCGCTGTGGATGAAGGTGCCGATGGGCGTGGAGACGGCGAAGGCGAACGCATCGATCATGGAGTGCGTGACGGCCATCGGCTCGACGACGAAGTGCTTGCCGAGGGTGACCTTCTGGCGCGCGTGCAGCAGCTTGAAATTGGGAGAGAGCCGGTGCTCGCGCATCTTCTCCTTCAGCAGGCTGATGGTCAGTTCGCTGCCATAGACCGGCGTGTCCTTGGGCAACTGGGGAAGGATATACGGCAACCCGCCTACATGGTCCTCGTGGGCATGGGTCAGGATGATGCCGCGAAAGCGGTCGAGCTTGTTCAGGAGGTAGGTAACGTCGGGGATGACATAGTCGATGCCGAGAAGTTCCTCGTCGGGCATCATCTGGCCGCAGTCGAGCATGATGATCTCGCCGGAGTACTCGAAGAGGCAGCAATTCATCCCGATCGCCCCCAGTCCCCCCAGGGGCATCATGCGCAGAACGCCATCCTTGGGCTTCAGATCGGTAGGGAGGGCGGGCACGTCGGGGCGAGTGGCCATAAAGGGGAGCTTCCTCAAAACTATTGGAGTTCGCGCGGGGCGGATTTGCCCAGCTAGGGCGGCAAGGTCACCCAAGGGGGCGCCGGATGCAACCGGCAAGGTGGCGAGCGGGGTCGCCGTCCGGCGGAAACGCTACTTCACACGGAACCACAGCGCCGTGGATTCGCCGGGAATGCCGGGCAGCGCGGAATCGACGACGCCGGGGTGGTGCTCGGCCAGCCAGCCGCCGGAGAAGATGATCTCCGCCGGGCGCGCCCGCAGGTGGGCGAGCAGGCGGGCCTGCTCCGAAAAGCCCTTCTCCAGTTCCGCCCGCGTATAGTTCCGCGGCAGGCGGATGCCGTGCATCCCCACCACCACGCCGGGGTTTAGCGCGGGGAGCACCTTGTCGATGAGGTACTCGACTTCTCCGCCGGGGCGGTAGATGTGGGTGGTGTCGAGGAAGAGGATTTCGCCCTCGACGAGGATCTGGAAGTCGGAGACGGGGACTTCCTGGGCCGGCTGCTCGAGGTGGGCATCCACCAGATCGAAGATGTCTATACGCGGCGCTGGGTCCACGGCGATCAGCTCGCCGGGGAGCATGTACACTTCCTTGGCGTGGCGCAGGGTGGCGGTTGTATATCCGCTGCCGATCTCCATGATGCGGCCCGGCTCCATCGACGCGGCCATGGAAAACAGCACCGCCGCGTCGGTGGGCGAGCACTCGGCATTGCCGCGAAACCGTTCGGACAGCAGCAGCGGCGCCAGCCGGTCGCCCACGCGTTCCGCCAAAACTTCGCGGACCCAGCGGAGCTGTCCTTCTCCGTTCCAGTCGATACCGGAGCAATCGATCGACTCGCCGGCGCGAGAGAGATCGACGGGAGGAACAGGAGGAGCGGGAGCGGAGGAAGGGACAGAGGAGACGGGAGCAGGGGACTTCTCTCCGCCGAAGAGTTTCTTGAAGAAGGACATCGCGAAGGCCGCCGAAAGAAGGGATTCACCACAGAGACACAGAGAACACTGAGAAAAACAAAAAAAAGGGGGGCACCACGGAGGGCACGGAGGACGCGGAGAAAAAAGGAGAAGAAATGGAGAGGGAACTTTCCCAGTGTCGCCGAGAGGTTTTGAGGGTTCGGGCCGTGCTAAAGTATCCGTATCACTGGAACCATTCCTCGGGATACTGTGGCAAGCAAGCCTTGAGAGGCGACGGCCGCGACGCTTTCCCAGTGAGTAATCGCCTCAAAGAAAGCGTTGCCAACCGCCGTCCTCAACTTTCTCTGCGTGACCTCCGCGCCCTCCGTGGTTCCCTCCTTTTTTTTCTTTCTCCGTGTTCTCTGTGCCTCTGTGGTGAACTGCTGTTCCTTTTCTTTACTCGCCCGCCGTCGCCTTAACCTGCCCCCACAGCCGGTCGATCGCGGCGCGCCACTCCGCCGCCTTGCCGGCGATCAGGGCGCGTTCTTCCTCGATCTCCGCAAGGAGGATGTCGATGGACTTCGCGGTTTCGTCGGGGTGGGGGTTGCCGGGCTGGGCGCGGAGCATCAGGAGCGCGGCGGGGTCCTCGAGGCGCTGCCACTCCGACTCGGAGAGCGGGGCGAGTTGCTCCGCCGCGAGGATCGGATTCATGGCCTCGCGGGTGAGCCGGCCCGCCGACTCGCATTCCTTCACCGCCGCGCCGATCAGGCGATAGCACGCGCGGAATGGAATCCGCCGCGATCGCGCGATGTAGTCGGCCACGTCGGTCGCGTTCAGGAAACCCACGTCGCAGGCCGCGCGCATCGCGGGCGCGTTGACCCGCACGCGGTCGAACACGTCGGCGAAGAGTGGCCCCGCGTGCAGGGCGTTGTCCGCCGCGTCGAAGGCCAGGTACTTGGTCCATTGCGTGTCGCGGTTGTATCCCGACGGCAGGACGCTGGAAATGCCGAGGAGCCCCTGCGCGATGCCGAGGGCGTGGGCGGCGCGGGCGCGCGTGACCTCTGCGAAATCGGGGTTCCGCTTCTGGGGCATGATGCTGCTGCCGGTCACGTGCTCGTCGGCCAGGCGGAGCCAGTCGCGCGGCGGCGAGCTGAGAAGAATGATGTCCTGCCCGATGCCCGCGAGATGGGAGAGGAACTGCGCCAGCACCACGGCCAGGCGGCCCTCCATCTCTCCGCGGCTCCAGTTGGAATCCGCGCCAGAGGGACTCGGGTGCTTGAAGCCCAGTAGCGTCGCCGTGCGGTTGCGGTCGATGGGCCAGCCGGTGCCATAGCCCGCCGCCGCGCCCAGGGGGCAGGTGGATAGCTCGCGCAGGATCGCCGCCAGCGCGCGCAGGTCGCGGAGGATGCGGGGCATGTAGCTCATCGCCGTGTGGCCCCAGCTTGTCACCATGCCGGGCTGCCCGTGGGTGAACCCGGGGCACACGGTGTGCAGGTGCTGGCGCGCGTGGGTTGCAAGGGCGCGCCCGACAAGGGCAAAGTCCTCAGCAAAGGCCGCCACGGTATCCCGCAGCCACAGCCGCATGTCCGTCGCGATTTGGTCGTTGCGGGAGCGGCCCGTGTGGATGCGGCCCCCGGCGTCGGCGCCAACCAGTTCCGTGAGGAGCGACTCCACCGACATGTGGATGTCCTCGCAGGAGGGCCGGAGCAGATCCTCGCCGCCCTCGAGCCGGGCCTTGAGCTTGAGGAGACCCGAGGCCGCCTCGGCGGCGGGCTCCTGGGGGATGATCTCCCGTTCCTCCAGCATCAACAGATGGGCGGCGTTGGTCTGCAAATCGAACGGGGCGAGGCGCGAATCAGCCGCGCCCCGCCCCGCCACGTCGTATCCAGCGCAGAACTTCACATTCGCGTCGGCCACGGAGGCGTCGCCGACACGCTTGCTCCAGACCGGCGCGCCCTGACTCATCCCTCGACGAGGGAGGCGTCGTGAAGCAGCGGGATGCTTTCGCTGATGTGCTTCTCGACGGCCTTGATGAAGCTCTCCACATCGCTCGCGCTGATGTCGTAGGAGTCCTCGGGGAGCGTGTTGATGTCCACCTCGACGCCGAGGGCGAGGTCGCCGCGGCGCTCGTCGTTGGCGCGAAGGGGCTTCACGCGGATCCAGCGGTTCACCATGCGGTCGTTGTCCAGCGTGGGGCGGGAGAGGGCCTCGATCTTCAGTTCCTGAAGGCGCTCGCCGAAGTGATTCTTGGACGCCAGCAGGCTCGTCTGCATGCGCTGGTTGGCCGAGCCGCCGACGGGGGCAAACAGCTCCGTGAGGAGGCCGATGCGGTTGGAGGTCGCGGCGTAGTGCTCGCTGAAGACGTTGTTGACCTTGAGCGCGAGGGGAAGAAACGCGGCGAAGGACTCCGCGATGCCGGCGGGCTTGAGGCTGCGCTGGTTGGGCTGGCCCTCAACCTCGACCAAGTCGCCGGGGAGCATGCGGAAGTGAATCTTGGCGGGTGCGACTTCGAGGACCTTGCGGCCGTCCGCGGAGGTGAAACGCGCGCGGATGGCGTCGGGCGGCGCGTTGGCCGGGACATTCTTGGCGATCTGGGGCTGGCCGTCGAACTCGGGCAGGCGCCAGGGGAGCTGCTCGGCGAGCTTGTTGAAGTTGTCCAGCTCTAGCTTGCGCAGGAAGAGGCCGAGGAAAATCTGTGGGACCAGGTATTTCGAGATCATTTGTTCCGCCGGTATTGAGGTTTCAGGGATGCGGCCCGCTCCAAAGCGGCGGGCCAAAGGCCCGTTAGACCACTCTGCCGTGGCTCCGGGCCGCAACACGAAAAGGCACCGCCCCGGAATCATCCCCGGGGCGGCGCGCCATGTCCTACTTTTTTCGCAGTTCCCGCAGTTCCAGTAGTTTCTGCGGTTCCCTGCTGTTCCCTGCCGTTACAGCTTGTGCTCGATAACTGTCACGCTCTGAAGGAACACGGTCAGGTCCTTGTTGTCGCCAAGGCCGCGCTGGAACAGGTAGTCGAAGGAGATGATCGGGTTGACCGTGCCGATAGCGTTGTCGGTGGTGTACCAGAGGCGATAGGTGACGGGCTGGCCCACAACGGGGAGGAGCGCGGCGCTGTTGACAGAGGGATAGACGCCGATCACGGCGCTCTGCTGGGTGGCGTCGTTGACGCGGACGCGGACGGTGCCGATCTTGTCGCGATCGGCGGGCTCCGCGTTGCTGGCGACGACGAAGCGGAACTCATAGACGGAGCTCGGGTTCAGCGGAATGCCCGCCTCCGCCGTCCACGTGCCAAACACCGTGTCAAACGCGTCGCCGTTGGTGTTGGCGTTGGCGCCGATGCCGCGGGAGTCGGCAAACAGGTTGGCGGCGCCCAGCGGAGCGCCCGTGACGGGGTTCAGTCCGTTGGTGTTGCCATTCAGGAAGCTGAGCGAGGCGATTTCCTGGCTGGTGCGGAAGGGGATGCCCGTGCGGTTGATGAAATCGATGGAATCGAGATAGACGAAGGAGGTGGGGTCGTTGGCGCCGCCGAAGCTCATCACGTCGTAGAAGAACTTCATGACGTGGTTGCGGTCACTCTGGCTGACGAAGTGGCGATAGCGGCGCCCGGCGATGTTGGGCGCATAGGCGCCGCTGCCGTTGGACAGGACGACGAATTCCTGGGTCTCGCGGAAGTCGGGGCGCGAGGCGCGCAGGCGCACGTCGGGGACGGCGGTGGGATCGTGGGGCGTTGCGGAGTTGGTGGTGGTGGCGCGCAGGCGGTAGTTCATCTCGAAGAGTGAATAGTCGGCCGCAAGACCCGAATCGGGGATCGCCAGCTCGGGAGACTCCCAGTAGCCGAAGGTGTTGTTGTTGTCGTTGGTGACCAGCTCCAGCGAATCGCCGGCATGGCCGCCGGCGGGGGTTGCGAAGCCGCCAATGGCGCCGCCGCGCGACCAGCCATCGGCCGCGCCATCGAACGCATAGCGGAACGCGGAGGGAACCGAGCCCACGATCGGGGATAGCGGCGCGGAAAGGCTCAGCGGATCCGTCACGCCCGCCTGATATACGTGCAGGCGATCGATCTTGAATCCACGGGACCGGCCGGCGATGCGGATCGTATTAATGCCAGCGAAGAGGTTGTAGTTGGCGTTCGCATGGTTGCGCTCCTCCAGCACCGACTGGAAGCCCCAGCGATTGTGGGCATCCTGGCTGTTGTACAGCTTATCGAAGTGGCTGCCGTTGACGCTGATCCAGCAATCGTTCTCCTCGGTGTGATCGGGATGATTGTGCTGATTGCGAAGGCGGAGGTTGTAGTTGCCGGGATTGTCCACGCGGACGCTGTAGGTGATGATCGTGTTGGAGTTGGGGCTGCCGAAGGCGTTGTTTCCCACGAAGTGGTAGTAGCCCGAGCCGGCGAAGCCGCCCTTGGACGTTTCCAGCGCCCAGCCCGGCGCGGGGGGCATGGATTCCACTTCGATCACGATCAGGCCGTTCTCCTCCTGAAAGATCGTGTCCTGTGCCGGAGCGACAGTTGCGGCGGCCACGATGGCCATCGCCGATGCTGCGAGTGTGAGATTCCTGATCATAGAGCTTCACCTTCCTTGGATGTGTCGCCGATGGGGATCAGCGTTTCGGGCGGGAGTCGGACAGCTAGGCGGAAAGACTGTCAAGACGTTCTGAAAGTAAACAATCCTTTTTGGGGAATGGGGAATGGAGAACGGGGAAGGGGAAAATTCGCTCATCCTCTGCTTGCCTGAACTGGCTCCTGCGCGACGGAGCTGCTAGAATCTGCCTATTCCCCTTTCCCTATTCCCCATTCCCCCTGTTTCCCCATTGAACTTCCGCCCTCGGCGCCGCTAATCGAGGCAGCCCTCCCGTGGACCCTCCCCCCTTGGCCCGCCCCTCCGCCGCGATTGTTCCCCTTCTGGTCCTGCTTGCCGGGATTGCGCTGCTGCATGGGGTGGGGGCGTTTTGGTTGTCCCGGGGGGTGGATTTGCCGGGTTCGCCGGGGAACGCCTTCTTCGACATCGACACGGGGCGTGTCATCGCCGACTGGACGACGTGGGCGCAGTCCGACCGGGCGCGGACGCATCCCCTGTACAAGTTCATCGCACTGGTGGGGATTCCCCTCAACGATGTGCTCTTTCGCGGCGGCAACCCCACGGGCGCCGTGCGGCTGATCGGCATCGCGGCGATGCTGGGCCAGGTGGCGATGGTGGTGGCGATGATGGGGAGGCTTGGCGCGTGCCGGACGCGACAGTCACTGGCGGGGGCGGCGCTGGGCGTTTCGGCGTGCGGATTTTTCCTGAGCGCCATTCCCGACACGGCGGTGGTGGCGGGACTCTTCTCTGTGGCGCCATTCCTTCTCTTGTATGCGCGCCGGGGAGAGGCCGTCACCTGGGGAGAGAGCGCCGCGTGGGTGGCCCTCGCGCTCGGCGCCTTTGGCGTCACGATTTCCCAGATTGTGTTTGTGCTGGTGGCGCTGTCGTTCCGCGTTTGGTGGCTGAGGGGGGACGCCCGCGCCGCCCACGCGCTGCGCATGGCGGTGGGAATTGTGGTGGTGGCGGCGGGAACCGCGTATCTGCTGATGAAGCTCCAGGGCGCCGTTTTTGGCGGCACCACGCGCCTGTACAAGTTGGATGACACGATCCGCAAAGAGTACAAGTTCATGGAGACCGAGCAACTCGCCCGCGAGCCCCACGCGCGCGCGGGGAGGCTACTGCTGAACGCGGCGGTTCACAACTTCGCGGCGCCGCCCCCCGCGCTGGAGGAGTGGTCGCCCGCGCGCAGCCCCCGCCGCTTCCTCTCGCTGACGTTTGTGGACGCTCCCCCACTGGCATGGCGGGGGTGGCAGTGGCCAATGCTGCTGTCGCATCTCGCGCTGCTGGCGATCGTGCTGGCGCGGTGGCGCCCCCGCGCGGAGCTGGCGCCGGTGTATATCGCCCTGGCGGGTCAGGCGTTGCTGCACCTGGTCTATGGGCGGGAGTTCCTGATGTACGCCCCCCACTGGCACGGGCTCCTGATCGTGGCCCTGCTGGCGGCGCCGGGCGCGATCCCGCGATGGCTGGTGGCGTGGGCATGGTTGCAGATCGCCGCGATGGCGGCGAGCAACCTCGCGATGCTGCACGAGTCGTTCCGCACCTATCGCGAAGACTTCCCCGCGACCCGCGCCGTCGAACTGATCCGCGCCGGGGATTTGGCCGTGGGCGCCGCCGCCGCCGACAACTGACCGGGGCCGCTTCCGCCGCGCCGCAGCCAGTCGATCAGGCTCTGCCGATACACCCTCAGCCCCCGCACCCCGTGCCGGATCGCCGCGAGGTCGCCGGTCTCCACCAGCTCATAGACACGCCGCCGCGACATATCCAGCAACTGCGCCACCCGCTCCGGGCGGATCAGGGGCGGCAACGGCGACTCCTCGATCTGACGCACGTACTCCTCCGCGTCGATATTCGATGAAATCGCGGCAGGCTTCTGGTGAGTGACTCGCATGGCCGGGGACCCTTTCGCGCAATTGGCAAAGGCAACCACGGGCGGCGTTGAGGTGTCGCTTGGGAGGGGATGAAATGCGTGTGAGATGCGGGTGGGAGGGTCGCCGGCTACTGGGGATTCTCGTCCAGAATCTTGCGCAGTTCGACGATGAGGATGGGGAGATCGATCTTTGTGGCACCCCAGACTTGCATGGTCAGGGCGTTGAAATACTCGTGGACCAAGAAGTTCCGCATTCCCACGATGAAGGGCCACGGCACCATGCGGATACATGGTCCTGACCTCTGCGGGCACGTGTGCGCACGCCTCGCCGATAATCTTCAGATGCATCATTACCGCCGACTGCATGAGATCCGATTCAATGAACTCTTCGAGGGTTGCCCCGTCAACCGCCCGAATAGCGCGCTCCGCGTGGATCAGCGCGTCTTCGATTCGGATGGGCCAAGTCCTACGCGGCCTTGATGGCTTCGGCAAGGATATCATCCCGCATTCTTGGATGCAGGGAATCATCCGTGGCGAGATCAATCTGCCTGCCGAGGATGTCCCGAAGGAAGAACTGCGTCTTGACGTGATGGAGCAGCCCCACCAGCTCGCCGTAACTCACAATGAAGTCCACATCACTCTCCGCCGTCTGCTCGTCCCGGGCGAAGGATGCAAAGAGAGAAAGCGATACCACGCGCAATTCGTCGAGTTGCGCCCGATGCGCCCGGAGCGCCTCGAAGATGTCTTCCTTGGTCTGCACCTTATCCATCGCCGTGCTTCGTTTCAACCGTGCGGAGAGGGTGCCGATTCGGACTCTCCGAATCAAGGGCGATCCCCCCGCCTAATACGCTGCCGGAAACAGGTGGGGGAAATCGGGCTGCCCGGAGAGGCTGCACGAGGGATCCTCACCCACCGCGCCGATTGTATAGTCGCCGTTGGACGGGCATACGGGCGAGCGGCTGAGGTAGCTGGCCTCGCCAACCAAGTCGGACCACTTAGGAGTGGCGGAGGCGTCCTGATTGCTCTCCAGCGCCCACTGCTGCTTGGCGCCGTCGATCCTGCTCTGGTTCTCCTGACACGCATTGCGCCGCGAGATTTCCCGCGCGCGGAGGAAGCTCGGCACCGCGATCGCGATCCCCATTCCCACGGGCAGAATCAGAAGCACCATAACCATGCCGACCGAACTGATCACGACGCCCGCCACCGCGAGCTGCTTGGGCTGCTTCTTTAGCCCAAGAATACTCAGCACCAGCCCCACGATGCTCAACAGCCCGCACGTCAACAGGCCGATGATCGAAAACACGAATCCCCACAGGCCCTGTTTGTTGTCGGTAATGGGCGCCTCGACATTGCCCTGAAAGGGTGGAATGCCGCCGGGACCAAATTGCTCGCTCATGATGGGCGCCTTGCGAAAGAGATTGTGACCCAGTGAGTGGCCGAGTCCACCGAAGAGGGAGTCAATGGAGAAGGCGGGAAAGGGAGTTCGTTGCGAGAGAGCCCGCGCAGGAAGGCGACCTGCTCGTGGGCGGAAATCTTCAGGCTTTCGTCGAGCCAGAACGTGGCGAGGCCGCCGGAGATGTCCATGTTGCCATATCGCAGGCGCTGGAGGAACTCGGCTTCGCGCTCGGCGCCGATCGCGCGGGCGAAGCCCTCGTAAACCCACACGACGGAATTGCGCATCGACGACCGCAGGTCTTGGTCGCGATTCCACGCATCGAGCCAGCGCTTTTCGCCGTCCCGCGGGAACACCTGGAACTCATCGCGCACGGCGCCTGCCTACAGCGCAAACAGCGCGTGGGGAATCTTGAAGGTTGAGGCCGGCGAGTATCGCGCCCCGGCCCGCTCCGCACAACGACGAGAATCCGCAACCTTCGCGACATCCCTATGGTTCGAAACCGCGTCTCGTCATCAGAATTCTGCGTGTCTTCGGTGGTGACGGACAACGGACGCCCCTTCCTTCCTGGGGTCCCAAACGGAGTGAATCCGCTCCGAGTCCTTCACACGCCTTGCCTCCCACCCGCGCTCTCTCGCCGTAGCCGCAGCAGTTCTTCCAGCGCGGCATTCAACGAGGCGTCATCGGGGAACTTGTCCGCCAGTTCCTGCGACAGGAGCCGGACATTGGTTCCTTCCGCACAGCGCAGGTGATGGACACCCCGCTTGGCATCCCTGAAATCGTACTCGGGAAGCATCTCGGCATGTTCTGCTTGGTGAACTTCCTTGGAGGGTTCCCGGGTCGGCCGCTCCGCTCACGCGCTCTCGCGCTTGAGACGCAGCAGTTCCTCTAGAGCGTCATTGACACTGTCGTCATTGGGGAAGCGCTCCGCCAACTCTGGCTTCAGTTGGCGCCTGTTGCGCATCTCGCGAACGAGCGCATAGGACCGACCGTGAACGACCTTCGCGCTCTCGAAGTCGTACTCGGGAAGCATCTCGGCGTCCTCTGCTGCACTGTTACCTGCTGGCTTGTCTTGCATAGCTTCTCCTTTCCGAAGGCGTGGCGGGGCGGGCACTGATGAGGCGCAGGTGATCGTCCCGTACCGCATAGACT
>JBBQYG010000132.1:0-11699 GCA_038208905.1 Candidatus Sumerlaeia bacterium | reverse complement strand
GCCCCGAGACGGTGCTGGCGGGGAAGTGGCGGAGGTCCTCGTAGGAGACCTCCTTGCTGTCGGAAAGGGAGCCCGCGAAACCGCCAAGCCCGCTCCCTGCGACGACGAGGACGGAAGGAATCGCGCCCAGCGCCCCGCGGACTGATGCGGTGGCCTCGGTGAGGGCCTGGTCTGCGGTGGTCGCGGCTGTCGCCATGGCGGGTTCGGCTCCTGCGGCAGATGGTCTCTCAACACAACGCCCCGGGTGAATGACCCGGGGCGAGGAAATACGCCGTCGGCTGGCCCGAAGGGTTACTCCTTCTTGGTCCAGTTGGTGATGTCGTCCTCGGTGTCGGCCTGCTTGTCGGGCCCCTTGGACCAGAGGTCGTAGCCCTTGCGATTATTGTTGCCGGGAAACTTGTAATCGTACTCCTCGCCCCACGAATCCTTCGGGATCGCGTCGGAGTCCATATACGGCCCACGCCAATCCTTCTCGTTTTCCGAGCTAGATTCGAGCAAGTCCTTGAGCGTCTTGGGAAAGCCGCCGGTATCCATCTCGAAGGACTTGATGGACTGGTTGATGCTGGAAAGCTGGGCTGTGGAGGCGGTGACACGGGCCTGCTGAGTACGCCCTACCAACTTCGGGCCCACGAGGGCGACGAGAATGCCGATGATGACCACGACGAGCATGATTTCGAGGAATGTGAAGCCGGAGCGGCGGTTGCGGCGTCTGCTGATCATATGCTAAAGGACCTCCATCCTTGGGCTTGTTTGTGGGTGGGACTGTTGCGGGTTGCGGCGAACGGGGCCAAGTCGATTCAGGAGGCCGACGGGCCGGACTCGGCGGCGGAAACGACGCCGCTCAGGTTGATCGTCCCCGCGGAGGTGATCCGCGGCGGCGCCTGAAGCGCCACGAAGACCACCGCCGCCAACATCAGCACCAGCAATACCGTGCACACCGTAAGGCAGCGGTCGTAAAACCGTGGATCTGCGTCCAGCGACTTCATCCAGTTTGCGAAAGCGGCGTTTTCCATGGGTTTCCTCTCCTTTGCTCGACTACCTGACAGGAGAAGATTGCAATCGCCGGGCCAGCGGCCCCATGGCTCAGACCTCAGCCGTCTCGTTCATCGGCTTGGCGTTAAGGACGGCCTCATAGATGGCCGGATCGATCTCCTCGTGGGGGCGGCCGGCGGCGATCCAGGCGTCGATCTGCTCGAAGAGCGCGTCCACCATCTCCTCCTCGCGGCAGGATCGAACCACTTTACCGAGGCGGTAGATGGCGCCCTTGCCGCGGCCTCCGGCGATGCCAAAGTCGGAAATCTGTCCCTCGCCGGGCCCGTTGACGGCACAGCCCATGACGCTGACGGAGATGTTCTCCGTGGGGTAGTCGCGGAGGCGTTCCTCCACGGCGTGGGCGGCGCGTTCCAGGCCGATCTCCACGCGGCCACAGCTCGGGCAGGAGATCAGGTTGGGGCCCGCGTTGCGCTCGCCGACGTTGGCGAGCATCTTCTGGCCGACGAAGACCTCTTCCTTCGAGTCGCCGGTCAGCGATACGCGGATCGTGTCGCATAGTCCATCCATCAGCAGCGCGCCAAAGGCCATCGCGCTCTTGATGGTGCCGCTGCGCACGGTGCCCGCCTCGGTGAGTCCCACGTGGAAAGGAACATCGGTGCGGTTGGCCATGGCGCGATAGGCGCGGACGGTGGTTATGACGTCGGAGGCTTTCAGCGAAAGCTTGATCTCGCCGTAGCCGCAATCCTCGATGGCGCGGATTTCGTCGAGGGCCGATTCCACCATGGCGTCGGCGGTGTCCATCTCTCCGCTGAAGACCTTCTTGCGAAGGTCCATGCGCAGGCTGCCGTTGTTGACGCCGATGCGAATGGGGACGCGGCGTTCGCGGCAACGGGCGACGATCTCCGGGAGCATGTCCTTGCGAGCCAGATTCCCAGGGTTAAGGCGGATGCCATCGACCCCTGCGTCCAGCACGCGAAGGGCGTTGCGATAATCGAAGTGGATATCGGCGATCACCGCGACCGGCGCCTCCCTCATGATCGCGTCGAAGGCTTCCGCCGCCTTGATGTCGGGGCACGCCAGCCGGACGATGTCCACCCCAACGGCGGCCAATTCGTGAATCTGGGCCACAGTCGCCGCCACGTTCCGCGTGTCGGTCTTCGTCATCGTCTGCACGCTGATGGGGGCACCGCCGCCGATGGCGACATTGCGGACGACTACCTGGCGGGTCTTGCGACGTGTGACGAGGTTCATGGCGGCGGGGTGCTCCGATTGGGCTAACTGTGGAGGTATGTTAGGCCCCCGGCCCCGACCAATGCAAGGGCGATGCCCCGCCGCGGATTTTGCCGTTTGGGCGGAATATTCGCCGAGGGGCAGCCTTGATACCCTTGCCCATCCCCCCGACGTACCTTGGAATTGCCGCAATACGAGGCGAAGAATCGGGGACAAGCTTGGCGACCGCATTGGATAAACTTCGGCTGGCTCAGTCCCGGACGGGTAGCCTGCTTTCGATCGGGCTGGAGCCGTCGCCTGAATACCTGCCGCCGGAGTTCCCCCGGAACCTGGAGGGATACAAGGCATATCTCCTCGCCATCATCGAGGCCACCGCCGGGCTTGCCTCCGCCTATAAGTTCAATCTGGCCTTCTTCGAGTCCCTCGGCTGGGAGGGCGTGGAGATGATGTATGCCGTGCGCATGCACGTTCCGTCCGATGTTCTACTGATTGCCGACGCCAAGCGTGGCGACATTGGCTCAACGGCGAAGCACTATGCGTCGGCAGTGTTCGACCGGCTGGGTGCCGACGCGGTGACGCTTAGCCCGCTGATGGGGCGCGATAGCGCGGAGCCATTCCTTGCCTACACGGATCGGCTGAGTTTTTTCCTCGTGCTGACTTCCAACCCTGGCGCGGCGGATTTCCTGCTGCCGGGTGATTTCTACAAGACCGTGGCGCGGAAAGTTTCGGAGTGGAATACGGCGGGGAACTGTGGCTTCGTCACCGGGGCCACGAGGCCGGGGCAATTAGGCGAACTTCGCGAGATGGCGCCCGGTATCCCGTTTCTGGTCCCCGGCCTCGGCGCCCAAGGGGGGGACTTGGCCGCATCGATTCGCGAGGGCGGCGGGAAGTCCGACGGCAGCCTCCTCCTCCACGTGACCCGGGGGATCCTGCCCGCCGCCGGGCAGGTCGGGGACTTCCGGGGGATCGTCCGGGAGAAGGCAATTCGCTGGAACGAGGACATCGCTCGCGAGAGGAGCAACGCATGAGCATCGGAACCGGGGCCAGGAACCTTCTGATTGAGGCTGGAGCGCTGAAAAAAGGGCACTTCCAGCTAAGTTCGGGCCTGCACAGCGATGAGTACTGCCAATGTGCCACGCTCTTCGAGCAGCCCGCCGTCGCCGCGCGGATGGCGTCGTTGCTTCCCGAGTCCGTGACCCTCGAAATGGCCGTCGATGTCGTCTTGACTCCGGCGATCGGGGGAATCCTGTGGGGCTACGAGGTGGCCCGGGCGATACGCGTGCGGTCGATTTTTGCCGAACGCGATCCCGGCGGGCCGTTCAAGCTGCGGCGCGGATTCGTGCTCTACCCGGGCGAGAAAGTGCTGCTGGCCGAGGATGTCATCACCACCGGGAAGTCGGTGCTGGAGTTGGTCCCCCTCGTGGAGGCGGCGGGCGCCAAAGTCGTCGGCTTCGTGACCATCGCGGACCGTAGTCAGGGAAAGTTCCAGCCGACGGAGCCGCTGATTGCGCTCGCAAGGCTGGATTTCGCGACCCATCTGCCCGGGGATTGCCCGCTCTGCGCGGCCAAGGTTCCGCTGGACAAACCCGGCAGCCGGACGGAAGCTCGCCCCAACGCTTGATACGACTCTCGTTGCACCGGCGACGAGCAGCGCCTTACTCATGGTGCCTCACCCAGTAGATTTCGCGGAGGAATGCCCGATGAAACGCACCTTATTTTCCCTGATCGCAGCGGTGGGGCTTAGCCTCGCCGGGATGGCGGTTCACGGGGCAACCCCACGGGGCACGATGCTCGACGAGAAGAGCATCGGCGAGCTACAGGGCGAGGCGCGCGTCTTCTACGACCTCGCCACAGAGTACAACGACAAGGTCAACGCCGACTCCACCGTGATGGCGCTGGCGGAGGCCGCGCGGCTGGCGCCGGAGAATCTTAGTCTGCAATATCTGACTGCTCGCCGCGCACGCGACCGCGCCCTCGCCTATTTTCGCGGTTCCTATTACGCGCAGTACCATCTGGAGGTGAAGCCGCCACCGGTTGCTCCGCTTGCGGCAAAGCAGAAGGCCGAGATGGAGGCGCTCGAGTTGGCGCAGGTCCACGGGCGCATAACCGACGAGGAATTCGCCTATGAGAAGGCGCGCCTGAAGATCGAGAGGCCCGACTATTCCAGCCCGCCGTGGCGCACCTCGGACCCCTTTCTCGAGATCGCGCGCGAATGCGTGCAGCGGTTGCTTACAAGCGAATCGCTCACCGACGAACAGCAGACCCGGCTTCGCAACGAATCGCTGTTGCTCGAACGCGCCCAGACATTGACGGAGGAGCGCGACAGAGCGCGACTAGAGTCAGGTTTGCCCTTCATACTGGGCATCAACCAAGCTCGTCGGCGCGCCTTGGCGCTTGATTCTGATCAGGAATTTGACGCTGCGGACCCTGCCACCTTCTTCCTCCAAGAGGAGCAGAATCGCCGAACCCAGGAGCGCGAATCTGTATTGGCGGCGATCATCCCCACCGAGCAGGAGCGTCCGGGATTCGTCAACCCGTACGCACCGGTCCCCGGGGAGTTCATCATCAATGCCCTGCCGACCCCGACCCCGCCACCACCCGTCCCAGCGGGCGGAATCCCCGGCGAAAACTTCGATGGTCTGGGCGCGCCGCCTCCAGCCGACCCTGGCCAGCAGCCCTTCGATAACGATCCGGCCAACAACCTGAACTTGGGCGGGGGAAAGTAGCCGCATGGCATTTCCCCCAATGGCAGTTCGCAACCGAGTCGATTCGTTGTTCCAGCGTTGTGCCCAGGAGAAGCGCTCCGCACTCGTCCTCTACCTGACTAGCGGTTTTCCCGACGCAGCAACGACGCGCCGCCTCCTGCCGGTTCTCGCCAAGTCGGGCTGCGACTTGATCGAGTTGGGCGTCCCTTTCAGCGATCCCATCGCCGACGGCCCGATCATCCAGCGGTCGTCAACCGTGGCGCTGGGGGCGGGGATGACGCTTCCTATCACGCTCGACATTCTGAAGGAGTTCCGCGCGGGCCACGACACGCCGGTGATTCTGTTTGGCGCCCTCAATCCGTATCTCGCGCGCGGGCTCGAGCACAGTGCCGACCTCGCCGCCGATGCAGGGGCCGATGGCATTCTTGCTGCCGACCTTCCGCACGAGGAAGCGGCGGAATTCTCCGCGATCCTCCGAGAGCGCGGCCTTCACCTTATCACCCTGGTCGCACCGACCACGCCCGACGACCGCTTCGCCACCATCGCGGCGGATTCGACGGGGTTCCTGTATTGCATCGCCATGAAGGGAACCACCGGCCAGTTGAGCGGCGTGACGGCGGCGTCGGCGGGATATCTGGCGAGGCTCCGCCGGAACACGAATCTTCCCCTCGCGCTTGGCTTCGGAATCTCCAAGCCGGAACACGTCCGCGCCGCCGTTGAGGCGGGTGCCGACGGCGTCGTCGTTGGCAGCTCGCTCATCACGCTCGTCGAGGAAACGATCGCGCGTAAGGGCGATCTGGATGGCGTTGTTTCCGACTATGTTCGCGGGCTTGCATCCGAACTGAAACGGCGCTGATCGATGACGCCCGCCATTGAGCCGATCAACAACGGTGCGCCTGCCCGGGGCATCCGCCGCGGCGCGATCATCGGCATGGGCGCGGTTGGATCGGCTCTCGCTTTCACGCTGCTCAACGAAGGCCAGCCCAGCGAGTTGATCCTGGTGGACAAGGATGAGCGGCGTGCCGTGGGGGAGATGATGGACCTCTCCCACTGCACCCCCTATTCGCAACCCGTGCGCCTTTCCGCCGGCGGCATCGATCTGGTGGAGCACTGCGACCTTATCATCATCAATGCCGGCGTCGCCCAGGCCTCCGGCGAGTCGCGAATCGACTTGGTGAAGCGCAACGCGGCGGTCTATGCCGAGTTCTTTCCCGCGCTCCCGCGCCGCAATCCCGGCGCGATCTTCTGCATCATCACCAACCCCGTGGATGTGATGACGCGCCTGGCGGTGCATCTCGGCGGAATTGGGCCGGGCCAGATCTTCGGCACGGGCACCACGCTCGACACGGCGCGATTTCGGCTCCTGCTGAGCCAGCACCTGAGCATCGACCCGCGGAATATCCATGCATACGTGATCGGCGAGCATGGCGATTCCGAAGTCCTGGTGTGGAGCCGCGCGGTTGTGGGCCCATATCCGCTGGAGGATTACGCCCGGCGGGTGGGACGCCCGATCACGCCGGAAGTTCGCGCGGCGATCGAACACGGCGTGAAGCGGGCAGCGTATCAGATCATCGAGCGCAAGGGCGCCACCAACTTTGCGATCGCCGTCGCGACCCAGCGTATATGCGAATCCGTCGCGTCGAATCAGTCCACCATGATGACGGTATCGCGCCAACTTGGCGACGCCTACAATCTGGGCGATGTGTGCCTGTCGATCCCCTGCCTGATGACGCGCGAAGGCGCCGGAGAGCCGATGGAGATGGACCTTTCCCCCGGCGAGCACGATGCCCTGATGCACAGCGCCGAGACGCTCGACCAGGTCTATCGCGCCCTCGATGTCTGACCACGGGCGGTCGCGCGGGCGGCAGTCGCTCTACCGCTGGTACTATGTTCTCGTCGCCAAGCTCATCGGCGGGCCTGTCTATACACTGCTGTATTTCCACCGGGCGGAGGAACTCTCAAACGTCCCAAGGTCCGGCCCCGTCATTCTCGCGCCGAATCACCTATCTTATCTCGATCCCCCCGCCGTCGCCTATCGAGTGCGCCGCCGCGTTCACTTTCTTGCCTGGTCGGCGCTCTTTGGGGGGCGGCTGGCAAATCATGTCCTTCGCCGGCTGGGCGCGATCCCCATCGACGTGGATGGCAGGGATCCCTCGGCCTATCGCGCGGCGGTCGAACTCCTCCGCGCGGGCGAACTCGTCTGCATATTTCCCGAGGGCGGCCGCGGCGCCGGCAAGGGGGAGGAGCCACTCAAGCCCGGCTTCGCGCGCCTCGCCCTGCACACCGGGGCACCCGTGGTCCCCGTCGTCGTCGAGGGCACCGCCCGTGCGTGGTCGCGCTTCATGCGATGGCCCAGGGTAATGGTGCCGATCCGCGTCAGGTACCTCGCGCCGATCGCGCCGACTCGCCGCGAAGGAGAATCGAGGAAGGCGGCGGAGGAGCGGCTGATCGAGGCGGTGAGGGAAGCGTGGCGGGCGTAGGCTGCCAACTACGAGGACCCTCGTGTTCGATAACCCTTTAGGTCTTCAGATGAAATCTCGTCGCTGGGGACCAGACGAAAATGTCGCTCTTGGGCAATGCGCACCTCGCCATCGTCCAGTGCGAGTTCGAACATCGCGATGCGGTTGCCTTCCATGAACTGGGCGGCAACAGGGCGGCATACCATGTCGGGAAACTTCGCGGCGCAACATGCGAGGTCCTGAGTTGTCTGCACAACGGAATGGGAGTCAGAGCCACTTTTCGCCTGAACTGGAACAACGAAGTGAGTACCGGTTCTATCCACCCCTATGTATATCTCGTCGATCTCGATTTGGCCCAGCCCCTTGACCGTCGTCCTAAGGTGGTTCTGAAGGCTGTATGTGGTCAGGCCGAGGAAGATATCAACTAGCCGGTTGTAGCGGACTCTCGCGAGGAGTGCCTGCTCGTCTCCCAATGCGTACTTGGCGATGATCTCCGGTGTGGAGTCTGGAATCTTGATTGGGAGCAGATCGGCGCGGGGGACAATTCTGCCACGTCGAACCTGTCGCATCAGGTATTTTCCGATTCCACCACCCTCGATGATCCATTCAAAGCCATCGTCCGCAGTTCTGCGGATCGATTCAGGGAGGGGATTGCGATAGCGGAAGGAATAGACTACGTCGCCCAAATTCTTCGGGAGCGAAATCTTGAGTTTCGCGGCGGCTTGGGCGATTTCCTCCCGATCAAAGCGGACCTCTCTCGATCCGGACTTGAATTGCCGCTTGAAGATCGACTCCATGATTTTGCCATAGACATTTGGCTTGGCCGGTTTATTTGCCTTCTCTGTCATTTGGCCGCTCCCTGATATGCCGCAATGCCCACCTTGCGAATTCTCTGTGGAATTGTGTCGTGCGGGACTCCATACCGGGTGGCGGCCCCCGCCATGTTCATCCAGAGCAGGCTCTCTTCTCCGAGTGCAATGGACCCCACCGGTCTAAATGGCATATTCCCAATCGCGCGAATGATTGTCGATCCGACCGCCCTCCCAAGGAGCGGCGGAACTGAATTGCCAATCTGCCGGGCGCCATGCCATTTCGTCGCGTGAAAGCGGAACCAATCGGGGTAGGAGTGCAGTCGCGCCATTTCGCGGACCGTGACGCAGCGCGCATGGCGATGGTGAATTGGCCGCGGGGAAGTAAACGCGCCGTGATCGCTGGCGGTCCCGGCCCTGAGCGTGTTGCACACGCCGCCGCCATCGAGCTTGAAGAATCGACTGATCGATTCCGTCGTGCCGTGACGCGCGTGCAGGAACCTCTCTCGCGACGTTTCGGTATGGTCGGCGCGCAGGCTCGACGTCATCCAAGCGGGATCGAAATCCCGGCAATGGGAGTAGTCGCCCGCATCCTCGGCAATCCCCCTGAGGCGCGCCGCATAGGCAGATGGCTTGCCAAGTCGCACTCGCGCCTTGTCTGACTCGATCAGTTCCGCGTAGGCTTCTGCGTCGGGCAGATCGTCTAGCGCGTCAGCAACGGTTGGCCCGAAGGGTAGCAGGGCATCGGCCTGCTCTCCCGCCATCGCGAAGCTAGGATCGGGATAGACAGGGAGGGCGTGTCCCTTTCGAGCTCCGATCAGGAAGAGTCTCTGGCGATCCTGGGGAACTCCGAACGAAGCCGCATTCAAGACCCGCCACGGGAGTGCCACATCGTAGCCGTTGGAATCGAACTCCCCGATGACTTCGTCGAGGAACTGGCGATGGCGTCCCACCGTCAGGCCCTTGACATTCTCGAAGACGAAAAAGCGCGCCTCCAGTTCGGCCGCTAGGCGGACGAAGTGGCGGACGAGTCCATTGCGGGGGTCGTCGAGCGCTCGCTTGCCGATCATCGAGAAGCCCTGACACGGGGCTCCCCCCACCAGAACATCCACGGGGCGGCGACCAATTCCGGCCCTTTCGCGAATCTCGCTCCCGGTCATCGTCGCAACGCTCGCGCACACGACCTCGCAGCGCGGGAAGTTGAATTCGTGTATGGCACAGTGAATCGGGTCGAGTTCGACGCTCGCAACCACATCGAAGCCAGCCTGCTCCATCCCAAGCGACAGCCCACCGGCCCCTGCGAAGAGGTCAATTGCCACCGGCCTTTGTGCGCGGCTATCCTTCATCATCAAGGAATCTCTCCAGCCTCGCCAGCAGCTTCGCAGGCTTGCGCGTTTCGCATTCCCAAACCACCATCACGCTCCAACCCAGTGCCTTAAGCTTACGCCTTGTCCGCTTATCGCGCCGCATGTTCGCTTCGAACTTCTCATTCCAATACAGTACCCGGGACTTGGGGACCGAAGCAAGCCCGCATCCCCGGTGGCGGTGCCAGAAGCAGCCGTGCACGAGGACGATCTTGCCGTGCCTTGGCAGGACAACGTCAGGGCACCCCGGCAGGTTCCGGCAATGGAGGCGGAACCGATATCCGGCGCGATGGATCAGACTGCGGACGATCAACTCGGGCTTCGTGTCGCGACACTTCACCGAAGCCATCAGGCGGCTGCGCTGCTCGGGAGTCAACGTGTCCATGGAGGGTAGGCTACTTTCCCTTCCGCGCCTTCTCCCGCGCCTCGTCCAGTCTGTCGAGGTGTTCCTTGAGTGCCTTCTCGAAGCCATGCTCTGACGGCGCATAGTATTTCTGGCCGGCGATGGGATCGGGGAGGCCTTGCTTGGGGGCGAAGTTGCCGGCGGCGTCGTGGTCGTAGGTGTATCCCTCGCCGTAGCCGGTGTCCTTCATCAGCTTGGTGGGGGCGTTGCGCAGGTGGAGGGGGACCGGGAGGCTGCCGGATTTCTCGATTTCGGCGCGGATGGCGCCATAGGCCTTGTAGAGGGCGTTGGATTTCGGCGCCATCGCGAGATATACGGCAGATTGGATGAGGGCGAGGTCGCCCTCCGGCGGGCCGAGCATCTGGTAGGCGCGCATGGCCTCCATCGCCTGGACGAGGGCCTGGGGATCGGCGAGGCCGATGTCCTCGCTGGCGAAGCGGACGAGGCGCCGCGCGACGAAGAGCGGATTCTCCCCCGAAGCGAGGATGCGCCCCGTCCAGTAGGCGGCGCCGTGGGGATCGGAGGAGCGCAGCGTCTTGTGCAGCGCGCTGATCAGGTTGTAGTGCTCCTCGCCGGTCTTGTCGTACACGAGGTGGCGCTGGGAAATTTCGGCGATCTGCTCCGGCGTAAGAGTGCCTGCATCGCCGTCGGCCCACTTCACGGAGGCGGCGAGTTCCAGCAGCCCGAGCCCGCGCCGCGCATCCCCATCCGATGTGCGCGCGATCATGCGTAGGGCGTCTTCCGTGGCGCTGATCTCCACTTCGTCGGGCTGGCGCTCGCGGTTGAGGAGGCCAAGCCCGCGGAGGAGGACGGCAACGACTTCGTCCTCGGCAAGCGCCTTGAGCACGAAGACGCGGCAGCGCGACAGCAGTGGCGCGATCACGGCGAAGCTGGGATTTTCCGTGGTGGCGCCGATCAGGGTAATGGCGCCGGACTCCACGTGGGGGAGGAAAGCGTCCTGCTGGGCCTTGTTGAAGCGGTGGATTTCGTCGATGAACAGGATCGTGCGGCGCCCGTACTTGAGGTTGGACTTGGCGGTGTCCACCACGCCGCGCACGTCGGCGATGCTGGAGGTGACGGCGCTGAGGCTGACGAAGTCGGCCTCGGCATGGGTGGAAATCAAACGCGCGAGGGTCGTCTTGCCGCTCCCCGGAGGGCCCCACAGGATCATGGAGGGAATGCGGTTCCCCTCGATCAGGCGGCGGAGCGGGGCGCTCTCTCCGATGAGGCCGCGCTGGCCCAGATAGTCGTTGAACTCCTGGGGGCGGACGCGCTCCGCCAGTGGCTTCTGAACCATGTGGGGATTCTGATGCCCCTCGGCTGGACGCCTCATCATCGGGTTGCTCGCGCGGCTGGCGTCTGGCATTGTTGAGGCACCTTCCCGCAGGGGCTGCGCATTGCCAAAGAGATCGTCCATGTCCACCTCGCCGATAGTTGCCCTTAATCGATCCCCAGCCTGCCACGCCATCGCCCCGAAGTCAGGAGAAATCTCCTGCGCCAGAGGCGGTAACGCCGCTAGGAGTAATCCCATCTTGCGCCGGGGGGATTGGCGGCCCGACCTTCCGGCCACTCCACGGGAAGAGATCAACGCGCCATGAAGGCCATCGGCATTCTGACCACGGGAAACGATGGGACCTTTGTGGACGAGTTCGAACTCGATCCGCCAGGGCCCGGCGAAGTGCTGGTGGAGCTTCGCGCCAGCGGCGTTTGCCACACGGATTGGGATGTGAAGCGGA
>JBBQYG010000131.1:0-11736 GCA_038208905.1 Candidatus Sumerlaeia bacterium | reverse complement strand
CGCTATTGTTGAAGTTGAGAACGACGTTGGTGTTTCCCGTGGCTCCCACGAAAACGCCGTTGTCGCCCGTGCGGATCACTGTTGCGTCCGCCACGGCGCTGCCATCGAGCAAGCCCGCGGGAATATCGCCGATCGAGGTGTATGTCGCCGATGCGGCGGGAAGGCAGGTGATCACCGAATCAATGACGTCGAGCCGGGAATTGGTTCCAATCAGATTGATCAGATCGTCGCCAACCGCAGCACCCGTCGGCGAAGGCGCCATGATCAGGTTCTCGAAGGTGTTTGTGGCGCCGTTCTGGATGACGATTCCGTCGCCAGTGGAGACCTCGTTGTTTTGGACGAGGATAAGCGGCTTGATTCCGACGCCGATGATCGAGAAGCCCTCGGTGCCATCAACCACCTGAACGGCCGCGCCGATAAGGGTTACGGCACCCGTGCCGAGCACGGGAATCCGAACATCGTGGGGTCCAAAGGTGGTGACGTTAATCACGTTGGGGGCCAAATTGCCTGCATTCGGCCCCGAGGTGCCCGAGTCAAAGCTCAACAGGGCGGCAGTGATCGTAGGATAGTTGGTCGGGGGGGCGGATGTCCCGTCCACCGTGACGGTTTGTGAGTAACCGAGCGAGCTTAAGGCGCATACAGCGGCAATCAAGAGTGAATTTTTCATGAGATATGAGTATCTCGACTTTCCAAAAGATAGCCGGACCTTGACCATATCGTTCGCGAAAGTCAACCGAGAAAAAGGGGGATCAACCAAGATTTTTCGCAGTGGGCGTAGCATCGCGCGCGGAGGCCGCGCAGGGGGCGTCCTCCCTCCACGGACAATGCCGACATCCCAACCCACAGCACCATCCGCGCCGCCGGTGGTATGCCTCGGTGAAGACGATGCGGGTGCCTTCCAGGTAGGAATCCCCGGGGAGGAGGTCGGTGTCCTTCCCAGATTCTTGATCGGCGATTACTTGTAGAGATTCCACCCATCCACTCCCATCTCGGCGTCGGTGGGGCGCGCGTGCCACAGGCGGCGCGCGGTGAATCCGAGGCTTTCCTCGATGACGAGGTGGGGCCGACCGTCGGCGTTCAGCGTCATCGCGATGCGCTGGAGCGGACCGGTTCCCGCGGCAATGGTTTCGGTGCCGTCGGCGGGGGCTCCGGGCGACGGGTAGTGTCTATACACGACGCGATTCGTGGGCTCGTCGATCCATGCTAAGTGCATGTCCCCCGCGGCACCGATGGCGAGTGCGGGCTGGACCTGAGAGCCTGCCGCTGGTTCCGGCGTGGTGACGGCATCGAAGGTGGCCTCGCCCGCGCGGAGTCGGCGGAGGCGGATTTCCTTGTCGCTCGCATTCGATGAATCCGACCAGTAGATCCAGACATCGCCTGTGGCTGCGGCAAGTACGCGCGGTGTGTCGAAAAAACTGGAGGTGCCTGTTGAGATCGCTTGCGGCGAGGCGGCCACGGATCCAGTGGACGCGGAGGCGTAGTAAATATCGGCCCCCGCAGCCGACGTCCCCGTGGCCCACGCCAGATGCCGCCTGCCCGTGGCATCAACCGACAGGTCGGCAACGGTAAATGCGGGCGAGCCGCCGCGATCGTCCTTGTTGGTGACTCGGAGCGAGGATACCGGCTCCGCCAGGTTGAACGCGCCGGAGGCGTCCGACTGCTTGAGGTAGATGTCAGAAACGGCGGCGTCGGCAGTGAAGTCGTACCACGCGACACTCAGGCTGCCATCGACGTGTGGGGCCAACATCGGGAGGTAGCCATTGTCCCCCGCTCCGCCCGCCGCGGTGGTGGTGAGGCGAAGATCGATACTTGAAAATCCGCCGCCGCTTGACAGGCGGACGTCGGCATATATCTCCAGATTGTCGATGTATCCTTGCAATGCCGTGCTGTGGCGGTGGTCGTGCCACGCGAGCCAGAGGTCGCCGCGGGCGTCGATGGCGAGCGAAGGACTTCGCCCCCCAAGCCGGTCGGGCCCAATGAAGGACTCATCGACAATCTCCTCCGCGCTCCAGCCCGAGCCGACTGACCAACCGCGATAGAGCACGTAGGAGGGCTCCGCCACGGTCGTCACGGAGCCACCACGCCAATAGGCGAGATGCAGGCGGCCATCCACGTCGATGGCGATGGCCTTGGTGGGGTTGCGGGCAAGCTGATCCTGGCCTGCGCCGTCGGTGACGGCCTCCGGCGGAAGGAATCCGCCGGAGGCCACGCCGGATAGCAGCACAAGAACTGTGGCTGTATATCTTGCTATACGCATGTCAGTAGCCGAGCCAGTCGGCGACGCCGCTGGCTCCGGTGACGACGTTCAACGATCCCGAGCTGGTGGGCACATAGAGGAACCCAGTGGCGGAATCGATGGAGACTGGCCCGCCAAAGGCGGCGATCGTGCTGCTGCTCTGAAGTGTTCCCGTCAGCGTGAACTTGCGGATGCCGTTACCCGACTGCGCCAGGTAGAGCGAGTCGTTGGTGGCGGCGAAGTAGTTGCGGAAGGCGTTGCCGCCCACGTTGACCGTGGACCCGATCTGGGCGCCGGTGGCGGGGTTGAATCGCAGCAGATTCCCGCCGTCGGCGAAGACAATCAGCTCTCCGCCCACGAGCGCCGGGGGCACGTCGCTCCCGATGGTGAGCGTGCTCCAATCGAGCGTGCCCGTTGCCGCGTCCACGCGGATCAAATGACCCGCCGCGGGGCCCGGAAACGCAAGGTCGGTGGTGATGGTGTAAATCTTGCCGCCGTCCACCAGCATGTCGCCCCAGAAGCCGTGAAAGCCACCGGCCGTCAGGGTCCAGGAGGAGGTCCAGATTGGCGTGGCGGCGCCCGTGGAGGCGGCATCGTAGGCGCGAAGGCCAATCTCCGCATTGGAAACCTGACGCTCCGCGATGACGACCTTGCTCGCGCCCAGATCAACATAGGCGGGGCTGTGGCTGCCGCGCCCGCCCGTGACGGCATACCACTCGACCGCGCCGGTGGTCTTGCTGAGCGACACGACCTGAGATCCGGCAATGTCGCCAAATGCGGTGGGATACGTCTTTACCAGAATCGAGCTTCCGCCCGCCGCGGGGCTCGAGTTCAGAATCATGTAGTAGGCGCCGGCCGAGGTGTTGGTGGCCGATAGCATCGTGGACCACGCCGCGCCAGTCTGCGTCAGGGTGGAAGCATTAAGTCTATACACGGTGGAGCCGGTGCCGAAGTACAGCGCATCATCGGCGGTAACAACGAGCGGAGCCGAGGCGGTACCGAAGGAAACGGACACGCCCGCGTCGAGGTCGGCGCTCTCCGGTCCGGGCGTTAGGTTGGTCTTGTCGAAGGACTTGATCCGGATGCGCTCGGGAGAGAGCTGCGTCGCCACGGCATAGACCCTGCCACCCGCGACGATGGGGCGGCATGCGTTGGCAATGTCGGCAAGGCCGGTGGAAAACTGCGCGTTCGACGTAAGGTCGGTGATGGAGGCGGCGATGGGCGCGACGGCGTTGTTGCCGGCGTCGCGATGGATGGAGGACCACTCGGCCCTGCCGGTGGAAGCGGCCGTGGCAAGCACGGCGGCAAGCGACGAAACGAGGTGACTGCTTTTCATGTGGTCATACCCTGAGGATTGGCAGGGCGGCACTGAGGCCGCCCGGGGGGCGCCTGCCGGTGAGCGCGGCGCTTCCCATCAGTCAATCGCGTTCAGGGGATGGGAATTGAGACGGCCGCCAAGCATCGGTGGTCCGGACGCACCGATGCACAGAATGACCGTGCCGACTCCCGCTCCCGCGAGCGAGTTCGGGCCTGAATGGTTGGATGCGGAGGGGGTTTTACGGAACGCGAAGATCCGGCGATCGCTGCCGCATGGCCCGACCCGCCCTTCCCACGAGGGCCCAGTCGAAATCGCGCGAATACTTCGCGCGACCTGGCGGCAGGTCTTCGGACTTGTGGCCGTTTCCGGATGGTTTTCCGGGTTTCCTGGGAGCCGTCGCTTCCCGGCCACGTGGGGCCAGTGCTTCGTAACGGCGCTCGTTGCCACTTACCGCTGCGGGGCAGTTCCGGCTTCGAACCGGATTCCCTCTTGCGACGCGCCCTCCTCGAAAAGCCTGCGAGTTGGGAGCGAACCGACAGTGTTGGCAGGGAGCCTTTGGCGAGGCCGGAGGGTCAAGGGCTTTCGGGAACGACCGTTTTCTGGCCCGCAGTTTCCAGTTCCGCATTGGGCGCGGCCCCGCGGGCGCGCGCCTTGGCATACCACGCGGCGGCGGCGGCGAGGTCGCCTTCCATGCGGAGCGACAACAGCGCGAGGTTGATGTATATACCCGGAAGTTCCTTACCCGAGTCCGCGAATCGCGCGATGTGGGCGCGCGCAGCGTCTGCGTTGCCGGAGGCGGAGGCGACGATGGCACGGCGAACGATCGCATTGTTGGCGTGTCGGGGCGATGCCTCCGCGATTGCAAGGGCCCGGTCGGCTGCGTCGAACTCGCCGAGGCCGAGGCGGGCGGATCCAAGCGACAAGGCGGCGTCGAACTTCGCGGGGGCGCTGGTCTCTCGCGGCGGGAATGCGGCGCGTTCGTAGCAGGTGGCGGCCTCTGCCAGCTCGCCGCGACGCTCGTGATATTGCCCCATATAGATGTTCCCCTCCAGGCTATCGGGGGCCACCTGCACCGTGCGCATCCATAGCATGTCCGATGAGGACCACCACACCGATTGATTGAGCGCGAGCAACGCCAACAGCGCCAAACCGACTCCCGCCGCCGTGATCGACTTGCGCGTCTCGCGTATGCGGCACACGGCAACGGCGATCAACAGCCCCAGACCCCACATCGCCTGATACACGTATCGGTCGGCCACGGTGAGCTGCCCGCCCAAGGCGGGGAGCACTGCTCCCCCGCCAAACAGCATCGCTCCCGCGGCAACGAGGACCGCGGTGGGTGTCCGCCGCCAAAGGCCCCACCCGAAGGCGACAAGCAGCGTCGCTGCGCCCACCGCGCCAATCGCCAGGAAGTGCGTCTCGCGAAATGCCCATACGGGGTAAGCCGGCGCGAAGCCAAACGGAGCGGCGAGGTGCGCCAGATAGAAGCCGAATATCTGGAACACGAACTCCGCAAACGCAACGATTCCGACAGTCGATAGCATCGAGGCGCTATCTCCCGCCGCGCGGTTCAGAGCGAGATAGGCAACGAGCGAGACGCCCAGCAGCGCGGCCGCTATCCAGCAGCGACGCGGCACCGGCTCGCTACGCCGTGCGCAAAACAGCAGCAGCGCGGGGGGCAGCAACGCCACCGCAACTTCCTTTGACAGCAACGCCGCCACGAATCCGCCCACAACGCCGACGATCCACGCGGGCGATGCCCCGGCGCGCCGGAGCCGCAGGTAGCACAGCGCCGCAATCTGGGCGAAGAACAGCGACAGAACGGCAGGCCGCGCCGCCGGCCACAGGACGCTCTCGCACTGAATCGGATGCAGCGCGAAAAGCCCCGCCCCGACAAAGGCCGGAAGCAATCTTCCGCCCAATAGCGTCCGCAAAATGGCGAATGCCATGAGCGCGTTCGCCAGATGCAGCGCAAAGTTGGTCAGGTGATACAGAAATGGATGCACACCCGCGAGGGCGTACTCGAGCGTGAAGGAGATATCGATGAGCGGGCGGTAATAGGGATAGTCGTATCCCGGCGGGAATAGAATGCACCGCCCAAACCACGTCCGCCAAACGCTCGACAAGTCGGCGATGGGGCCATCGGGGCGAATAACCAGATAGTCGTCCCAGAACAAGTCGGCCCAGGCGAAGGGGGCAAAAGCGAGGAGGACGAGAGCCGCGAGGGCAAAATGCATGCGGTGAGTTTCTGTCGGTTCGTGCATGGCCCGCCATCTTGCCCGAGCTGTGGCCGGGCTACTCAAGCGAGAATGAAGGGGATAGCGGGTGATCAAGCATTGAACGTCGCCGCCGGGGATGCCCTTGCCTCCGACCGAAGGAGTCGCCATGTTCCTTCCCACCATGTTCGAGATCCCCCTAACCACCACCACGCTGGACGAAGAGGAAGTCGAGGCCGCCGTCCGGGTGTTGCGGTCGAAGTGGCTGACCATGGGCGAGGAGGTTGCGGCCTTCGAGGGAGAGTTCGCGGTGGCGATGGGCTCGCGCCATGCCGTCGCCGTCAGCAACGGGACCACGGCGCTGGAGATCGCCTACGAGGTCGCGGGCTTCGGCCCCGACGACGAGGTAATCCTCCCCTCGATCACGTTCGTGGCGTGCCTGAACGGGCTGAGGCGCCTGGGCGTGGTGGCTGTGCTGGCGGATGTTGCATCGGAGGACGATCTGACCATCAACGTGCAGGACGTCGCGCGCAAGATCACGCCGCGCACACGGGGCATTGTTTCGATGCCCCACGCGGGTTTCTGTCCGGCGATGGCGGAACTGGAGGCGCTGGCGCACGACCGTGGTCTCGTCCTGATCGAGGACGCCTGCCACGCACCGCTCGCAGAGCTGGACGGGCGCAAGATCGGCACCTTTGGCCGGGCCGCGACGTGGAGCTTTTTCGGCAACAAGAACATGACCACCGGCGAGGGCGGCATGATCACCACCGACGACGAGGGCTTCGCCGCGCGGTGCCGATTGATTCGCTCCCACGGGATCACCCGGACGACGTGGGATCGCGCGCGTGGCCACTCGCATGATTACGATGTGGCCTGCGTGGGGACCAACGCGCGCATGGACGAAATCCGCGCCGCCATTGGGCGCGTGCAGCTCCGCAAGCTGCCCGGCGCGACGCAGGATCGCGCGCGGGTTGCCGGCGTCATCCGCAGGTTGATGGAGGACGCGCGCATCCCGGGACTCGGTGTTCCCTATTCGCGCCCGCGCGGGACATCGGCCCACCATCTCTTTTGCGTCCTGCTTCCCGTCGGCGCCGACCGTCGCGCCGTGATGACTGCGATGAAGGAGGTTGGCGTCCAGACCTCGATCCACTATCCGCCGCTGCATCGATTTGGCTCCACGGCGCCTTTTTTCCAGACTACGGGCCGCGCGGTGGACCTCCCCGTGACGGAGGCCGTCGAAGCCCGCATCCTCACCCTCCCGCTCGGCCCCGCGATGAGCGAAGCGGAATGTGGCCGAGTTGTGGAAGCACTGGCGGAGGGACTTCGGAACCGAGTGCGATAGCATCGCCGAGTATCGGGAATTTCGTGTCTATATGGGTTCGAATTCTACGGCCAAACCTTCGGCTCTCGCAGAGGCCAGCAGTTCGCGATCCCGCGTTGCCAGTGGCAACCCACGCCGCTTTGCAAGTTCCAGATAGGCGGCATAGTAGACGGTGAGGCGATGCTGGCGGGCAAGTGAGGCTGTTTCGTGATCGATAACGAGCGCCAGTTCTCCCAGATCAAGGACGATACCTGCGACTTCCTCGGAAGTCAGTCGGTTCTTGCGCTCATTCGTAACCAGTATGTTGGCGATCTCGAGGAACAGGAGGCTCGGCACAACTACCCCGGTCACCATGACCTGTCGCATGACCGCATCCGCTTTCGGGCTAACCTCATCGGGGGCGGCCCAGGCGATCATGATCGGCGCGTCGACTACGAGACTCCCTTACGCCCCTCGTCCCGAGCAGCAAGGATCGAGGAGATGCTCAGTCCGCCCCCTTCACGGCGAATCCGCTCCCTGCGGTCAAGGATGCGCTCTACGGCGAGCGTGGCCTCGCCCGGTTGCATGTGCGCAGGAATTATTGTCGCCACATGGCGACCCTCCCGGGTTACGGCGACACGCTCGCCGCGTTCAACGCGATCCAGTAGTTTGCCAAAGTGCATTCGCGCTTCCAGTACGCCTATCGATTCCATGTGTCACCTCGTCGATCATTGAGGGGAAATGTGCTTGGGGGCGGACTCTCCCGTGGAGCATCGCCGAACGCTGGTCAGCATTCCGTCAGCATAGGCGCCCTTTCCCGTTGACTCGCCGTGGCACCTCCCCACTATTCCGACCACTTTAGTAGGGATTGATGCGAGCCGGCCCCATGACCATCGAATTCAACAACGTTCAGAAGTCCTTCGTCCGTATGGAAACTGGGCGACCGCGCCAGTTTGTGGCGCTATCGCCAGTCACATTCACCATCGAATCAGGCGAGTTCTTCTCCGTCATTGGTCCCTCGGGTTGCGGCAAGTCCACTCTGCTCAATGTTCTGGCCGGCCTTGAGCGTCCCGACGGAGGCAGCGTCACCGTCAACGGCAAGCCCGTGACGGCGCCGGGGCCCGACCGCGCGGTGGTGTTTCAGGAGCCCGGCCTGATGCCGTGGATGACCGTCTGCGCCAATGTGGAGTACGGGCTCAAGCTGGCGGGAATCGCCAAGCCGGAGCGCAAGGAGCGCGCGATGCACTTCCTCCGCATGGTGCACCTGTCGCGCTATGCCGATGCGATGCCGCATCAGCTCTCTGGCGGAATGCGCCAGCGCGTCAGCATCGCGCGCGGCCTCGCGCTGCAGCCGGGCGTGCTCCTGATGGACGAGCCGTTCAGCGCGCTGGACTCGCAGACGCGCGAGGTGCTCCACGACGAGCTCCAGAGCATCTGGCAGGCGACAAAGACCACGATCCTCTTCATCACCCACAACCTGAGCGAGGCCGTCATGCTGAGCGACAGGGTGATGATCATGACCGCCGCGCCGGGGCGCATCAAGACGATCCTGAAAGTGCCGTTCGAATACCCGCGCTCGGCGGAGTCGGAAGAACTGGGTGCCTACACCGCGCAGCTCCATGCGCAGATCCGCGAAGAAGTGAATCTTGTGGCCGCCCGGGAACTAGACCCCGAGTGGCATCCGGAAGCTCCCCCCAAGGCCGGAAGCAATCTCGTGAGGGAGGGCGAAGGTATATGAAGCGAGTTGGTCTCACTTACGGGTTCATCGGCCTTGGATTGCTATTGTTCATCGCGGCGTTGCTGGTCGCGGCCTGCGGGGAAGGCGCTCAGAACCCCGGCGCCAAGCCTCGCGTGAACCTTGGCTACTTCCCCAATGTGACCCACGCCCAGGCGATGATTGGCGTGAATCGCGGCGATTTTGCAAAGGCCTTCGAGGGGATCGCGGAGTTCAGGCCCATGACGTTCAACGCGGGCCCCTCGGTGATCGAGGCGATGTTTGGCGGTCAGCTCGACATCTCCTACATCGGGCCGTCTCCCACGCTGAACGGCTTCGTGAAATCCAAGGGCAAGGAAGTCCGCGTGATCGCGGGCGCCGTGGACAATGGCATCATGATCGTGGGCAGCAAGAAGCGCGGCATCACGACGCTGGCCCAGCTCAGGGGCGCTCGCATCGCCACCCCCCAGCTTGCCAATACGCAGGACATCTCCGCCCGGCACTATGTGATCAGCGAACTGAAGTCCACCTTGAAGGACGCAGGCGGCGAGACGGAGATCATCCCCATCGCGAATCCGGACATCGAGATCCTCTTCGAGAAGGACCAGCTCGATGCCGCCTGGATTCCCGAGCCCTGGGCCAGCCGCCTGATCGACAAGGGCCTGGTGGTGAAGATCGCGGCGGAGAACGAGCTTTGGGAGTCGGGATACTTCACGCTGACCAACGTGATCGT
Organism: Candidatus Sumerlaeia bacterium; assembly: GCA_038208905.1. GTDB lineage: Bacteria > Sumerlaeota > Sumerlaeia > SLMS01 > SLMS01 > JBBQYG01. The sequence continues at coordinate 2,219 of JBBQYG010000131.1, read as the reverse complement.
CCGCGCGGAGTTCCTCGAAAAGCACCCCGACCTTGTGAAGAAGTTCCTCGAAGTCCACGTCGCCCTGACGCGCGAGCTTGAGGCCGATCGCCAGTCGCTTGCCCCCGTCCTCAACGACCAGATGGAAGTGCTCACGAAGAAGCGCCTCCCCGACGCAGTGCTGAAGTCCTCTCTGGATAACGTCGAATTTCGCGTGGAGCCCGATCTCGCATCTTTCGAGAAATTCTACGCATGGGGGCGGGACCTTGGATTCCTTCCCGCGGGTGAGATCGACTTGAAGGCACTCGTCCGCCCCGAGCTACTCAACGAGGTTCTCGGCAAGAAATGAGCGTGGCGATATCGCCAGCGGCGGCAGGAGCGCAGGAGCCCGGCCTTGCCACCAAGATTGGCCTGCGCGTGGGATTCCTTCTCATGCTGGCGGTGCTTTGGCACTTCGCCTCGCTGATACCTTCCATCCCCGATTACTTGCTACCGGGCCCCATGGACGTCCTCCGGACCCTGTGGTCCATGACGGCGGACGGCTCGATCATTCGCTCCATTGGCGCCAGCATGGCGCGGATCCTGGTTGGCTATGGAATCTCCGCGGTGGGCGGCATCGTGCTCGGCGTGCTCATCGCGCGGAGCTGGATCCTCAAGCAAACCGTGGGCACGCTGATTCTCTCGCTCCAGTCGCTCCCCAGCATTTGCTGGCTTCCCTTTGCGCTCATGTGGGTGGGCCTGAACGAGAACGCGATCCTGATGGTCATCATCCTCGGCGCGCTCTTCTCCATCGCTCTCTCCACGGAGAGCGCCGTGCGCAACATCCCCCCGATCTACGTCAAGGTCGGCCTGACGCTGGGCGCCAAGCGCCTCACCCTGGCCAAGGATATCCTGCTCTTCGCCTCGCTGCCGGAACTCATCGGCGGACTCAAGGTGGGGTGGACCTTCGCCTGGCGCAGCCTCATGGCCGCCGAACTCATCCGTCAGGACGTCATCGGCGTCGCGCGCCTCCTGGACACTGGGCGCCAGTTCAACGACATGTCCATGATGATGGCCTCCATCCTCGTCATCCTCGCCATCGGCCTCACGGTGGACCTTCTGGTGTTCTCCAAGGTCGAGAGAACGGTGAGGCGGCGGTGGGGGCTGGAGCGGTAGGGGGTCGGGGATGAGGGAATTCTGGCGCCAACCAGTTACGACATCCCTTCAGATTTCAGGTGCTGTTGCCAGATTTCTGGGGCGTGTGAGAGAAAGTGATCCCCTGCGCTCATTGCCATGTCCTTCGCTTGCGCAATCCGCTGCCAAGCTTCCGAGTCCGGAGTATTTAGCTTCAGCTCATCAAAAATTGGCAGCATGATGCTGTCGCAGCACACTTCCACGCACCAATAGTAGAGAATGGTGAGCCCATTTGTGATGTCATCGGTCCCGGCTTTGCCGAGGAGGCTGAGACTGCCATGCGTATATACACTGGCGATGCCATACTCGTTCGTATACCAATCGCGGAACTTCGATCCATCGCCAAAGCGATCCAACAGGTCTACCCGTTCACTCAAGTTCAGGTTCAACCAGTGCTGAAACTTGAATGCTCTACCCGGTTTCACTGGCATCGTCTCACGCCCGGTTTCCCCCCTGCTTTCGCGGACGGACCGGGGAGCACGAGCTATGAGCTTGCCCATGATGTTGGTGGTCGTGTACTTGGCGACTTCACTATCTAGTAAGTCCTGCTGGTCTTGCAAGTAAGAGGCACTGCGATCCTGAAGTGAATTCCCTGCTATTCTTGGACAGTTTGCAAAGCCTCGTGACCACTTTAGCAGGGCGCAACGAGCAGCAAGGTCGTGCCTCCTGACTGTATCGTCATTCGGATCCTCGGCAATACCGAGTTTGGATCGGATATCCAGAAGCTGCACCTCCACGGCGATCTCGAAGAGAAGCCGTATGGTTGCCGCCGAGCTTTGGAAGTGCTGAGCACCATCAAGGCGATCCAGACTATTGAGCAAACCTGCACCGCGAGTCGCGTGGGACTGAAAGAGCTGCTCGATTGCCGTTGGATTCATCTGGCTCTTGACGGCGGGCCTAAAGACCTTCCGGTAGGTCTCCGCCATCGAAAGAAGCGAGTTGAATGCAGCGGCATTTTGATTCCGGTAGCCGGGAACTGGGACTAATGGGTTGCTCATGGTTGAATGCTCCTAGGCCTGCTGTGGTCAGTGATTCTCGGAATAGATTCTGGAACCGCCAACCAAGCG
>JBBQYG010000130.1:0-11943 GCA_038208905.1 Candidatus Sumerlaeia bacterium | reverse complement strand
CCCCGGACGAACCAGACTTCGCCGGGATCATCCTGGAGGAAACGGCCCGGCTGGATACGATCCTCACGGAGTTTCTTCAATTCGCCAGAGTGGAACAAGCACGGCCTCAGGATGAACCCCATTGGGCCAATCTTGCCGAGGCTGTCAGCCACGTTTTCGCTCTGACCGAATCCACCCGGGAGCAATCGGGCGTGCGCGTTTCCGTGGATTCCGACCAGTTCAACAGGCCGGTCGCGATCGGTAAATCCCACCTCGAACAAATCTTCCTCAACCTACTGCTCAACTCCATCGAAGCCATGCCCAACGGGGGCGAGTTCATGATCCAATACGTCGGCTCGGACAAGAATCACCTGACGATCTGGGTCGAGGATACGGGTCCGGGCATCGACCCCGAACTCGCGGGGAAGATCTTCGACCCTTTCTTCTCCACCAAGGAACAAGGCAGCGGCCTGGGCCTCTCCATTGTGGAGCGCATTCTGGACAGCCACCGCGGGAGCATCAGGCTGGCAAACGTGGCGGGTAAATCGGCATCGAGATTCGAGATCAGACTACCAGTGATCACGGCAAATCCGGCTGCTCAGTCGTAACGGAAGGTCGGGGAAGCTGAATCCGAACGCGAGGAACATGGCGGTATCGGAGGCACGAAGGCTCGAGGCTTCAGTAACGCCTTCGCAAAGGTCCTTGTTTCAAAGCACTGGGTTGCTGGTAATCCATCAAATTCAAGAGGTGTAGCAGCGGAGGGCCTCAGCCTGTGCCTGCGGGATTCCCGCTTTTTACGGGCGTTTGAGCGGTTCCTTCGCCTATTCCGCTGGGTTGGAACGCGGCTCGCGTCATGAGGCCCTTATCGGGGGGATTATCCCTGCGAAAGGAGTCGCTTTGTTGAGTCCAACAATCCAGACAGCATTCCTGGTGGTTCTCGCATCCATCGGATTGATGGGTCCGTTGAGCGCCCACGAGGGGGAGGACCACGGCACTCCCGAGCCGGTGGTGGCCGCGCCGGGTGAGACGTTGCTCTCCGCATCGGGGAGCGGACTGGCCTTCGATGCGGTGCTCAAGTATCCACCGTTCTCGAAGGGCGCCACAGTTCCGCTGACTCTTTATGTTGTTTCTTCGGAAACAAACCGGGCCGTTGAGGGTGCCACGGTGAGCGCGAGTTTCTCCGAGGGCGAGACAAGCGCGACGGTGGATTTTCTGCCGAAGAGCGATGGGCCTTCCGGAGCTTATACGGCAACCGTGACCTCCAGTTCGGAGCAGCCCGCTTCGTGGTTGTTCGATGTTGCCGCAGGCGATGACGCCGATTTGATCGCTATCGGGGGCTTTCAACCGACGCCGGTTTCCGACGCGCCGGAAGCGGAGGCCGCCCACGATCACGGGGACGGCCCGCCACGATTGGCGGTGATGATTTCAATCGGTTCGCTTCTGGTGATCGGGGCTTTCGCCCTGGGTCGAATGACTGGCGGAAAGAAGGGGACCGCCGCATGAGATCGATCCTGCAAAATGGCAACCTTCGCCTTTCGACCAGTCTTATTGCGTGTGCTCTGCTGACTTCCGTTTCCTTTGGCGGGCCGGGTGGGCCGGGTCATGATCACTCGGGAGCGAGTCTGGCCACGGAGGCCGCGTTCTCGCCCTCGAACGCGCCTCACTCTGTTCCCATTGAAACGCAGCTTCTCGCCGAAATCGAAACGGTTCGCGCAACACGGGAGACCGCGCCGAAGGCTCTTCGCGTGTTGGGCCAGACACGGGTACGACCGGAACTGGAGGCGATTGTCACCGCGCCTCAGGAGGGCCGTCTCATCTCCACCGATGAATATTCCGTTCCGGGCCTGGGCGAATCGGTAACGAAGGGGCAGATCATCGCTATCGTGGAGGAGTCGATTCCCGCCGCGGACCTCGTCATCATTGCCACGGACCGCGCCCGCGCAGCAAGCGACCTTCGGGAAGCTGAAGCCGGCTTGTCTCTCGCTCAGCGTGAATACGACCGAATTAAAGGCCTTGCGGGGGTTGTCACCGACAAGGACGTCTCCGATGCACAAAGCTCCCTTGAAGTTGCCAAGGCCAAGCGCGACGGCTTCTCCGATCAGGTTTCGCTTCTGGATGCCGCCTCGACGAACGGAATCCTCGCACAGAAGCGTCGCCTCATCCGCGCCCCCATCGACGGCGTGATCGCCCAGACCCACGTCACCATTGGCGAGAACGTTGGCCGCGAAAAGCCACTGTTCCACATCGTCGACACGTCCGAACTGCTGGTCGAGGCCGACGTTTTCGAGAACGACGTCGCCTCGGTGCACTCGGCCAAGAGTGCCTCGCTGACCGTCGAGGCTTTTCCGGGAGTCGCCTTTCCCGGCCGCCTCGTATCGCGGGGGACGGCTGTCGATGAAAGAACCCGCGCACTCCATATACTCTTCTCAGTGCCGAATGCGGATCACCGCCTCTTCGCGGGCATGTTCGGCCGTGTCTATATCGAAACCGGCGAGGAGATCACAGGGATGTCGGTTCCCAAGTCGGCCGTCATCGACGTGGAGGGCCAGCAAACCGTGTACGTGAAGACCGGCGGCGAGCAGTTTACGGCGTTCCCGGTGCAGATTCTGGAACGCCTGAGCGACAGGGTTGTCCTTGCTGAGGGCGTTCTCAAGGAGGGCGACCGGGTCGTGGTTCAGGGCACCTATCAAGTGAGGATGAGCAAGCGCGTCGGCAACTAACCGTGTGATACGCCCCGCTGGGCAAATCACCCAACAATTCCCCCAAAGAACTCCCAAGGAAATGCCCATGAAACTCCGTAATCAACAGCTCTCGATTCTTGCAACGGCCTTGCTGTCTGCTTCCATTGCCTCCGCCCAGCAGCACGATCACACCGCTCCGGGAAAGGCGGAAAGCTCCGGGCATAGCCATTCCGAAATGCCCGCCATGCAGATGGAGCCCGCGACGGCGACCATCACGGCAAATCTGGCTCCCGCATCGGGCCTCAAGATTGGCGAGCCGGCGACCTTCACTCTCACGCTGACGACGTTGGCAGGCCAACCGATCACGCACGCCGATCTTCAAGCGGCCCACACTCAGAAGGTTCACCTGCTGATCGTCGATCCCAGCCTCTCGGACTACCACCACGAGCACCCGCAGCCGGGGACGGCGCCCGGGACTTACACCTTCACGATCACGCCGAAGAAGGCAGGTGAGTACAAGCTCTTCGCCGACCTGCTGCCGAGCGCTACGGGGAAGCAGGAGTATGCGGCCACCAGCTTCACCGTTACGGGGACGCCCTCCCCGATCGTGAAATCCGGGAACAAAACGGCCACGGTGGACGGCTATACATTCGCACTCAAGTTTGAGGAGGAGAAGTTCTCCGCCGGTCATCCCCACATGGCCTGGGTGACGGTGACGGGGCCGGACGGAAAGCCGTTCACGCAACTCGAACCCGTGATGGGAGCCTATGCCCATGTGGTCGCGTTCAGCGAGGATCGCAAGGAACTGGCGCACATCCATCCCATGGGCGAAGAGCCAAAATCCGATACAGAACGCGGCGGGCCGATGATGGAGTTTCATACGGACTTTGCGACGGGTGGCTACAAGCAGCTCTTCGTTCAGGTTCAAATTGGCGGGAAGCAGATATTCGCTCCCTTCGGTATCGAGGTGATGCCTGCGAAGGCACACTCAGCAGGAAACGCAGTCACCACCAAGTCAGACGATCACGGGCACAGCCACGACGAGGTCGCCATTCCGGCGACCCTTGAGGCGCTGCTCTCCGAAGTCGACGCGCGAATCGCCGCCATCGAGGCCGCCATCACGGGCAATCAGCTCGCAAAGGTGCACGACGAGGCATTCGCCGCCCGTGATCTCATTGCCGCCATACCGGGAAAGGTTGACAGCCTTTCCGACGGGGAATCAAAGGCCCTCTCCGCAAGCATTGCGCGCATCAAGCAGCAAGCCGGCCTCCTCGACAAGTTCGGCGATGCGGGCGACGCCGCGCAGACCAAAGCAGTGATGGCAAAGTTCAAAGCCGAGATCGCTACCATTCGCAAAATGGTCGCAGGCAAGCAATCCGCCGCCGTTCAGGATGCCGGGAACGCGAACTGTCCCATCAGCGGCAAGCCAGTCGGTTCCATGCAGGCCGGAGCGTCGGTCACCCATGCCGGCTACAAAGTCGGACTCTGCTGCATGGGCTGCGAGAAGAAGTTTCTTGAAGACGCCGATGCGAATCTGAAGAAGGCGCTGGAGATAGCACACGGCCACGCCCACTGAGAAAAGCGCGGCGGCGTCCTGAGTGGCATCGGCCGCGCCCAAGTTCCGGGCCGACATGCGCATCGTCGGCCCGGACACCAACTTAACAACTCCTCCAAACAGCCCGCCGGGCCCGATCCAATGGCCGGAGATTGAATCGCCATGTTGAAGCACGTTATCCACTTCTCGATCAAGAACCGGCTCTTCGTGCTGGTCGCGGCGCTCGTCCTGACACTCTACGGCCTGTACGAGATGTCGAAGCTTCCCGTGGACGTGCTTCCCGACCTCAATCGGCCGCAAGTGACCGTGTTGACCGAAGCGGGTGGCCTCGCCCCCGAGGAAGTGGAAACGCTGGTCAGTTTTCCCATCGAAACGGCACTCAATGGCTCCAGTGGCGTGCAGCGTGTGCGGTCGGTTTCGGGAGTGGGGCTTTCCATTGTCTTCGTTGAGTTCGGCTGGGGGACGGATATCTACCTCGCCCGGCAGCTTGTTGCTGAAAAGCTTGCGTCGGTCAGGGAACGTCTCCCCGCCGGAGTGGAACCTCAAATGGGGCCGATCTCGTCGATCATGGGCGAGATCATGTTGATCGGCTTGAAGAGTAAGGAAATCTCTCCCGTCGAATTGCGACTGCTGGCCGACTGGACCTTACGGCCCCGCCTCCTTTCCATCCCCGGCGTTGCCAACGCGATCCCAATTGGCGGCGGTAGGATGCAGTATCAGATCAAGGCCGACGCCGAAAAGCTGAGAGCGTTCAATCTGACGCTGGCAGATTTGGAGAGTGCGGTTGCTGGCGCGAATCAGAACACGACCGGGGGCTTTATCGAGAAACAAAGTCAGGAGTACCTGGTTCGCAATATCGGCCGGGTTCGGGATGTGGCCGAGTTCGCCGATGCGGTGATCACCACGCGGGATGGAACACCGATCACTGTGGGTAACGTGGCAGAGGTCATGAAGGGCATTCAGGTGATGCGCGGCGACGCTTCCATCAACGGCGAGCCGGCTGTCATTATCATGGTGTCCAAGCAGCCAGGACAGGACACGGTCAAGCTGACGGAAACCATCGAGCGAGCCATGGGCGAGCTCCGCTCTGCTCTGCCTGCGGGTGTCGAACTCGATGATGACGTCTTCCGCCAGCAGCACTTCATCGAGGCGAGCATCCACAATGTGATCGAGGTGATGCGGGATGCAGCGATTCTGGTGTCCATCGTCCTGATCCTGTTTCTCCTCAACGCTCGCACCACCCTTATTTCGCTCACGGCCATCCCCCTTTCCTTCATCGTGACCTTCATCATCTTCAAGTTCGCTGGCATCGGGATCAACACGATGACGCTGGGCGGACTTGCCATCGCCATTGGGGAACTCGTGGACGATTCCATCATCGACATCGAGAACGTTTCCCGGCGACTGCGGGAGAACGCCGCTCGCTCCGTGGGAGATCGAATCAATCCCCTGAAGGTCATTTACGAAGCATCCAACGAAGTCCGCTCCACCTTGGTCTATGCGACCGTTCTGATGACGATCGTCTTCATTCCCCTGTTCCAACTCAGCGGGATTGAGGGCCGCATCTTTGCCCCGATGGGCATTGCCTATATCGTGTCGGTGCTGGCCTCGCTGGTGATCTCCCTGACAGTGACACCGGCGCTTGCCGCCGTCTTGCTCAGCGGCTACTTTGACAAACTGCGAGTGAAGATGGAGGCAAAGGGACTCCACTTCCACGGCGGAGAAGAGTCGGATTCCTGGATTGTCCGGCAGCTCAAGTCCCTCGACCGCAGGCAGCTCCGCTTCACACTGCGCCATCCGAACATGATCATGGGTGCATTCTACCTGCTCGCCCTGCTGGCGATCTATGGAGTCACACACCTCGGGCGCGAGTTTCTGCCGCCTTTCAACGAGGGGACGATCACCATCTCGATGATTGCAGCACCGGGCACGTCACTGTCAGAAAGCAATCGCATCGGGACACTGGCGGAGAAGGAATTGCTTTCCATTCCCGAGGTGGCCCTCGTCAGCCGCCGCACCGGTCGCGCGGAACTGGATGAGCACGCGGAAGGGGTACACTCATCCGAGCTTGAAGTGGACTTCAAGCCGGGCGGGCGCCCGCAGCCCGTTGTCCTCGCCGAGGTCCGCGAACGACTCGGTCGGTTCCCCGGCATGGTGGTGAATGTTGGTCAGCCTATCTCCCACCGATTGGATCACCTCCTTTCGGGGGTGAACGCTCAAGTCGCCATCAAGATTTTCGGAGACGATCTGACCACGCTGCGTGATAAAGCAGAGGCAGTTCGGGCGGCCATGGCCACCGTTCCGGGCGTTACCGATCTGTTCGTTGAGAAGCAGGTTCTTATCCCGCAGCTCCGCATCCAGATTCACCGCGACGCCGCCAAAGCCTACGGCATTCAGGTCGGAGATCTGGCACAAACTCTCGAAGCGTCCCTCTACGGCAAGACCGTCACCGAAGTGCTTGATGGGCAGAAGACCTACGACGTGGTCGTGAAGCTGAGGGATGAGTATCGGGGTGACGAGGACTCGATCGCCAACATGCTCATCGACACGCCGACGGGCGCCAAAGTTCCCCTTCGCGCCGTCGCCGATGTCATTAGCTCCACCGGCCCGAACCAGGTGTTGCGGGAGAACGGAAAGCGCCGCATTGTGATTCAGGCGAATGTGGCAGGCCGGGATCTTGGCGGAGCAATCACCGAGATCCAGGGCGCCATCGGATCGTCGGTCCAGCTCCCCACCGGGTACTTCATCACCTATGGTGGGCAGTTCGAGGCGCAGCAGGCCGCCACGCGCATAATCGGCCTGCTTTCCATCGTTTCACTCCTGCTCATGTACGTCATTCTCTACCATCACTTTCGCGCTCACCGCATCGTCGTCTGTATTTTGATGAACATACCGCAAGCGGCAATCGGAGCAGTGGCAGTCCTGTGGTTTACCACCGGCATCTTCTCCATCGCCAGCCTGATGGGGTTCATCACGCTGACCGGCATTTCGCTGCGGAACGGTATCATGATGATCAACCACTACATCCATCTGATGAAGCACGAGGGCGAGTCGTTCTCGAAAGAGATGATCGTTCGTGGCTCGTTGGAAAGACTCGTCCCCGTCCTGATGACCGCCACCTGCGCCGTGCTTGGTCTGGTCCCGCTCGCCATCGCCACCGGCCAGCCCGGCAAGGAAATACTCCAGCCCATGGCCGTCGTCATGCTCGCGGGCTTGATCACTTCCACGCTGCTCGACATCATCTATACGCCCGCGTTCTTCTGGCGCTGGTGCGGGCCCATCGCGAATCGGTTGGTGAAAGGCGGGGAAGAAGACTTTCTGAGCGATTGAAGCCCGCCCCAGCCTTTGCGGACAAGGATCGAACTTCGGGGAAATTGCTTCAATTGCAGTCACTCGGGGCGGGATTTGAAGCAATGCGGATGTCCTCGTGGCGCGCCTTGGCTCAAATTGTGGAGGTTAAGATGGGCAAATTCGTGGCCCGAATCGTGCTCCGTTTTGCGATACGGTCGGCAATCCCGACCTCGGTAGATTAGACAAGGGGCAGCCCGGCTAAGCCGGGGGGCCATTTGGCGAGTAAGCCGACGCGACGACGCGCCCAGAGGGCGTGGAGTCGCGTCGGCTTTTTTTTGTACGTCCGAAGGGCGTGCCGACAAGGTTGTCGGTACCGTCGCACCACCGACCCATCAAGGAGCAACACCATGGAGCACAAGCACGAGGCGAATGGGCATCTGGAAGCATGTATCAAGGCGTGTCTGGAGTGCATGACCTCATGCACGCATCATCTCGCCCACCACTGCCTGCCGGCAGGCGGCAAGCATGTCGAAGCGGCTCATGTCATCCTGATGTTGGACTGCGCGGAAATCTGCGCCCTCTGCGCGAACTTCGCGACACGCGGGTCGGCCCAGCACGAAGCGGCCTGCCGCCTCTGCGCGACGGTCTGCGAAGCCTGCGCAACGAGCTGTGCGGGCCAGGGGGACATGGAGGACTGCGCGGATGCCTGTAGGCGCTGCGCGGAAGCCTGTGGCGTTGTGGCTGGCAAATAACGGACCCCGCGGGTTCCGGAGTCGTCATGTCCGATCAAGTGAATCCAGGCAGAAATGAGGGTGGAAATGGCCGATTCCTCGCAGGAAAAACCAAAGGGCTTGGGCGGAGGAGTTGCGACGCTGGCCGAGTTGTTCAACTACCAACCCGGCTCCATTGTCAGCCGCGAGGTCCTGAAGAAGCCGACGGAAACCGTGACGGTCTTCGCCTTTGACGAAGGGCAGGGCCTGAGCGAACACACCGCCCCCTTCGATACCCTTGTTCAGGTGCTTGAGGGGGAAGCAGAAATCACCGTCTCCGGCAGGCCGCATCAGGTCCTCGGGAGCCAAGTGCTCCTCATGCCTGCCAACGAGCCGCACGCTCTCAGGGCAACCAAGCCCTTCAAGATGCTCCTGACGATGATCAGGTCATGAACCCTCTCCCCCTCGGAAAAGGAACCTCCGTCATGAAAAACAAGACGAACGCAGCAGTCGTACTCTGCAGCATTCTGGCCGTGACCTTTGGAGTTGCCATGTGGTCCCCCGCAGTTTCCCAACCGGCCGATCAGAAGGCCGGCATGGCGATGATGGACGGCAAAATGATGGAAGGATGTCAGGCCATCATGGACGCGAAGAAAGAAATGAAGGCGGACATGGTTAGTCAGGGCGCTGAGCTGACAGCTCACGCAGCCAAGATGAACAGCGCCTCCGCAGCCGACAAGCAGCAGGAGATGGCCGCGCTTCTGACTCATGTCGTGCAGCAGCGAGTCGCCATGGATGCGCGGATGGCGAAGCTTGACGAGGAGATGATGCAGCACATGATGAAGCACATGCAGATGGGCGAGAAATCCACGTCGCAATGTCCGATGATGGATGGTACGGATGGGATGAAGGGGATGGAAAAGAAGTAAGCGGGGAAAATGCCTACTGCTGCTCGATTTCCAGCCTTCTGGTGTTGGAGATCGGGCAGCATGCAGGCGCGTAAGCGGGGCACCCAGTCGCAGCCTGATGTGACTCCTCGACATCGGTACGAAGCCATGAACTGGGCCTGCACGATCAATCCTCGCCAGCGCGGCGACGCTCGCCCTCTCTGTCGGGCTTTGCACCTTCGCAACGTCGAGACGAATCCCGCCAAGACAGCAAGGCATATGACCGATTTTGCACTTTCCCCCGGAACACCACCCTCAAAAAGGAGCATCATCCCATGATCACCCAATCCTTCACCGTCGAAGGCATGTCATGCGGAGGCTGCGTCAGCAGTGTGACGAAGGTCCTGAAGGAGATCCCCGGCGTCGCGGAGGCACGTGTCACGCTCGACGACAAGAAGGCGATCATCGAGACCAACGAGCCCCTCGCGGCGGAGGTCATCGTCGAAGCACTTGGCAAGAAGGGGTACAAGGCTTCGCTCCATCGCTGAGTTGCGACAAGCACGCCGGAGCTGCATCCACGGCCAATCAACAGGAAGGCGCCCAAGATGTCGTGAAGTGCGACTATTGGGATTTTCTTCCTACTAAGACACGAGGCAGAAAATGACTCAGAACAGTAGTCTACTCACCATCGAATCACTGGCCGAGTTGGCGTCGGTCCAACAGTCGCCATGCCTTTCGCTGTATCAGTCGACCCATCGACACGTTCCCGAGAATCAGCAGGATCCGATCCGATTCCGCAATCTTGTAAAGGAGCTGGAGACATCGCTCCGGCAGAAGTATACGGCCGACGAGACCAGGCTCCTTCTGGAACCGTTCGAGGTCCTCGGCCACGATCGTGCTTTCTGGAACCACACGCGGGAGGGATTGGCCGTGCTGGGCGGGCGGGGCCTGTTTCGAGTGTTCCGGCTCCAGCGGCCGGTCCCGGAATTGGCCGTCGTGGCCGACAGCTTTCACACCAAGCCCTTGCGACGCTTTCTGCAATCAGTCGGCCATTATCAGGTTCTGGGATTGAGCCTTCAGAAAATCCAGCTCTTCGAGGGGAACCGCGACGCGCTCGACGAGATTGATCCGGCTCCGGGCGTTCCGGGGACGATCACAGAGGCGCTGGGCGATGAGCTGACCGAACCCTCTTCAACTGTAACCTCTCATGGTGGTGGCGGTCCGGCGAGCACGCCCATGCACCACGGCCACGGCGGGAAAAAGGACCAAGTGGATATTGATGCGGAGCGCTATTTTCGCGCGGTCGACCGCGCGGTGCTCGAGCACCATTCCCGGCCATCGGGCCTGCCGCTGATCTTGGCGGCGTTGCCGGAGCATCATCATCTTTTCCACAAAGTCAGCCACAACCCATTTCTGGAGTCCCAGGGGATCATGATGAACCCCGACTCCGTATCAGTCGCAGAACTCCGAGCTCTGGCCTGGCAAGTCGCTGAGCCGCACTATCGGGCGCGGCTGGCCAAGCTGAACCAAGAGTTCGAAAAAGCCCGATCCAAGGGGCTTGGCGATGACGACCTGGAAAAGGTTGCCCAGGCGGCCGCCGCCGGGCGGGTCGCGACACTGCTGATCGAGGCCGACCGCCAAATTGCCGGCCGGCTTGACGGCGCGACTGGTCGGATCAAAGTCGCCGATCTGAGCCACCCGCAAAGCGATGATCTGCTCGATGATCTGGGCAAGCTGGTCGAAAAAATGGGCGGCCAAGTCTTGGTCATTCCGGCCGAGCAGATGTCGGGGCGGACCGGACTGGCTGCGACCTACCGGTATTGAGCCAACCACACTCACAAAGGAGAACATCATGCAGATCATAACCAATACCGACGTCAACATCGAAGGAAACGAGGCGCTGTCCCGCCAAGTCAGCAGCGTAGTTGAGGCTGCCCTGAGCCGTTTCAGCGATCACATCACGCGGGTGGAGGTCCATCTGAGCGATGAAAACAGCGACAAGAAAGGTGGCAGCAACGACATGCGTTGCGCGATGGAAGCGCGCCTCGAAGGCCGCAAGCCCGTTACGGTCACGCACCAGGCAGCGACTGTGGAGCAAGCCGTCGACGGCGCGGCAGATAAGTTGACCGGAATGATTGAAAGCACCCTCGGGCGGCTGCGCGATGGAAAGAGTGGGAGGCCCTGACCCGTCGGCGTTTGGGTCGATTGTGGACTCACGAGAAGATTGAGGCATGAGAGCTAAATATGCAAAAACTTGCGGAGACCCCGAGCGAACTGGTCGCCGACGAAAACGGTCCGCAGCTCCTCCCGCGTGAAAAGTCTGGACTGGAACAACAGGATGCCGCCCTTGACCGCCTCGCGGCGGCCACGCCGGAGATCAAAAAGAATCTGCTCAGATCCTGCGTGCAAGTCGTCGGCGCGGACGGGGCGATCCAGGAACGCGAAGCCGAGTTACTCCTCACCATCGCCGACACGCTTGATTATCCAACCCCGCCATGTGTGACTCGGGAAAAAAAATCCACACAGGACAGTCAGCAATATGGAAGACCACGAACATAGGGCCAAAGACGAGCAGGTAGCAAAGCCGACACGCGATGAGGTGGCTAGGAAGGCCTACGCCCTATATGAAAAGGAGGGGCGTCCGAAAGGGCACGACAAGCAGAACTGGCAGGCGGCTGAAGATGAGTTGTCGGGCCACGGCTCAGACGAACATATGGCGCACGGTTCGGATGAACATAAGGGGCACGGCGATCATCATGCGCACATGGCGGCGGATTTTCGTAACCGGTTCTGGATCTCGCTGGCCTTAACGCTGCCGATTCTTCTCCTCTCGCCAATGC
>JBBQYG010000129.1:0-11992 GCA_038208905.1 Candidatus Sumerlaeia bacterium | reverse complement strand
GTTCCCGATGCAGTCCGCGTTCGCGAACTGATGGTGATGGGTGAGTACGTCCTCGTCCTAGACGAGTGGTCACGCGAGGGCGATCTTTCGCCCGGCGGCTGGGCGGCGAATCTGGTGCAGGCCGAGGAACTCTTCCGCTGGATCGAGATCCCCCGCCCATCGGGTGCGCGTCGCGACTATTGCGTCCTTGTCGGAAAGGGAATGCTGATGACAGCAGGCGGTCGGATCGGCGCGGGAGACAATGCGCCGCCGAATTACACCACCGAGGGCGTGCCTTTTGACCAGACGACGTTCGGCGCATGGACTGACCAATACATTCCCGTGACTCCCCGGCTATCGAGTTCCGTGGGGACGTCATTCGGCGCCTCGACGTTCCTGGCCCAACGAAGGCCGCTCCCGTTGCAGTCCGGCGACCTGCCCACCTCGATGACAGTTTTTTCGCAGCTCGAGCGTCCCGATGGCAGCCGGACTCTCTGGCTGGAGTACTATCTGTCGCAACCGCCGGCGGAGGTGCGCGCTCTTCTTGTGGATCCTGGCAACAGCCGCATCCTCGTGATCGCTCCGACCGGCCGCGAGGGAACGCTTCGCGTCGCGGGCTACAATCTCCCCAAGTTCTTCCCGGCGCAGGTGGTGACCGAGAAGGAACAGACGCTTCGCTTCTACGAGAAGGCTGCGGCCCAGCCAGCGCGGCGCTCCGTTCAGGAGACTCTCGCCCGAGCGCGCGACTCAGGGAGGCTCGCCCTTCTTGTCATCACCAGTGGCGATCGCGAGGAGGACGTCAATCTGCGCTTCAATATGAGGACCTCGCGCTATCGCCAGATGACGATGAATGCCGAATCCACCTATCTCGATGGCGAGGCCGGCCGCGCGGCGCTCGCGGAGTATGGAGTGCGCGGCACGCCTGCGCTGCTCCTCGTTGATCCACAGGGAACCGTCGTGAAGCAGCACACGGGAAGCATTCCTTCGATCAGGGAACTTTTCGAGCTCACCACGCCCACGCGCCAATCCGCCGCCAACTGACCCAATTCCAGGAGGGCTCCCATGCAGGCCAACCGAATGCTGATCGGATCGATACTACTCCTCGCGCTGGCGCTGTTCGCCAACGCGGTGGCGCTGATGGGCGGGCGCGGCGGGGGAGCCGCAATGATCCCCGCAGTCTCCGCGAACCCGCTGCAGGACCAGACAGGGCTCTACTTCCTCGGGCGCGACACGTTTTTCCTCACGTCGAGTTCCGACGGCAAGAACGTGTTCCTCTGGTACTACGACTATTCGCCCCAGCGCGAAGACAACCGGGTGGACTTCGTCCGCCGCACTGTTGCCCCCTGACCCGAAATAGTCGCGAAGCCGCGCTTGACAGCGGCCCCGCTGTTCCCTTTCACTCCCCGCGCGCCGGGCGACCCCGCCCGGCCAAGTGTGCGGCCATCGTCTAGGGGTCAGGACACCGCCCTTTCACGGCGGTAACACGGGTTCAAATCCCGTTGGCCGTACCACCTTCCACTCCTTCCCAAATTACCCCTGCTTTTTCCCGGCCAATTGCAGGGCCGAGCGGCTGACCAGTTCCTTCAGCGTCATTTCCATCTCGAACGGAATCCCCCGCGCCTCGCAATAGGCGCGCACTGCGGAGACCAGTGCCAGGGCCTCCAGCCACGACTCCTGCGAATCGGTCAGCGGCGGGGTGGAATCCGTTGGCACCGCGACCGGGGCGACTGGGGCCTCCGCCACAGGAACTTCCGCAACGGGCTCCTGCGCTGGCGCGGGGGCGGCGGGCCTCGACTGCTTCTGCGTAACCGAGTCCCACCACTTGCGCATCTGGTCGAGCGTGGGATTCATTTGCACCAGCTTGTTGGAGATTCCCTTTCCCACCTTGAGCTTGGCGAGTTCCACCACGGTCTCGTTGAGCGTGACACGTATTGGGAACACGCCGAGCATCTTGGTGATCGACAGCACCTCGATGACCCGAAGCCGCAGGCCGCAGACAATCAAGGCGCCGTCGCGGTCGGCGATGCCGCGGAAACAGCCAATCAGCGTCCCGATCTCCGAGGAGTTGATCATGTCCACGTGCTCCAGATTGATGGCCACCTTGCGAAAGCCCTCCACCACGACGCGGTTCAACTCGTTGCGGAGCGGTACGATGGACTGCCGATCGGTCTCTCCTGGGCCCATCTTCGGAGTCAGGATCACCACATCGTCCTTGGATTCCTGCATAATTTCCATCGGCATGGTGCGCTGTCCACTTTCCCGCGAATTACTCCAACTAAGCCTGGGCGGAAAAATGGCATTCCATTGCCCGGGCCTCCAGTGGAAAATGGGCATCGAACAGCTGATCGGATGATTTCGGGCGCGCCAAACCCTTGCATTCGCGAGGAGGGCGAATCCAGACTGTCGCCCGCTTGGCGACGGGAAATCCACCGAATGGGTCTGAAATGCCTGGCAGAATCCTGATCCTGGACGATGAAGAGAAGATGGTGACGCTGCTGGTTCGCTCCCTGGAGCGTTCTGGCTACGAGGCTTATGGCCACACCAATCCGCTCCTCGCCTTGGAGGACCTTCGCGCCAAGCCCTACGATGTCCTGCTGACAGACCTGCGGATGCCGGGTATGGATGGGCTGGAGGTGCTTGATCGCGTCCGCAAGATCGACCCGGGAATCGCCGTGATCCTGATGACCGCCTATGCCTCCGTGGATACCGTGCGCGAGGCAATGAAGCGCGGCGCCGTGGATTACCTTCCCAAGCCCGTCAGCGCGGAGGACGAACTCAAGCCACTGCTGGCGCGTCTGCTTTCCGGCGGCGAAGCCCGCGAGGAGCGCGCGACGGCCGCGCGTGTTGCCCCCGAGCCCGCGTCGCGCAGCGGCGACGAGTCGAAGTCGCCGCGCCTCGAAGTTCCATTCGCCAGCGCCGCGATGGAGGAGATTCTCCGCAAGGCCCGCAAGGTGGCCGGCAGCAACGCCTCTGTCCTTTTGCGCGGGGAAAGCGGCACAGGAAAGGAAGTCCTAGCGGATTTCATCCAGGCCAACAGCCCCCGCGCCAGGGCGCCCTATGTGAAGGTCAATTGCGGCGCGCTGCCGGAGAACCTGCTGGAGAGCGAGCTGTTTGGCCATGTGCGCGGGAGCTTCACCGGCGCCACCTCCGACCGCGAAGGGCACTTCGCCACGGCCAATGGCGGGACGATCCTGTTGGACGAAATCGGCGAGGTCACGCCGCCGCTTCAGGTGAAGTTGCTCCGAGTATTGCAGCAGGGCGAGTTCCACCCCGTCGGTGATTCGACCGTCCGCCGCGTGGATGTGCGCGTGCTGGCCGCGACCAACAGGCCGCTGGAGAAGATGATCGAGACTGGCGAGTTCCGCCAGGACCTCTACTACCGCCTGAATGTGGTGCCGCTGGTGCTGCCGCCGCTGCGCGATCGCCCGGAGGACTTGCAGTTTCTCGTGACGCATTTTGCGAAGCGCTTCGCCCCGCGCGGCATGGTTCCCTCCTTTTCCGCGGAGGCGCTGGAGGCGCTGCGCCAGTATGCGTGGCCGGGAAACATCCGCGAGCTCGAGAATGCCATCGAGCACTCCATCGTCCTTGGCGATCCGACGCGCATCGGCGTTCAGGACCTCCCCGCCGCGGTGCAGGATCGCTCGGGGAATGGCGCGGGGCTTTCCGGGAATCTCTCGGGCGCCGTCGGCCACGCCTCGCTGGAGGACATCGAGAAAAGTTGCCTGATGCAGGCTCTGGAGAAAACGCGCGGCAACCGCACGCGCGCGGCACGCATCCTCAATATCACCCGGCGCACGCTGGGATACCGCCTCCGCAAGTTCGGCATGGAGGATGAGGTGAATCGCAAGTATGGCAACCAACCGGAGAGTTGAGGTGACGCGATGAGCCACGGCGGCGCCGGACTCGACCGGCGCGATTCCACCAACGAGGAGGAGCAGCCCAACTGCTTCCACGCGGTGGTTCGTGGGCGCGTGCAACGCGTCGGCTATCGCATATTCTGCCGCGAGGCCGCCATCCGCCACGGCATCCGCGGTTGGGTTCGCAATCGCCCCAACGGCACCGTGGAGGTCCACGCGGAGGCCGACGAGTTGGCCCTCACCGAGTTCCTCACCGATCTCTATCGTGGCCCCGTGCTCGCCCACGTAAGCGACATACGCCTCGACTGGCAAACGGTCGATCCCAAGTTCGATTCCTTCGACATCCTGCGATGACTCGCGCGCTGCGACGGCCATGAGCGCGGCCCCCACGGGATTCGTGCAGGTGGACGTGGATGGCCTGTGGGCCGTGCGCCGATGCTACGGGCGTCCAGAGAACGACACGTTCGCGGAGGACCCCTGCTGGCAGGAGGGGGTTCCGCGCCTCGATGCGCTGTTCTCCTCTGCGGGGGCTCCCGCCTCGTTCTTCATCGTGGGAAGGGACTTGGAACTCGACGCGAAGCGCCGCGCCGCGCGCAAGCTACTCCATCGCGGATTCGAACTCGGCAATCACAGCATGACCCACCGGCTCGGCATGACGCTGGGAACCTATGCGGAGATTCTCTCCGAAGTGCGCCGCGCGGATCGCCTGCTGCGCGCAGTCGGTGCGCGCCCGGTCGGCTTTCGCGCGCCGGGCTACGACGTGGATGCTCGCGTCCTGCGCGCCGTGCGCCAGTGCGGGTATCTCTACGATGCCTCCATGCTGCCGACGTATCTGGCGCCGGTGCTGCGCATGGCCGACGCCGTGCTCGCGAGGCGATGGGATCCGACGAAGCGCCAATTCGGGCGCTTCTCCTACGGACGCGCGCCGCGCAGGCCCTATCATCCCCGCCGCCACGCGATTCGCAAGGCGATGGCCGCACCCGCCGTTGGCGATGTGCTGGAAATCCCCGTGGGCGTCACGCCGGGATGGCGAATGCCGCTGACGGCTGCGACGCTGTTCCGCCTCGGGGCGGGTGGCATTCGCGATCTCTTTCGGCGGATGGCGGAGAAACGCCGCCCCGTTCTTCTCCTCCTTCACGCCATCGACGCAGTCGATTGCCGCCGACCCATCGTTTTCGATTCGCGCCGCCCCGCGCTCGGCGGGTTCGACTTCTCGGCGGAGCGCAAGGAGGCGAAGTTACGTGTGATCGTCGAGGAGTTCTCGCGCGCCTTCCGCGTCGTGCGCGCAGCAGACTATGCGGCGGACCGGTTTCGCGAGGTGGAGGCTGAATGAATCCCGAACTCCGCAAGCCATCGGCGGGGGGGTGGGCGGCACTCGCGGGGCTGCTCCTCGCATTTCTCCTGCTCGCGCTCGTCACCTACAGCCATCTGGGCGAGGACGCCTTTATCTCTTTCCGCTATGCGCGGAATCTGGCCGAGGGACATGGCCTCGTCTTCAACGAGGGCGACCGCGTGGAGGGCTACTCGAACCTCCTGTGGGTGCTCGCCACCGTGCCGTTCGAGCTGCTTGGCATCCGTATAGACATCGGCGCGCGCGTCCTATCCACGGGCCTCTTCTCGGCGTTGATCGCGGGCGGCTGGTGGGCAGCACGCAGGCTCTCCCATGTGGAGGACCCGTGGTGGGTGGTGTGGTGGCTTCCGCTGGCGTTGGCGGTAGAGCCGCTACTCCACTATCACGACGACCGTGGGCTGGAGACGGTACCCTACGCCGTTATTCTCGGTGGTGCGATTCTGGTCATCGGCGCCGGGGGTTCGATACTTTTCGCCGCGATCCTGGCGGCGATGACGACGCTGACGCGGCCCGAGGGAATCGGCTTCGCGCTGGCGCTGCTTCCCGCCGTCGCGGCCAGGGAACTCTGGCGCCCGGGCCTGCGCCCGCGCGATCCCGCCGCGTGGCGGCCGCTCCTCCTCTTCGCGGCGATTCCCACTGGGGCATTTCTCGCACAGCTCGCGTTCCGCCTATTCTACTATGGCGAATGGGTTCCCAACACAATGATCGCCAAGCGCGCCTCGGGCCTCGGCTACGGGCCCGTGTTGTCCTATACGGCATCGCGCACGGGCGTTCCCGTGATTGGATTTGTGGGGGCCTTGCTGGCGCTTAGGTCGGAGAAGCTGCGACCCCTCGCCGTGGCAACGCTCGGCATGGGAGCCGCCGCTGTTCTCTTTCAGCTCAAGGCGGGGAGCCTCCTCAACGAGGGCTTCCGCTACCTCGTCCCGCTCTTTGTCCCCTCGGTGATTGGTGTGTGGCTGCTGGTTGCATTCATCGCGGAACGCCTCGAGATACACAGAGGCGCCAGCACCGCGCGGACTATCGCCGCGATGGTGACGCTGCTGGTGTTCCTGCCGATGCCGTTCACGATCTATCGGGAAGGGAGCGCGCTTTTTCGCGGAAACACCGACGCGCCGCGCTCGCGATTCCACGCGCGCCTGATCGAGAAGGAAACATGGGACCTGGGCGAGCGCGTTTCCTGGTACCTGCACGAGCCGATCTTCATCAACGCCGAGGCGGGCCGCTGGGTCGCCAATAATCTTCCGTCCGGCGCTGTCATCGCGGGGGACCAATTGGGGCAGTTCGGATACTATGCGGGGCGGGGACAGACCGTGCTCGACCTGATGGGCCTGATGGATCGCGATATCGCCCGGCGCGGGCTTTCGGTTCAATACCTCGGCCTGCGGCGGCCGCACTATCTCGTGGCGGAGAGCGCCCTCGACACGGACTTCTGGCCGCGCGAATGGCGTCTCAAGCCGACGGTGCCGTCGCTTCGTCCCGTCTTCGACGATCCCGAATTCGCGAAACTCTATCGCCCGCGCTGGCTGCTCAAGGCGCGGCTGTCGTTTTCTCAGGTGGGGTTCATGGTCTATGTGCGCCGGGACCTCGACGACGGCAGGCCGTTGGAGGAAGTATTCATCGGTGTGGAAGAGGCGGAGTTCGAGCGGCGCTGGCGCGTGCTGTCTCCCGCCCAGTAGTCGCCGACTACACGCCGCGACGTTTCTTCCGCGCTTCCTCCAACAGCTCGCGCACTTCCTTGTCCGACGGCTTCAGGCTCGCCGCCACGCTCAGGCACTGCACCGCCCGGGCATAGTCCTCCGCCGCGATGGCTTCCTTGCCGGCGTCGCGCTGGCGCTCGAACATGCTGACCTTCGGCGTGCCGATGATGGCCGCGGCGACATCGGGCTTGGGTGGCTCGATGGAAGTAACCTCGTCGGCGCTGACCTCGGCGGGTGGTGGTGGCGTCGCCGGCGCAAAGGCCTTGCTCCCCATCGAGGAGGGATTGCGGAAGACGAGCGTTTCCTCCTCCGCGCCCTTGACGGCTTCAGCGGGCGGAGCCGGCGCAAAGGACGTCTCCTCGGCCCCTGTGCCAAACATGACGTTCGAGTACTGGCGCTCGAAGCTGGTGTTGGTCAGGTCTTCCGCGGAAGCGTCCTTCTTGGGCGCGGCGGGTGGGAGCGCGGGTTGGGCGCCACCAAACATGAGCGAGTTGAACGTGAGCCCGCCGGTCGCATCCGCGTCGTCGGCTGTGGCCGGTGGCGGGGCGGGGCGCGCCGGGGGCGCGGCATCCAGAAATCCGTCGGTCGAAGTCTTCTCGTGGGCGAGGGGGAGATCGTGAATGGGCGGCGCGACGCCCGGCATAAAGGCCTGCTTGTCGGTCGTCGCTTCCAGGCCGCTGTCGTGCTTCTTCTTCGCGGGAGGCGGTTCCGGCTCTACATTGCCGAGGAGGATCGAATCGGAGATTTCCGCCATGCTGCTGCGCGGGACTGGCGCGGGCTTGGGCGCAGGGGCGGGGGTGCTCTTCGCTTCGAAAGGAGTTCCCTGCGTCGGAAAAACATCGAGTGCCTGGCTCCCGGTGAAGAGAGGATCGTCGGTCTCGGAATAGTCGATGCCGATGCCGCTTGATTCGGGGGCGCTCATCATCAAATCGCCCAGGTTGACCGACTCGGCGCTCTTGCGCGCGGAGGGATCGGAAACCACGGCCTCCTGCTTGGACTTTGGCGGAGTCGCGACGATCGGCGGCGGTGCCTCGGCCACAGGGGCTGAGGGACGGGTCTCTTCGTGCACGGCGCCGGGCGAGTAGGCCACGCCGCCCCCCGCCTCCACGTCCGTCACGGCGTCATACATAACCTCGCCCGTGTGGGCGGGCGCAGCGGGCGCCCCCGACATGGTGGTTTCCGAGGTGGACTTGCCGCCTACCTCGAAATAGCCGGGCTGCGTGGGGCCTCCGCGCGGCGAGGTGGCGGGAACGGTGGGCTGGGAGCCGTGGACGGTTGGCATGTCCTCCAGCCCGACGCTTCGGCCGACGCTGGGGGCAGAGGCGGCAAGCTGCGCCGCCGACATGTCCTTGCCTCGCATCCAGGCAATGCCGCCACCCACCAGGCCAACCAGGGCAACC
The DNA here is from genome assembly GCA_038208905.1 of Candidatus Sumerlaeia bacterium. Taxonomy (GTDB): domain Bacteria; phylum Sumerlaeota; class Sumerlaeia; order SLMS01; family SLMS01; genus JBBQYG01. Next base: position 3,708 of record JBBQYG010000129.1, on the reverse strand, counting down.
AGCCCCGCCAGCGAACTGAAGTAAGCGTACATGTTGAACTTGGGCTTCTTCTTCTCCTTGTATCCGGGTCCCATCAGCAGCGCGAGCACTTCCTCCCGGGACTTCGGCTCCGACGGGGCCGTTTCCGCTGCGGGGGCCGTGGCCGTGCCAGCCTCCGCCGTGGCGAAGGGATCCAATTCGCCCGCGGACGGCGGCGCCCCCAATCCCGTGTCCGATGGGGCAGGCGTCATCAGCACGGTGGCGGGATCGACATACGGCCCCTCCGTGCCCACGCCCGGCGCGGTGCCGCCGCTGGCGAGCTTCGACTCCGCGCGGTCCTTGTTCAGGATCGCCGTCACATTGCCCGGCTCCAGCTTCAGCAGCTCGTTGGCGGTCTCGATCACCTCCTGCCAACGTCCCTGTGTGGAGCGAAGGCGGATGCGCTCCTGCAAGCGGAGCACGTCGCGCTGGCGCACGAGATCCTCGCGCTGGCTGATGTCGCCCGACTCCTGGGCCTGCACCGGAATCGACCCCGCGAGGGCGAGAAAAAGGGCCAGTCCCATCACGATCAGTTTTCGGGAAATCGAGGACACTTGGAGACACACTCCGCAGATGGGCATGGACGTCCCGGCGACCCGGGGCGACGAGACCGGAGGAAAACCGGCGGCGGCGGCCAATCGCAACGGATTTCTCTGTCCCCGTGGCTCCCTTGGTGGTGCCCTGAAGCCTCAGCGTGATTTCACCGTTCCCCATCGGAGGCCCGATCCTTGATCCTGCGTCGAAACACCCTCTATGGCGCCGCCCTGCTGGCCGCAGCCGCCCTGCCGGTTCTTGCTCAGGAAGTGTTGGCCCCCGAGGTGGACGCCCCCGCGATCCTGCGCGGCGCCATCGCGCGCGGCGTTTACGGCGCTGTGGAGGCTCGCGAGGTGGAAGGCACCGTGGCCCTCTCCATCAACGGCCAGCCGGTGCAGTCGGCGACGCGCGTCTATTTGGTGGAGCCGGGCGGCTCCGTCGAACTTTTTGCGGAGCTGCGCGCCGAAGGAGCCCGCGACGCGGCCCCCCGCATCGAAACCGGCGGGGTCTATCGCCAGACTTCGACCACGGAAGTCACCTGGCAATCCGAGCCCGACGATTTCCTGCTGGCCGGGTCCGGCGGGGGAGTCGTCTGGCGGCCTGGCACCGCGCGGGGACGCGCCAGCAACGTCACTGCTTCCGTCGCGCGCCTATCGGTGGATCGCTCGCCATCGCTCGCGGCATCGCCCGAGGCCGCCGCCCCTTCGGTGCTCGCCTCTGGGAGGGCGAGCGTGTTGCTCCTGGCGGGTGTCGCCTTCGACCGCAATGGCGACGGCCTTTTGGAGAGCCAGAGCATCGGCATCTATCCCAACGAGCGCGATCCCAAGGCCCCCAACACGATCCGGGACAACATCACCCTCTATAACCCGCCTGCCACGTTCTATCGCATCGACGAGCATTCAGCCAAGGCGGCGGTCACAGACCGCTTCACGCTCGGCGATCTGGCCCCCGCGGTTTTCCCCGAGGACGCCGCGCGTCCCTCGCGTTTCGCGGCGATCTCACCCCGTCTGATCCGGTTTCTCGGCGCGTTCGAGAAGAAGGTCGCCGAGGCGAAGCTCGATCCCGCCAAGCTCCGCATCCTGCGCGGGTTCGTGTCGCCCACGGATCGCCTCCGCCTGGAGCGGCAGGGAACCCGCCTTGCCGAATACACCCGCTTCCAGTACGGCGACGCCGTGGCCCTGGTTTACGACACCACTGCCCGCGGGGACGCGCCCGCCGTCATGGGCGACACAAACGCAGACGGCCAGACGACCATCGCCGACGTGGAGGTACTCTCCGCCATTGCAAAGCAGACAATGGAAGACTTGGGAATCTTTGGCGGCATCGGCACCATTGCCAAGTACGAAGGCCCCGGCGCCAGCAAGGGGACGCCGTACCTGCACATCGACCTGCGAGGATGGCTAACGCCGTTTCGCGAGGAATAATTCCGAGGCCTGCGCTACGCCGTTGACAGGAGGGCACCCCCCGATTTTATCTCGCCTCAGCCGCGAGGTTTCCTGCAATGAGTTCCATGCCGCATCACGGCGAAGAGCCTTCGCCCCGCCCCCGCCCGATTGTTTTCAGGGGCCTCCCCGAGCCCATCCTTCCCGCTCGGCCACACCTAGTTTCGCTGTATGCCGCCGCGTCGGAGTTTGCAAAGCGGGCTGACGAACAGATTCGCTCCTCGCGTCTCGGCAAACTGTCGCAATGGGAAGTGTGCCACTCGGCGCTCTGGGCGCGGCATATACCGCCCCGGGAGTCGGTGCTTCCCGCACCGATGGAACTGCTCGACCAGCTCTATGGTGGCCGGACAAAGGATGGCATGATTCCGTCCGCGATTTCGTGTACGGGCTGTGCGGCAAAGGACAACGAAATGGTCCCTCCGCCGATTCTCGCCTGGGCCGAGCTTGAGTGGTTCGGCGTGACCGGCGACCTAGTCCGTATCGCGCGCGTGGTGCCGCTACTGGAGGGACACACAGATTGGATTTTCGCGCAACGTTCCGCGGGCAATGGTGCGCTTGTCTTCGGCAGGGGTCCGCGCAATGCCCGGGGCTCCATCGCCGCGACCGCTGCCGCCGCCCATCATTGCCAGTGCCTCGCCAGCCTCGCGCTGCTCGTGGGGGAGGACGACATCGCGAGGAAGAACTCCCTTCGCTATCTGGAGCTCAAGCACATCGCCAACGACTCCATGTGGGACGACGCGCGGGGAGTGTATAGCGATATAGACGAGGACGACTACTGGGCGGAGCCGGTCCGCGCCGGAATGTACTGGGCACTGCTTGCCGATATCCCCACGCCGGAGCGGCGCGCGACGATGGTGCATCACCTGCGCTCCTACCGCGACTTCGCGCGGAACCACATGGTCCCGTCCCTCGCGGCTCGGGAGAAGGGGTTCTCCCCCAACGGCGAGCCCTACAGCGGCGGGGTTTGGCCCTCCACAGTCCATATGGTCGCACGCGGGCTCGAGTTCGCGGGGGAGGACCTCCTCGCCCACCACATCGCACTGAACCACTTGGAGAACGTGGCCGAGGTTCACCGCGAGACCGGCAAGTTCTGGGAATACTATGCCCCCGACCACGCGGCGCCGGGCGTTGACGCCAAGCCGATCTCCTTCGGCTGGACGGCCCTCAGCGTCGTCGCACTCCTACTCGAGAACGTGCTCGGAATCTCCATCAACGGGCCTGCCGGAGAGGTGACTTGGAACCTTCTTCTGGAGGACGAGACCCACGGAGTCCGGAATCTACGCGTCGGCAAGAGCGATGTCGAATTGTATGCCAGCCGGAGCGAGGGAATGTGGATGGCGAAAGTACGGTCCGACGGCCCGGTGACGGTGCATATCAAGGGGCGTTCTGTTTTGCGAACCGTGACTCTGGATGAAGCCGGAAGTCAGGCGACCAGACTTTCCTAGGTCGGCCCATCCTTCTGCCCGCCGCGCCAGAATGCGGTTCCGATGCCGAGCAGGATGAAGATGAAGGTCAGATGCCCAAACGTCTCCCGGTATGTCGTCCACACCGTGATCTCGCCCCGGGCAATCAACTCGTCAATCAAGTGATTGCTGACCATGCGGCGCCAGGTCTGGTGGTCTGGTTGCGCGGCATGGACCTTGGTGAGGAGTGATGACCACGTTTCCTTGAATTCGAGTAGTTCCGCGTCGGTAATTTCGCTGGAATCCTCCAC
>JBBQYG010000128.1:0-12140 GCA_038208905.1 Candidatus Sumerlaeia bacterium | reverse complement strand
TCGACCCATGTGGCAATTGGCTTTCTCAATGACAACTAGAACCCCTATTTATTAAATGAAAAACTGCAATTTTATCATTTACTAGTCACACGCTGTCGCTTCTTAAAGTTATTCCAAAAATAAGGTTTACACCCGGTATATTGAAGGGTTTCCTGATCGCGGGTCTCCTCGCCGCCGCCATGTCCAGCGTCTCCAGCGTGCTCTCCGCCCTCTCCAGCATTGCCATTATTGACTTCTGGAGGCCAATTCGCGGCACCAACTCCACCCCCGCTCAAGAACTCTACCTCTCCCGAGTCGCCACCATCTTCGCCGGCGTCCTCCTCGTCGTCATCGCCTTCGCGTGCGAGGGCGCCCCGTTCCTCCTCGACCTCGCCTTCAAGCTCGCCGGCCTCACCGCCGGCGCGATTCTCGGAGCGTTCCTCTTTGGCATGTGGAAGAAGCGCGGCCACGCCGGACCCGTGATTGCCGGCATGACGGTTTCCTTCTTCTTCATGATCATCTACAACATGACGCGCTCCTACACCGGTATCAGGTGGCCCTGGGACGCGCCGATCGGCATGCTCGTCTGCTTCGCCGTCTGCTGGCTCGCCTCCATCGGACTCCCGGAAGCTACAGAGCGCGGCATTGCTAACGGCAGGGATGAGGGATGAACAGCCGGGAAGATCGCGGGGGCCCGAGCGACTATTCGCCTTGGCCCCTTATCCCATTCGCCCGCCATCCTATCGCACCCGTCCATCCCTCATCCCTCATCCCTAGCTTTTCATGTCCAAAAAGCGTCGCCCCCACGTTCTCATTTTCGCGGAGACCTTCTTCCCAACGATGGGTGGGTCGGAGCGGGTGGCGCACAACCTGGCGCTCGGGCTGGTGGAGGCGGGTTGGCATGTGACGCTGTTTGCGCCGGCGATGCCGGGGAGCGCGCATTTTGACCGCGCCCAGCCGTATCGGATCCACCGCAGCCGCGCGTGGAGCCTTTCCCGCCGTATAGACGCCAAGGCGCGCAAGCCCGTGGCGCGCGCGGCACGCTACTCGGGAATACTCGCCGCCGCGGCGTGGATGCTCCTCCATCGCAAGGACGCCGTCGTCTCGGCACACCTCACTCCTTTCTCGATTCCGGCGGTGCTGCTGCGCACGCTCTGGCGCGGTCCCGTGCTGGTGTGGACCCACGGTGAGGACCTTACGGTGGGGGCGCGGTCGCCGATTATCTCCCGCCAGATCCGCGCGTGCCTCCGCGCCTCCAGCCGCGTGGTGTCCAACTGCCGCACCACCGCCCGCCGCGTGCGCGAGTTCGGCGTCGCGAAGGAGCGCATCGTCATCCAGTATCCGTGTCCCGATGCCTCCTTCTTTGCGCCGCTGGGCAATGATCGCGCCGCCCTGCGCAAGCACGAGGGCGTCGGGGACGGGAGCACGCTCCTCCTCGCCACGGTGACGCGGCTCGTCGAGCGCAAGGGCATCGACACCGTGCTGAGGGCGCTGGCGGCGGCCTTGCAAACATTGAAGGATTCTGGCCAAACGCCGCCACATTGGCGCTATTTGGTTGGCGGCACGGGGGAGTACCTGCCTCGACTGAGGCGTCTTTCGGCGGAGCTTGGGCTGGCTGGGAATGTAGCGTTCATCGGCGCGCTGAGCGAGCCCGAGAAGCGCAACCTGATCGAGGCCGCGGACCTGTTTCCCATGCCGAACCGCGAGATGCCCAACGGCGAGATCGAGGGTTTCGGAATCGTCTTTCTGGAGGCCGCGCTGCGCGGGACACCGTGCATCGCTGGCCGATCTGGCGGCGCGCCGGAGGCGGTGGAGGAGGGAGTCAGCGGATGGGTGATCGATTCCCACGATCACGCGGCTTTGTCGGAATTGCTGGTGGCTCTCTTCCGCGATCCCGCGCCGCTCGCCGCCATGCGCGCGTCGGCTCGAGAGTGGGCGGTGACCCGCTTCACCGCCAGCCTGCACCAGGAACCCGTAAGGGCGGCCCTGGAAAAGCTGATGGGGCGCTAGCATCCGCCGACGTTCTGGCACGGCCAGCGCTTTCACCGTAAGTTTGACGCGCCATGCGGCGAAAATTCAAGATGGGGTGAGGTAGAAACCGATGTTCGACGCGCAGAATATTCTCAAGTCGCTGATCAAGGGAAAGTCCAAGGGGAGCGGTTCCCTCGGCGTGGGCGATCTGCTCAGCACCCGCAACATCCTCCTCGGCCTTGGCGCCGCCGGGGCCGCCTACATGGCCCACAAGCATCTGGTTGGCGCCCAGGGCGAGGCGCCGACGGCGCCTCCCGTTCCGCTTGATCGGCTTCCGCCGCCGCAGATGCGTGGCGGCGCTCTCCCGCCGGTGCCGCCCGCCTTTGGCAATCCGACTCCGGTCCCTGCTCCGCCGCAGGCTGTCGCCTCGGTGGATCGCGACCGCCAGTCGATGCTGCTCATTCGCGCCATGATTGCCGCCGCCAACGCGGATCACGAGATCGATGACGAGGAGCGCCGCCGCATCCTTGCCAAGGCGGAACTTTTCTCCCTCGATCCCGAGGAACGCGCGGCGCTGGAGGCCGAACTGCTGCGCCCGCTCTCGGTGCATCAGGTTGTGGAAGAGGCGCGACGCCTTGGCTGTGCCGGACGACAGATCTTCGCGGCCAGCTTTCTTGCGATCTCCGCCGATACGCCCGGGGAGCGCGCCTACCTGCGCCGGCTAGCAGAGGGCCTCGGCCTTCCCGAGGCCGAGGCGCAGGACCTCGAACGCGTTCTGAGCTAGAAGTTCGACCCGATCTTCAGGTGGAAGAACTGGCGCTCGTCATCGCTCTGGATGAGCACCGGCACGGCAAAATCCACCTCGGCGTTGACGGGGCCGATCTTCAGGAGGGCGCCGACGCCGCTGCCGACTCGGGGCGTGCCGAGTTCCACGGGGCCTTTTTCCAGAATCGCGGCGTCGGTGAAGACGCGGCCCGTGACGTACTCGGAGAATGGATACCGGAGCTCGTGCCGCTGGGTGATGCGCGTGGCGCCGCCGATGGCGAGGTCCTCGTTGCGTTCGTCGCGGGGGCCGACCCCGCGCGCGCGGAAGCCGCGGAGCGTCGAAGTGCCACCGACGAAGAACCGCTCGGAGATTCCGATGTTCGTCGCGTCATAGGGCATCACGCCCACCGTGTGCTGGTAGGCATAGACGAGGTCGCTGCGCTCGAAGGGCTTCTTGTACCACTCGTAGTTGTGAAGCAGCTTCAGCAGGAACCCATCGGCTGCGCCGACTTCCACTCCGCCACCCACCAGGTAGCCGCGCGTGGGCCGGCGGATGTTGTCGCGCTGGTCATACACAAGCATCGGCCGCGCCGCGACGACGTAGTAGCTGTCGAAGTTCTCCTCGGGCTCCGGGTCGTCGTCGATGTTGGAGAACTTGACGTGCTCCAGGCGGAAGCGCAGGTAGCCGGTGAGGCGCTCGCCCAGGGGCTTACCGAATTCGGTGGAGGCGCCGATGGTGCGCTCGCGATAGACGCGATAGCGGTCGGTGTCATAGTAGATTGCAGAGTCCACCGACGTGTCGGAGTCGCCGATGTACCGGTCAAAGAATCCAATGCGGAACGCCCGCGATCGCGTGCCGATGGTGGCTGACGCGTAGGCCCGGTCGGCGCGACCGCCCCAGTTGGGCTGGTCGATGGTGAAGGTGACTGACGGGCCGGAGCGCTCTCCCACGCCCGCGGTGGCGCCGATGAACGCGGCGGCGGGATCCTCGTCCACCACCACCAGCGCGTCGCGCACGCCAGGGTCCGAGGTCGGCGTGCGGACGATATCCACCGTGCGGAAGATGCCGAGATTCTTGAGCCGCTCGATGGTTCTCACTTCATTCGCGGCGCGGTACTTCTCCCCAGACTTGAGGCGCACTTCCTTCAGCACGGTGTCGGTCTTTGTGGGCGGGGCGATGGCCTTCAGCGCGCGGTCCAGCGCGCTTGGCTCCACGTTGTAGTCATAGTCCTCCATCTTCAGCCGGATCTGGCCCACATAGACCACCGGCTTTTCCGTCACGTCGAAGACCACGTCCACCGTGCGCGACTCGGGATCCTTGTCCAGGCGGTAGCCGATCTCCGTATCCACATAGCCTTCGTTGCCATAGAGGGTCGAAATCTTGTCCACCGACTTCGCCAGGCGCTGACCCTTGAAGGTCCGATCCGTCATCTGGACCGTCGCCTTGCGGACTTCTTCCGCCGTGAACAGGCTGACGCCTTCGGTCCGGGCAGACTTCACGCGATAGCGGGGGCCTTCCTCCACTGTATAGACAAGGGTGATGCGCTTCTTGTCTTCCTCGTAGATCGGCTCGCCCCGGCTCGCCTTCACATCCAGATAGCCGGCGTCCTGGTAAACCGCGCGCAGGACAGCCATGTCCTCGTCCAGCGCCAGTTCGTCGAAATAATTGGAGAAAAAGAGCAGCCCCGGCGCATTTGTCAGCCGCGTGCCCAGATAGAAATCGCTGAAGTGTTCGTTGCCGTTCACGATCAGCTTATGGATTTTGATGCGGGCGCCCTCGTCCACCGTGATCAACAGATTGATGCTGCCATCGCCCGCGGCGGGTGTCTCCACCGTGATCTTCACCGATTTGAAGCCGCCATCGCGGTAGAAATTGCGCACGTTGCGCGCCGTCGCCGAGCGAAGGTCCGCCTTGGCCAGGTCGCCCACCTTGTCGTCGAGCTGGGCGATCAGTTCCTTCTCCTTGAAGCGGACGTTGCCGATGAACCGGATCGCGGCGATGATCGCGTTCTCCTTCACCGTCACCACCAGCGTCACCGCACCCGCGTCGTCCTGGGTCCACGAAATGCGGATCGCCAAGGGATCGACCACCCCCGCGTCGGCGATGGATTGGATATCGCGGCGATAGGCATCGGCGGAGAACGTGCTGCCCTCGCGTAGTTCCATGCGGTTGATGATCGCCGTCGGCGCCAGGCGGCTCGTGCCCTCGACACGGACCTCCTTGATGGGCGCGCCATCGGTGGGGAGCGCGGCGGTCTGGCCGGGCGCAAGCCCCGGCGCCAGGCCCAGAAGGATCAATATCGGAAGAAAGAGCCGTCGCAGAACGCTCAACGCTCACCACCCTCGGGAAAGATCGGCCAACGGGACACCTGCCCAATGGTCCTCGCATCATTCCCCCTATGGGGCTGGCCGGGCGTCCATTGGCGCAACGAAAAACCCCTCCGGCAGATTCCCGTTGGGCCAGCGTGGACTCCTCCGGCAGGTTGCCCCATGAGCAACCCCCGCCGCCATCGTATCCCCGCCGCCCTGCTCCTCGCGTTGGGTCTGCTTCTGGCCTCGTGTTCGGAAAATGCCGAGGGGCAGCCTGCCGCGACCCTCTTCGCTGCGCGCCCGGGGGGATTCGCCGCGTCGCCCCATCTGGACGCCGGGGCAACCTTCCACCTCGATGTGCCATCCACGGCGACGCTGGCGCTTTGGCTGGCGCGGGCCGATGACGGCGCCGAGCTACCAGGTTCGAGGCGGGAAGTGACGGGTTTTCTCCCCGAGGGGGAGGCCGAACTCCGCCTCGCTGACGACGGAAGATTCCTCTGGCTCGTGAATCTCGCGCCGATTTCCGACTACCGGCTTCGCGGCGAGTGGAGCCTCCCCGGCGCGGATGCCGCCATGCTCGATCCCATCGCCATCGATCCCCGCTCGCTGGGAGAGGAGTCGGCGGACGGACTCTCTCGCGGCGCCTCCATCACGCGTCATCGCGCCGCCCCCGGGCTGGTGCGCGGCGATGGCGAGACTACGCAGACGATAGGCTCCAGCGGCGCAACATGCGACCTCTTCACGCATCAGGGCGAATGGGGCGACCTGCGCGGAGAGGCACCGCATCCCGGCGATCCCATTTGGCTCAAGACCCTCGAGTGGCGGTTCAACTCCTCACCCTACAACACCGGATGGGATGCTATTCCGGCGGCTTCGGATCATGGCACCGTCGCGCCGTGGTATGCCACCGACCACACCCAGCGCCTCTCCGACCGCATTGCGATTTTCGAGCGCTCTCCCGGGCTGCCGCGCCGCATCCATCGCCTGCGAATCACCACGCGCAGTGCCGACGGGCTTACCGGCGGGTGGCGTTACATCAATTTGTTCCGGGATCCCGTGACCGACGCCGAACGCATGGCCCCCGGACACGACTATCCCGAGCGCGCGGCTGACCTGGCGGGGCGGCTTCTCCGCTTCGACATGATCCTCAGCGCCAGCGTTCGCGGCGACCAGATCCCCCCGCTAAGATTCGTTCTGGAGGGCAGCGGCGTGGTGCAGACTTTCGATGTCGCCGTGCTCCGCAATAACGCGTGCGAGCCTCTCCCGTCGGGCGATTTCACGCGCGTCACATGGCTGGTGCAGCCTCCGCACCACCTTGCCAATGCCGGCCCCCGCACTCTGACCTTCCGCTTCGAGACCACCGGCCACGGCGCGCAGGGCATCGCCGAGAAGGAAGTGAACCTGGAGAACCTGACGGTATGGGAGACTCCCATCGCCGATCTGCCGCCCGGCGCGGAGGCGCGCGGCAATCCGTGGCCCGCGGTCGCCATGCTGCGGGAGAAACTCCCCCGCGACACCGCCCACATCGACCCCGTCGGCCCCACCGATCCCGAGTACTTCCTCGCCGATCACGCCATTTTTCAGGACGCGGCGGGCGCGTGGAATCTCTATGGCATCTACAATTCCCGCACAGGCTTTGCGCCGCTCGATGCGAAGGGCGCCCCCAATTCAAACGGGCCATTTCACTCGGGACTGGTTCACGCCCTTGCGCCCGCGTCCATACAGGGCCCCTGGAGCCATGCCGCGTTCAGCGGGACGGATCGCCGCACGCGCGATGTCCTCATCGATCCCGACCAACCACAGCACTTCTTTGGCCCTTGGGCGCCGTCGGTGGCGCGAGTTGGCGACGAATTCGCCATGTTCTACACGGAGCACGCGCTCTGGAACCGCGAAAAGTACGATGGCATCCGCTATGCCACCACGCGGACGCCGGGGATTCCTTCCTCATGGAAGCCCTGGATTCCCGAATCGCCCGACCAGCGCCTTGTCTATACACGGACCGATCGCAACACGGCCCGCGACCTGGATGTCTCGCGCCGCGGCGCCGACTGGCACGCGGTGTGGGCGGGCTACAAGGCCAGCCTCCCCGGCGACGCCGACGTGGGCGCCGGAAAGGTCCTGCACAAGATGGTCGCGGGCGATCCGCGCCTGCTGCATACCGTTCCGCAGGAGAAGGAGCGCGTGATCTACTCGCTCCACAACGCCGACTCGGGCCGCATCGATTCCGAGTGCGAGTCCCCCACCCTCGTCCACGACGAAGCCGCAGGACTTTTCTACCTCAAGGTCACCAAGAACGGCACGGCGTATCCCGGCCACGCGTTCGACAACGACGTCCTGCTGCTCGACCGGGAGCGAGGCGCCATCGTCCTCGCGGAGCGCACGCGCGGCGATCGCTCCGACCTGATCGCGCGGGAGTACCCCGCCGACCCCACGCTTTCCTTCCGCAATCCCATCGCGATGGTCCCTCTGGAGAACATGCCCTGGTGGGTTCCCACGCGCGCCGGGCGCGGCACCTTCCGCTACCGCTATCGCGTCGCTGTCCTCGATACCGGCGATCCGGCTGGGGGTGTGGAGCCGTTCATCGTCGAGGTCGATTGTATAGACGGCGCCCGGCGACTGATGTGGCGGGGGAGCAAGGACTCCCGGCCCACTGCAATGACGCTCCTCGTGGAGCCCTGCGCGGAGAACGATCAGCGCGGCGAGCTTCTGGTGGCCGATTCGGATTCGCTGTTTGTCGTGGGGACAACTGGCAGTGCCACACCCCGCGATATCCTCCGCGGGGTCGCCGAGCCCTCTGCGATCCACGTGCGAGCCAGCGGCGCGCGTCCCTGCTCGGCCCTTCTGCCCATTGGCGAAACGCAGTTTCGCGTTGTCGCCAGGCGATCCGGCCTCCACGCCACCGAGTACGGCGGGCGCCTGACCCTGCGCCTGCAGGATCCCCTTCGCCCCAACTCGCCGCTCGCGGCCTCGCACTCCCTGCACAACTACCCCGACGCGGTGGTTTCAATCCTGCTCGCAACCGACGGGGAAGGCCGGATCACCACCACGCTCTCAGACTTGCTGGATTTCTCGCGTCGCGATCCAGCGGTGGCTCCCCACATCGCTCTCGCGTCGCCGGGAGATCATCAGCTGGCAACGCTCGTGGAGCCACACGCCATCACTTTGGCGGGCGGCGAGGACGTCTATACAATCTACTTCGCAGAGAGCACCGCCGCCGGAGAGCGAGTCGTTTCTCGATTCAATTGGCTATCGTCGGGCGATCGCTCCGAGCCGACGCGCCAAGTTATCGCCCGGGCCGACTTCGACTGGAATCCCGCCTCGCTCCTGCAGCGCGTCGGCCATCTCTACATCGCCGAATCCACCCGCGGCGCGATCCACCGTCTGCCGCTCGATGATCCCAAGGGGCCCGCCACCCTCGCCCCCGACGCCGAGCCCTGGATCGCCAACCTCCCCGATCCCCGCGCCTTCCGCGAGTCATGGACCGGCAACGCGCAGGTGTACCTCGCGACGCGCGATGGCTACCATCGACTCGATCTCGAAGCACGCAAGGCGGAGCAGATTCTCGGCAACGCCACCGGCGGCGGAAAGCGCTTCGCCGACCTCGTCGCCTCCCAGCCCGTCTCCTGGGTTATCGAGAGCATCGACGCCGGCGCCAAGGTCTACTGGTCCCGCCCCGATCCAGCCACGGGGGCTCCCCAGCCCTTCACCCTCGATCACTACATCGGCTATCTCCCCTACTACGCCAGCGAACTACATCGGGCCCAAGGCCGGTGGTTTGCCTCCTTCAACGAAACAAATCGCGAGGGCGGCTACGGAGTGCAGGAGATCGAGTGGGCTCCAGGGGTGAAGTAGGGATGAGGGATGAACCGCTGGGGATTCAGATGCTGTTTGTCCCTCCTCCCTCCTCCCTCATGCCTTCCTTGCTACTTGGCCAGCAACTTGTGATTATCCACCCAGTACTCCGGCTGGGGGTCCGAAATCTTCACGGCCTTGAAGTAGCAGGTTGATCGGCTCGTGGTGTTGGACATCGCATAGCTCTTGCAGAATTCCACCTTGAAGCCCGCGCGTTCCATCGCCGTGCGAAAGGCGGCATCGCCGAAGAAAATCCAATTGGTTGGGTCGCCATTGTATTTGCCATCGTCGTAATAGGCGATCGGCAACTGCGAGAGGAAGGCGTGGATCGCCGCGTCGTCCATTCCCTTGGGGAGCTTCTCGCGGTACATGAACTCGCCCGAGGCCGCGTTGCCAAAAATCGTGCCGCCCACCTTCATCACCGCGTTCACCTTCTCCAGAGCAAGGATCGGGTGCTTGAGGTGGTAGTGCAGCCCGCTGAAGTGGACCAAGTCGTAGGGCCCCATCTTCGCGGGATCCAGATCGTACACCGAAACATTGTGGAACTTCGCCGGGCTTTTGCGGACGCGATGGGCCGTGGCAAATCCGGTGTGGGTCTGGTCGATCAGGTCCGATCCCTCCACCCGGGCGCCCAAGTCCTCGAAGCCGAAGGCGAATCCGCCGTCGAACGTCGCAACGTCCAGGAGCGACTTCCCCGCCAAGTCCGCCTCGCCGAGCTTGAACCAGTTCCCGAGGTAGTCGCGAATCGGCTCCAACTGGTACTCCCCCTTGGTCACGACGCCGGGGACGACCTCGAAAGTGTGGTACCAGTGGGTGTAGGCGTCGATGTCGGCCTGGGCATTGGCCTGGGGCTTATTGGTCTTCCAGAACACAGGGCGGCGTCCGTTTCGGGCGGGAATTGGTCTGGCGGGGAATTTGCACCGCCCCCAGAGTGGCGGTCAAGGCCCCCCGCCCCCGTGCGATCCGATAAATGCCTTTAGCCACGCCATTGCCCGCGCTCTGTCATGCAAGAGGCCAGATCGAAGCGCGGAAGCCCATGTTTTTTGTTGCGCGGCTCGCCCCCCTCCGCCTAACAGTTGCACGGTGAGAAAATAGCGAGCAGGATAAAGTTCCGCGACTTCGCCATTTCGAGGTCGCCCACAGGAGAGAAACGATCCGTGTCAGTGTCCCCGGCCAATCCCCCGCGCCCCAAGAAAACCGCCCGCAAGGCGTCGGAGGAGGTCTTTACCAATAGGCTGCACCCCGTGCAGGTGGAATACAGCTATCCCGTCGGCGTGCGCGTCGATATGGACCGCGAGTTGCCCCTCGACCTAGAGGAGGGCGACCCCGACGAGGTCCTCGACCTGCTGTCTTCCCCTCCGGAGTTCGAGGACCGCATCTCACCGCTCTCCTGTACCTTCAACGCCGACAAGATTTCGGGCATCAATCCCGCCGACCTCGAGGTCAAATTCCTCCGCAAGCTCACGATCAACCTCGGCAAGGTGGCCCAGGAGATCGAGGTCGCCTCGCGCCTGACTTTCGGAGAGAAGGGCCCGATCGCCTTCATGGGCCTCGGCCTCGACCCCGATACGATGGTCCGCATGATCGAGGCGGACTATGACACGGCCGACAACGTGTATAGCCGCATGATGAACCTCATCGAGAGGGGCTTCATCACGCCGGTCGCGACCACACCCTTCCACTCCCTGCTCACTTCGTTCCATCACGACTTCGAGATCCGCCTGCTGATTCGCCTCGGGCTGGAGATCTACTGGCCGCTCCTGCGCAAGTACAACCGCGCGGTTTCGCGCCTGCACGGGGAGCGCTATTTCATCATGGCCTTCTGGCTCCCCGAAGGTGCCTATAGCGCCAAGGTCCTCCAGATCCTGCATCAGGAATTCACCAAGCGCTGCGAGGCGGAGGAGATCACGCCTTGCCACCTCGTGCTCCTGATGGATGTGGAGCAGAGCAAGGAGCGCGAACAGGACCTCCTGATGAAGCGGTGGAACACGCTGCGCCCCGCGGCCACCACGCGAGACATCGTGACGATCCTCTTCAAGGAGCGCAACTTCACCGACTGGGTGATCGAGGGCCATCCCTCAACCAAAAAGCAGCTCGACCGCACCATCGCCAAGGTGGACGCGGTCCTGCGCGACAAGGGCATCGACCACCTCTGGTCGCACTTCGAGCCGCTGGTGACGCTCCTCTCCACCTTCAAGACGTGCATGAACTTCGAGCAGAAGATCGTGAAGCTGACGGAGCTGAAGTACCAGCCCGGCGGCCCCGACACGTTCGTGCGCCGCAAGCTGATGAAGATGTATGGCATGGAGGAGGAAGAGCCGCGCCGCACGTCGCTCAAGGACAATACGTCGTGGTCCGCCTGGGCCGACACGCCGGGATCGCTTTCGCGGTTCCTCGGGTACGAGGAGGAGTCCGGCGGCTTCACCACGCGCCGTGTACTCGCTGCGCCGCGCCCCTACGAGCAGGTGCTCCCCGACGGCACGCGCAAGCTGCGCGCCGGGAACCCCTGCTGGAAGCCCGCCCTGATGGCGTCGCTCCAGCGCGTGCATCGCGCGCTGGTCGGCGAGCCCAAGACATTCCTCGGCGGGATGCTCGGCCTGATCCGCGCCCAGGTTCCCATCCGCCGCGTCCCCGTCGTGATGCGCAACATGGAGGACTTCCTGGTCGCGATGGCCCGCGTCATGTGGAAGGAGCACTTCATCCACCACGTCTGCAGCGAGGCCGATATCCAGCTCCGCGAAATCTGTCTCTCGTCGCTCCTCAAGGACATCCCGGAGGACGAGGGCGAGCCCGAGATGGAGGACGAGGCCTGTGCCATTGTCGGCGCCGCGGCCCACGCCATCTTCATCTCCCACTCCAGCCTGAACTCCACGGCCTTCGCCTTCGAGAACATGGACAACCGCGCCGTCTATGACAACGTCGCGATGAGCACCCTCGCTGTCGTCCACGCGATCACCGCCCTGAAGTGGGGCGGGGAGAGCGAGAAGGCCGACGAGCTGTTCAACGTCTTCAAGGAGGAGCTTCTCGACTTCGAGAACGCCTTCACGCGCCACAACATCGGCAAGGAATTCGGCGTGGATCCCAAGGTCTGGAAGAAGACCATCGAGAGCGAAGTCCCCGAGGAATCCCCCCTCAACGTCGTCACCCGCGCCGCCCGCCGCCTGGGCGCCAAGCACCTGCGCGCCCTCGGCTACCGCAAGGACTTCGACCGCAAGGACGAAGGCATCTCCACCGCCACCGGCCACATCTGGAGACGCGAAATC
>JBBQYG010000127.1:0-12181 GCA_038208905.1 Candidatus Sumerlaeia bacterium | reverse complement strand
GACGATAGGGGGCATGGCCTCCCACGGGCCGAGTTCGAGCTTCGCGTCGAAGGACGATTTCCATACTTGGATCGCATCGCCGACCTTCCCCGCAACAACCAGGTGCTGGGTGAAGGGATTCGCCGTCATGGCCTGAGGAGTGAAGCCATCGGGTAGGGCGGGAATGGCGATCTCTGAAATCGGATTCGCAGCGAAGTCGGCATTGAGTTCGACGCGATGGAGGCGGAGCGGAGCGGACCCGAGGCGCGCGCCCAGAAGGTTCCCGTTGTATACGGCGAATTCGTCGCACTCGCCCATGGGCGGGGCCAAATCGCGGGCGGCGGCGAAGGGGAACTCGCCCGGCCCATCGAGTGGCAGGCCCTTGTCAAGAGTCTGTGCACGGAGCGGCAACGCGAGAAGCATCAGCAAGGCGGCAATCAGAAGGCGAGGTGTCATGGGTGGGCTTGTCGTGGAGGTGGTCAGTTCCCAGATAGATCGTATCCGGGACAGCATGGTTGGGTGTGCGACCCGGGAACAGGCGAATTTGTTCCCGCGTTCGGTGAGACTTGCCCCCCGGGCGGCGGGCGAGCTACGCTCCAACCGTGAACCAGTAAGTCCCCCAAGAAAGGCCCCCCGCAATGATTATCGGCGTCCCCCGCGAAGTGAAGGATCAGGAATACCGCGTCGCCATGGTCCCCGCCGGCGTAAAGGAAGCTGTCCGGCGCGGCCACCGCGTCGTCATTCAGGCCGGCGCCGCCGACGGCATCGGCCTGGACGACAGGGCCTACGCCGCCGTCGGCGCGGATATCGCTGCCACGGCGGAGGAAGTCTTTGAGCGCGCGGAGCTGATCGTGAAGGTGAAGGAACCGGTGAAGTCGGAATATCGGCTAATCCGCAAGGAGCACATCCTCTTCGAGTACTTTCACTTCGCATCGAGCCGCGAGCTGACCGATGCCATGCTCGCCAGCGGAGCGCGCTGTATCGCCTACGAGACGGTGTCGGGTCCCGGCGGCCATCCGCTCCTGACGCCGATGAGCGAGATTGCCGGGCGGCTCTCCGTCCAGCAGGGCGCCAAGTACCTTGAAAAGCCCATGGGTGGGCGCGGCACGCTAATGGGTGGCGTGCCCGGCGTGAAGGCCGCCCGCGTGCTCGTGATCGGCGGGGGGGTCGTCGGCACAAATGCCGCCAAGATCGCTGCTGGCATGGGCGCGCGCGTGACGATGACCGACATCAATCTGGAGCGGCTCCGCTATCTGGACGACATCATGCCCAAGAACGTGACGACGCTTTACTCCAGCGAGCTAAACATCGTGGAGCAGCTCGAGCGAGTGGATGTGGTGATCGGCGGCGTGTATATCTCCGGTGCCCGCGCGCCCAAGATCATCCGCCGGGAACATCTCTCCCTGATGCCGCGCGGATCAGTCCTTGTGGACGTGGCCATCGACCAGGGGGGATGCTTCGAGACCTCCCGCCCGACGACCCATAGCAACCCGATCTACGAGGAGGAGGGTATCATCCATTACTGCGTCACCAACATGCCAGGTGCCGTGGCGCGGACCTCGACCTTCGCCCTCACCAACGCAACGCTGCCGTTTGTCCTCCAGATCGCCGACAACGGCTGGCCAGACGCGGTGTCCCAGAATCCCAGCCTGCTTGATGGCGTCAACATCGCGCGCGGGATGATCACGTGCCCCGGCGTGGCGCAGGCTTTTGGAATGCCGCTGCAGCCATACGAGGCAGTACTGTAAAAACAGCAGGGATGAGGTAGGAGGGATGAGGGATCAACGGCAGGTATGAGGGATGAGCGGCAACTACCGTCTCCCGACTTTCTATTCCTGTCTCTCCCTGCTTCTGTCTGCCGTTCATCCCTCATCCCTTCCGTTTCATTCCTCTCTCAATCGCGTCCTCCACCACGGCGGCGGTCTTGGCCCAGGTAAATTCCTGGGCCCGCGTGAGGCCCGTTTCGGAACACCGGCGCCGAGTCTCGGCATTTCCGAGGATATCGCGTAGCGCCGCGTCGAAGCTCTCCGGCCAGTCGGGATCGAAGACCAGGGCGCAGCCCGCGGCGATCTCCTTCATGGGGGAACGATCGGCGACGATGACGGGGGTTCCGACGGCCATGGCCTCGAGGACCGGAAGGCCAAAGCCCTCGGCGAGGCTTGGGTAGAGCAGAGCCTCCGCGTGTCTATACACGGCGGGCATGGCTGCGTCATCGATCCAGTCGAGAACCAGAACGCGGTCGGCAACGCCGTGGCGCGCAGCGAGGGCGCGGAGCTTGTCGCGGTGTGGTCCGGCGCCCGCGCAGACGAGCGGGAGGCCGGAGGTATCGTGGCGGAGTCGGTCGAAGAGGAACTCCCAGTTCTTGTGACGCTTCACAATGCCAACCGCGAGGAGGTATCGGGCTGGGAACCCATCGGGGCGGGGAAGCGCCCTGGCGTTCTCCCCGTCGGCAAGATTGCCGGGGCCCAGACCCGTGCGCAGCACCCGGTCGGCGCGGAACCCGTGGAGCGTCTGGAGCTGAACCTTCACGTGGCGGCTTGTGGTGAGCACAAAGGCTGCGCGCCGACGCAGCGCCGCCAAGTAGAGCCGATTGTAGATCGCCGTTCCGCGCCGCGTGGGATGCGTGATGTGAAGCACGTCCTGAACGTGGGCGATCAGGACGCGGCTGGCGGTGAGCGATGTGGCGTAGTGGGGAGAGTACCACGCGGCGCATCGGATTCGCGGCGATCCGATCGCGGCGGCGAGGGAGTAGAGGCGCGGATTCCATGCGACGATCTCGGCGGAGAGCCTGCCCGGCACCTCCTCCCGCAGTTGCGCCGAGTCGCCACACAGTGCCAGCCGAAACGGCGGTGGGTTCGCGGACCAATGGCGCAGCAGCCCGCGAAGAACGATGCCGATTCCGCTGTGGCGGATCATGCGGGCATCGACGCCGACCAAGGGGCCGCTCATCGCGGGGGCGGGTCGTCGTAGAGGTCGGGGTCGCGGGCCTTGATGATTTCGATCATGCGATCCACGGAACGAAGGCGCTCGGCAAGGCCTTCGCGGCGCGCGGTTTTGAGGAACGCGGCCAAGCGATACACAGGCCGGCGGAGCCTCATGTCGAGCAGCATCGCGCGGAAGATGTTCTCCTTCGTCGAGCCCTTGAACTGCCGGTTGGTGTAGTGCACGATACTGCGATAGACTCGCCGGAAGAAGAACTCCGGGCGCCGGTTCACGGAGCCCTTCTGCTTGTGGGGCAATTGCAGGTTGGGCATGTGGACGATGCGGAAACCGGCCTTGCGGATGCGGTGGCACCAATCGGTGTCCTCGCAATAGATGAAGAAGGATGCCTCCAAGTCGCCCACCTTGTCGTACACGCGGCGCGGCACGATCAGGCAGGATGCCTGAACCCACCCCACCGAGTACGGCTGCGTCCGGCGGAACAGTCCGCTCTTGTGGAGCACCTTGTTCAACTTCTCCATGACCGGATAGAGCATGGAGTTGTTCTGTATGTACGCGAGGGCCGAAAGCTCCCTGTAGGCGCTTTTCTGGGGGAGGCCGTCGTCGTGGAGGAGTTGGCAGCCGACACCGCCGACGTCGGAGTGTTTCTGGAGGAATCGCACCATCCCCTCGAGGGACGCGCCGATTGCCTTGGCGTCGGGGTTGAGGAGCATGAGGAACTCGCCAGTGGCGGCGTGGAGTCCCACGTTGCAGCCCGCGGCAAAGCCCTCGTTCTTGGGATTCCTGATCAACTTCACCCAGGGATAGTCGCGCTCGACCATCTCCGGCGTTCCATCGCGCGAGCCGTTGTCCACCAGGATCATCTCGATGGGAAACACGCACTCGCCGCGCGACTTCTGCATCGCGGCAAGGTACTCCACGATGTCGCCCATCTGGTTCCAGCTGATGGTCACGATGGAGAGCGTCGGCTGCTTTTCCGCCATCAATCGTCGTCCTCGTTCGGGGCCGTCGTGCCTTTGCGCGGGCCGCGCGACATGCCGCGCTTGCTCTTGACGGAGCAGAAATCGAGCAGGTGCGCGACCTCCGGTGCCGCGTCGGCGCCGAACTCCTCGCGCATGGCCGCAACCGCCGTGCTCAGGGCGAGGCCGCTACGGAAAAGCGCCTTGTAGCATCGCATCAGTGCCATACGCGTCGGCGCGCCGACACCCGCGCGGCGCAGCCCAACGACGTTGAGGCCAACCACCTCGCCATAGTGCTTTGTCATCATGTAGGGCGGCACGTCCCTGGGGATGCCCGACCGCCCACCGATCATGGCGAGGGTGCCCACGCGGCAGAACTGGTGGATCGCGACGTGGCCGCTGATGAAACAGCGATCCTCCATCGTGACGTGGCCGGAGATCCCCGCGAAGCTGACCAGCACGTTGTTGTTTCCCAGCGTGCAATCATGCGCCAGATGGGCCGTGGTCATGATATAGTTCTGGTTGCCGAGGACGGTGTTGGTCCCGTCCTTGAGTCCGCGGTGGACGGTGCTGAATTCGCGAAAGTGGTTCCCGTCTCCGATCACCGTGCCCGACTTGGTCTCTGGATCGAAGCCGAGAAACTGGGGATCGTGGCCCACGATGGAGTTGTAGTGAAAGACGTTTCCCTTCCCGGCCACCGTCCGGGGGCCAAGAATGGCGCCCTGCATGAGGACGTTTCCCTCTCCCAAGACGCAGTGGGGGCCGACGCGGCAATAGGGCCCCACCTCCACGGAGGAGTCCAGAACGGCGGTTGGATCAACGAAGGCGGTGGCGTGGATCGGCATGGGGTTGGGCGCGTGGTCTTCCCGGGGAATTCGATGGGCAATGTTGGGGCCGGGGGTGGGAGCGTCAACGGGGTTTGCGGCATGGCCGATCCCTTGCTTCAATAGGTGGCGAGGCCCGGGCGCGGAGGATATTCCCCTCGCGGACGAGTCCCATGCTGACCACAAAGCCCCACAAGAGTTTCCATCACCCGCCCCACCGAGGTTCTCGACGATGCCGAAAGTGACTTTCCTGCCGCTCAACAAGACCGTGGAAGTCGAGGTCGGCCAAACGCTCCTCGAAGTCTCCGAGGACCACGATATCGGCCTCGAGCACGCCTGTGGCGGCGTCTGCGCCTGCTCCACCTGCCATGTGATTGCCGAACAAGGGACCGACAAGTGCCTGAGCGATCAGGAGGACGACGAGATCGATACGATGGATAAGCTGTGTCCCGAGCAGACGATCCACAGCCGCCTTGGTTGCCAGGCCCGCGTGGAGCGCGACGTGGTGGTGACGCTGTTCAACTGGCCTCCGAGGGAGCTCTGAGACTATGCCGCACGCGATTACCTGGAAGGATTTGGACGACATCGCCATCGCGCTGCACGAGACGCGCCCCGAGCTGGACCCGCTACAGGTCCGCTTCACCGACCTGCTGGAGTGGACCCTGCAACTCGATGGTTTTGCCGGCAAGCGCGAGGAGAGCAACGAGTCCAAGCTCGAAGCCATCCAGATGGCATGGCTGGAAGAGTGGCAGGATGCCCAGTAGCCGACTCACCCGGGGGCCAGCATCGTGACCAAGCGGGCGATGGGGGCGAACTACTGGAAGGAACTCGCCGGGCGGGGCCGCAAGGGCCTGACGGAGGAGTATCGCGCGGCACTGATCTGCCCCAACGACGACGCGCCGCTGGACTATCTGGAAACTTCCCAGTCGTTCAAGTGCCCGGCCTGCGCGCGCGCTTTCGAGGATCGCGACGGTGTGCTCTCCCTCATGCCCACGGGCGACAACTATCGGCTGAGGGAATCCGAGATCGCGGCGCTTGAGGCCGAGGCGGCGACCATTGCGGCGGATGGGCGAACGGCTGAGGATCGCTATCCCGCCCTGGTGCCGCTGGTGGAGAAACTTGCAGGAAAACTCGAAGGTCGGCGCGTGCTGGACCTCTGCTGCGGAAACGGCTGGGCCGCCGCGTGGTTCGCGGATCGGGGCGCCCGCGTGGCGGCGGTGGATGCGGTGGCAGGCGTCGGCGGGCTTGCATCCGCGCGCGGGCGGGGAGATCGCGTCGATTGCTTTCAGGGCGACGTGTGTCGCCTTGCCTTTGCGCCGGAGACTTTCGACATCGTGTTCATGGCCGACGCGATGAACCGCATCGCGCGGCCCGAGCGACTGGCCCGCGAGCTGGGGCGAATCCTCCGCCG
The DNA here is from genome assembly GCA_038208905.1 of Candidatus Sumerlaeia bacterium. Taxonomy (GTDB): domain Bacteria; phylum Sumerlaeota; class Sumerlaeia; order SLMS01; family SLMS01; genus JBBQYG01. Next base: position 6,068 of record JBBQYG010000127.1, on the reverse strand, counting down.
CGGCGGCATCGTGATCAACCTGGGCGAGCCGCTGGGGCGCGGGTCGATCGCGCTGGGAGGAAGCGACCCACGGCACCACGGCCGTTCGCTGGGGATGGACGACTATCGGGGCATCTACCGCGAGGGAGGGCTCGATTGCCGCGCCGTGTTTGTCGACGGATCGGGGCTGGCTCCCGCCCGCGGCATGTTCCAGAAGATGGCCGCGCGGCGCCGCGAAGCGAATCCCGATGGCGAGCGCCTACTGGTTGCCCGCCACCAGGCGCCGTTGGCGCTCCCCCGCCTCGCGATGCCGTGGGGCCGAAAGGAGAAAGCCGATGCCTGAGATCGTCGCCAGTCTTAACGAGATTCCCGACGGCGGTTCGATTCGCCGCCCCTTTGCGGGCCGGGAGGTGGCCCTCTTCCGTAAGGGGGACGTCGTCCACGCCATCGACGCCCAGTGCCCGCATCGCGGCGGGCCGTTGGATGGCGGCGACCTGGAGGACGATTGCGTGGTCGTGTGCCCGTGGCACGGCTGGCGGTTCGACATCCGCACGGGCAAATCGCCCACGCATCCTGGTCAGGTGCGCTGTTACAAGGTCACCGTCGCCGACGGCAAAGTGGCCATCGCGGAGTGAGCAGACTCTGGGGATTCCTGAAGGGAGCGACCACTCCCCCACCCACCACGCTGGCGGATGAAGTCCCCGCGGGCGCGGATCGGTTCGCCCGCGCCGCGAAGTCGCGCGGCTTCTCTCTGGACGCCGCGGTGGAGGACGCAGGACGCGCGCCCGACGACCAGCGCGAGCGACTGCTCAGCGATGCGGCGAGCCACATCGGCGAGCACGTTCGTGCGATCGCTGGTGGCGAGTGGGTCGAGGACGAGGCATGGGGCGTGACGCTCGGCGGAATCGGCGGTATTGCCTCCGGGCGATTCTTTCCCCTCCCCACCATCGAGAAGAAGATCGCCCTCGGCGCACGCTTCTCACTCGATGCGTTCCTCGCCACGCTCCCAGCCCGCCTCGAAGCAGAACGCGCAAAGGCGCACCCATGTGGTGAAGCGCCGCAGGACGCCGAATGGATCGGCAAGTCCGGCGCCGACGCCCTCGATTTCGTCGCGGCTCAAGAGCAAGCTTTCCGCGCGTTCTGGCGTCAGCGCTTCGGCGGGGAGCTACCTTTGTCGCTGCTGGGAATGAGGGAACTCGATGGATTCCTTCGGTCGCACTATCTGTTGTCGTTCATCGAAGACACGCGCTTGGTTCAGGCGGGATTCGCCATCGGCGAAGTGGGGCGCGGACTCTTTGGCGGCGAGTGGGATTTCCGCGCGGCGACGAGCATCGAGAAGGTGGCGCTGCGCTTTCCCGAACTCGACTATTATCCGGTTGGACGGATCATGAAGATGATGACGGAACGCCCCGAGGGCTCTCCCCTCGACGAATACCTGCGCGTGATCCCCAGCGCACGTGCGGAGCTGCGAAAAAAGTCCTGAGGATGCTACTCGCCCTCCACCTGGGCCCATTCGAGCGCGCGCCATGTCGCGAGTGCCCACTCGCGCTGGTTCTCTTCGTCGAAGTTGATGGTGAAGATCAGGAGGCTCCCCGGCACGGCCGCGATGGAGCCGAGGCGCCAGAACTGGCGGCCGTCCTCATTGGCGCGATGGAGGTTTCCCTTCGAGACGATGCCGCCCCGCTCCCAACTGAACTCCTCGCCAACGCCTCCGGGCCCCAGCGGCGGAAACCCGGCGACGATGTCCGCCGCGCTCTGGCCGGGGGGCGCAGGCATCGGGGCAACCTGCACCGTGCGCTGGCCGTCCCAGAATTGCCAACCGCGCTCGTCGGTCGCCTCGGCCATGATTCCAGGAATCCTGACGATCCATCCGGAGCCTATATGCAGCTTGAAGTCCCGGCACCGGTAGCCGAACAGCGAGCGCGCAAGGGGATCTACCTGTGTCATTCTCTGCACGGTCTGGTAGAGCGGATCGGTGGTGGCGCGGGGCGTGAACTTCATGAATTCAAACCACTCCCGCCATGGGTACTTGAAGTGCGGCGCCAGCCGATGGGCAGCCTCGAAGCTGGAAAGCATGCTGGAGAGGTACTTGCCCTCGTCCTCTGTCAGCGGAGGGCGGAAACGCGCGTGGTTCCACAGGATCGCGAGGGCGCGGCCCAGATGGTAGTTGGCGCCCAGTCCCTCGTCCCACCAGGCGAAGACATCCCTGCCGCGCTGGGGATCGTGGGCCGTGGCGACCATCCATTCGGCGGACCGCGGGCCAAGCGGCGTCGCGATCTCGCCGTCGTGCTCGAACTCGTGGGGAAGCGGTGGGTAGAACATCACATCGTCGCGATCGTCGATCATCCCCTGAATCGCGTCGGCTAGGAAGCGCAGGAAGGCGCTCTCCAGCGAGCGGCGGTCGCGGTGGAAGAAGTACCCGGTTGGGTCGGCCTCGCGGTCCTGGGACCACGCGATCTTGTGCTTCTGGCCAAGGGCAAGAAAGGTGTCGCACAGGTATTGATGGTAACCGGGGCCCACCGATGCGGTGAATGCGGTGACCTTGATGGTGTTCGGGGCCTGGATCGTGACGCGGACGGGGCCCGTCGCGGGGTGGACCTGCATGCCGAGTGTATAGACGCCCTTCTGGGGCTCGTCCATGTCGCCGCCAGCAACCATCCCCTGAAACTGTTCCGCGCAGGATTTCGAGAACTTTAGAAAGAACGACTTGGGCCCACCCACTATCGGAAGCCCCTTGGGAAAGGTGCCTGTCAGGTTCAGGGCAATCGGCGTCGTCAAGGGAGGCTCCCTTTCTGCATTGTCCGGCGGCTGCTCGCGATCAACTGCCAGATGGGCTCCGCGGCGTCAAGTCGCTGGCTCCGCCTTGCGCTCGCGGATGGGGGCGGTGGCCAGTTTCTTCCAGCGGCTGGCCTCGGAGTCCCACGCCTCCGGGCTGAGGCGAATCGCGAGGAAGCCTTCGAAGAGTTCGTCGATCAGGTGATAGAGCCGCGCCGTTGCTTCCGCGCGCATCGTCAGGTTGGCCTCGATATCGGCGAGGGGGGGCACGGGGAGCTTGATAGCCTTCAAGTCGAAGGTCTCCGCGTCGAAGGTGAACGTCCACGTGTCCACCGCGGCGACGAACTCCAGGCGGGCGCGCGTCAGCTTCTTCCCCTGGCGCAGGGCGGAGCGCAGCTCCGGCGCGCCAACCGCTTCGTCACCCGCGAGGGTGATCTTGTTGGCCTCGCCCGCGTCGGAGATGAAAACGAGGGGGCCTTTGATATCCACCGTCAGGCCGGGCTCGGAGGCCGGGGCGGGGAAGTCATCCTCCAGCACGCGGACCATCATCCAGGTAAGGAAATCGGGACCGAGGGCCGAGTAGCGCTCGAAGGCTTCCAGGTTCGACAGTTCCATGCGACTACTCCCGCGCGATTTCGACGACCGCCATCGTATCGTCCTGCCAGAGGATTGACCCAAGTCGCTGGCGGAGCAAGGAGGGAAGAAAGTCCTCCGACATGCCTTCCATCTGGATCGTCTTGTAGAACACGATGAAGCGTATCCCGTCCTCCCGGGCCACACGGAGGATTACTGTCCGCTGAGCATCGGTCATCGAAGGGCGCCGCCCGGCAAGAATGCTGTGGAAATGCTGCTCCCACGGCCGCGCGTCGATCCAATGGTTGTACTCGGGGAGGTCGCGGGAAAGATATCCACCAAGGATCGGTCGTCCGTGGATCGTCTGGTCATACATCGCAAGCCCCTGGATCACGAATCCGCGGTCGGGGTAGGTGCGGACGGCTCCGTCGCCCGGGAGATCATGCAGGAGTTCCAGCCCCGCGCGATCAAGGCGGGGCTCCGTGGGGAAGAAGGGGATCGGCTGCTCCAGCCATAGCAAGGTGCCGAACGCCAGCGCGGGAATCGCGGGATGAATCCCCTGTGACTTGGCGATGTTGAGCGTCCGTTGAAATCCTCTGACGAATGCAGGAGCGAGGAGGAGAATGATCGCCGCCTGCATGAAGTAGGCGGCGCGCGTATTCCCCCGGATATGGCTGAAACCCGGAAGATCAGCCAACATGGCATAGGGCGACGGAAAGGAAATCCCCCTCCAATCCGGGGGGCGGCCGATGTTCTCCGATGCAGGGACATCAGCGGGATCCGTGATCGTCCAGACCTTTACGCGAGGACCAATGGCAACGAAGATCGAGAGGAGCGCAACCGTGACGAGACCCAGACGGACGCCGCGTGGCTTGACAGAAACTTCATCCGCAGCCGCCGGGGCCCTACACCAACCGAAGAGGGAAATCGCCATGAACATAAGGGGGGGCGCATACGCGATGACGCGGAGGGGAGGAGCCAGGAGCGCCCACGGTTCATCGGGAACAGCTTCGCCCGTGAGGAGTGCGCGAACCCAGCGCGGCAGTAAGAGCTGAGCCAGGTCGGCGGATCCTCGGATCTGATTCCACTCAGCGTACCCTGAAACTACGCCCATGTATCCCTGGGAGTCGCGCAAGCCAATGACGATGAAAGCGAGGGGCCCGCATCCTAGCATTGCCGCGACGCCGAGCTGGCGCGACCACCCGATCCATGCCGCACGCCCGGGGCGGGCGGCGATCGCGAGCGCCACCCCCGTTGGAGCGGCTATCAGGGCGGTGAAGAAGAGGTAGTAGAGATTCGCGTAGAGCAGCACCACCGCTCCCGCGCCAAGCCACAGCCCACGGCGCCAGTCGTCCGGCCTCTGCCAGCATCCCACGATGGCCCACCACAGGAAGAACAGATGTCCCGTGGCAAGGAGGCTGAGCGCGGGGGCATTCACGAAGCGATAGCTGCAGCAGCAGAGCAGAATTGCCGAAACGATCGCGCCGGACGCCACAATGCCCAGACGCCGCGCGAGAAGATGCGCCGCTACCAGAGTCCAGAAGTTGTGAAGGACGAAGGCAAACTTCCATGCGGCCTCCACCCCCACCAACGCGCGGACTGGCCATGCAATGATCGCATCCACGATCTCGAAAGTATGCAGGAAAAGCGGCGCGCCGAAGGGATGGAATATCGCCGGCGAGCGATACGGATTCACGCCGTGCGACAATGCCTCGGCGAACCACCAGTGATTCCACAGCGTCGTGGCGATGTCCCCGCGTGGATAGAAGAGCGGCGGAGCGCCGAGGTTGAGCAGCATCGCCGCGGCGGGAAGAACGGCGATCCCTACGTAGAGAAGAAGGACGCGGCGCGACGGCACTTCAGATGCCCCGCTGGGATCAGGCAACGGGCGCCACCGCGCCGCGGCTGAGGCTTACCAACAATGCAACCTCCAGAGTGGCAGAGACCGGTACCGCGCCGGGGGCGGGGGAACCCTTGGAGAGAACTCGCGTCGCATCGATATCGCGCGCAAGGACTTGGTAAAGGACTCGCCCACCCCCGGCAACAAGCCGACTGCGAAAGTCCTCTCGCGCAGCGGCCTGGGACGGCACGTCCCACACAAGGCCCGCGCAGCGCGCGCGCAACTCGTCGGCGCCGCCGTGATAGATGATCTCGCCCTTGTCCAAAATCGCGAGGGTGTCGCAGTTCTGCTCGAGGTCTTCCACGATGTGAGTGGAGAGCACGATGAGGTGCTTTTCCGCGAGGCGCGCGAGGAGCAGCCGCACGTTGACGCGCTCGATGGGATCCAGGCCCGCCGTCGGTTCGTCCACTAGTAGGATCGGGGGGGCCTGAAGGATGAGGCGTGCAATGCCTGCGCGCTGCTTCATGCCACCGGAGAACGTGCCGATGCGCTGGTCGGCGACGTGGCCGAGGTTGACCTCCGCCATCGCCCGATCCACCGCGGTGCGGCGCGAATGCGGATCGGCCAGTTCGCTCAGGCGGCCAAGGTGCTCGCTGAGCGCGGGGAAATCCGTCCCGAGCGATCGCGCGCGGGACAGTGTCCCCGCAGTCAGCGTCGCGAAGTAGTCGAGATACTGCCGCAACGTCATCCAATCGTAGTGGCCGTGATTCTGGGGCAGGTAGCCGATCAGCGGAGCGAGGAGCCCGGGAGCATCGCGATGCGACAGGCCGAACACTCGTACGGATCCGCGCGTCGGCTCCAGCACGCCAGCCATCGCGCGCATCAGGGTCGTCTTCCCGGC
>JBBQYG010000126.1:0-12184 GCA_038208905.1 Candidatus Sumerlaeia bacterium | reverse complement strand
CCCTGCCGTTCCCTACGGTTTCCTGCTTCTCCCTGCCGCCTACTTCTTCTTGGCCGGTGCCTTGGCGGCGGCGGGGGCAGCCTTGGCGGCGGGTGCCGCGCCCTTGGCCGCGGATGCGGCCTTGGCGGGAGCTGCCGCGGCGGCGGGAGCGGCGGCGCCCACGGGGGCGTCGTCTTCCTTCTGCTTCGCGGCCACCAGGAACAGCACCGTATCCGGCGCCGTGGTCACCTTCACGCCTTCGATTGGGGGCAGATCGCGGACGTGGACCGACTGGCCGACCTCGAGGTGTTCGACGGCGACCTCGATATGGGGGGGAACGATGCCGGGAAGGCAGCGAATCGCCAACTCGCGGACGCCGTGCTCAAGCAAACCACCCAGCTTAACGCCAGCGGGGACGCCGATGCTGATGAGCGGCACCCGGGTGTCCATTTCCTTGCTCATATCGACGCGGAAGAAGTCGATATGCAGGAGCTTGTCCACGACGGGGTCGCGCTGGACATTGCGGACAAAGACGTTGTCCTTGTCGCTGCCGTACTGAAGGCCCACCAGCACCTTCTCTCCGTGGATGCGCCCAAGGACCAGTTCCGCGTCGCGGATGTCCAGGGAAAGGGAAACGGGATCCTTGCCGGCGCCATAGACGATCGCGGGAAAGCGACCCTGCTGGCGCAGTTTCTTGGCCTTCTCCTTGCCGGAGTCGGTACGCACGTCGGCCTTCAACTCGAAAACACCCATGATTCTCTGCCTTTATTGGTACTTCGCGGTGCTTCCCCCCGCAAATGGACACCCCAATTCAATGGGCCATCTGACGGAAGAGATCGCTGACCGATTTGTGGTTGTGAATCCGTTCGATCGCCTGGGCGATAAGTGGCGCAATGCTGAGGATCCTGATCTTGGGATCGAGTTCGCGCCCCTCCTGGGATATCGTGTTGGTGATGATCACCTCGCGGATTGCCGACTGGCGGAGCCGCTCCACGGCGGGACCCGACAGGACTCCGTGCGTCGCCAGGGCGTATATGTCTTTCGCCCCGCGCTCGCGAAGAGCGTGGGATGCGTTGCAAATGGTCCCGGCGGTGTCAATCATATCGTCGAAGATCAGCACGTTTTTGCCACGCACCTCCTCCTCTCCGATGATGGACATGACCTCGCTGATGTTGGGCGCGGGGCGGCGTTTATCCACGATCGCGAGCGGCGCGTGGAGCAGATCGGCGAAGTTGCGCGCCAGTTTCACATTACCCACGTCGGGAGAGACCACGCAGAATGGCTCGGCCCCGGCTCGCGAGATAAAGTCCACCAGTGTCGGCCCAGCCAGCAGGTGATCCACGGGAATGTCGAAGAAGCCCTGAATCTGGCCGCTGTGCAGGTCGAACGTCAGCAACCGGTCGGCGCCCGACGCGGAGATGATGTTGGCGACCAGCTTGGCGCTCAGCGCCACGCGGCCCTGATCCTTTCGGTCCTGCCGCGCGTAGCCGAAATAGGGCACCACGGCGGTGATTCGGGCGGCGGAGGCGCGCTTGCTGGCGTCCAGGAAGAGCAACAACTCCATCAGCGTTTCATTGGTGGGGCGGCTGGTGCTCTGGATCACGAAGACATCGCGGCCACGGATGTTATCGTCGATCTTCACGAAGGTCTCCGAATCGGAGAACTTGCGGACTTCGACGCCGCCAACGGGGAGTTCGAGCTGGGCGGCCACTTCCTCCGCGAGGGCCGTGGAGGCGCTCCCGGGAAGGATAACCGGCGGCTTGGAGTTATTGGAAATCGAGTGCATCGTCATCCTCTGGGGAATCTTCGCCATCGGCGCCTTGGCGTCCGACGATCATGTGAGGCGAAATCGTGGTGCCGCGCTTGATAAATACGTCCTTCAGCGTCACATGGGGGCCGATCACGCAGTCGGGGCCGATGGTGGTGTAGCCCTCCAGGATCGTCCCCGACCGCACACGGGTGCGCGGCCCGATTCGGACAGTGGGCTCGATGCGGATGGTGTAGGGCTCCTCGAGAATCACCCCCGACGACAAGATTGACAACTTGACGCGCTTGGAGAGCAGGTTCTCCGCCGTCGCCAATTCCGATGGGTCGTTGACACCGATAAATTCGTCGGCGTCCGGGTGAATATAGGCCCCAACGGAGCGCCCGGATTGGAGCAGGTGGGAGATCGTATCCGTCAGATAGAATTCGCCTTGGGCGTTGTTGTTGGCCAACTTGGAAAGCGAGAGGCGAAGGGCCTCGGCCTCGAAGCAGTAGGTGCCCGTGTTGACCTCGCGGATGCCGCGTTCCTGCTCGGAGGCGTCGCGGAATTCGACGATCCCCCGGACATTGCCATCCTTATCTCGCTTGATGCGGCCGTAGGCGCGGGGATCGTCGGGGATCATGGTGGCGACCATGGCGCTATAGGCCCCCTCGCGACGCTTGCGGACAAGGGTCTCGAAGCAGTTGGAGGAGATGAGCGGGGTGTCGCCGCAGGTCACGATCACGTCGCCCTCGAAGCGGTCAATCTCTGGGAGGCTGCACTGGACGGCGTGGCCGGTGCCGAGTTGCTGCTTCTGCCAGACGTGCCGGGCGCGGTCGCCAAGATAATCGATCACCTGATCGCCGCAGTGGCCAACAACGACGATGGAGTCCTCGACGCCGGCCTTGCGGAGCGACTGGAGGACGTAGTCGAGCATTTCACGGCCAAGGACTTTATGCATGACCTTGGGGAGGTTGCTCTTCATTCGCTTACCCTGGCCCGCGGCCAGGATGATCGCCGTCACGTCCTTGAGGGCGGGTGGGGGAGCGGCTGTGGATGGTTGGTTCACGTTGGGTTGCGGCGGAATGTGGTTGGCTGGGGAGGCAGGACTCGAACCTGCGACATCGGGCTCCAAAGGCCCGCGTTCTACCAGCTGAACTACTCCCCAGCAGGTGCTTGAACCAAATGCGCAAGCAAGGTCGATGCTAGGCGGGACCGGGGGACTGTCAACGGGGATTTTCCCGGGGCCCGCGAGGTGTTTTAGGCGCCGTTCCCTGCTGCATAAAACTTCCTAGATAGCTGATGTGTAAGCACTTGGGCGATGCTCACGGATTCTGGCAAATGGCATTGACTTTCGCGGGTTGCGCCGCCATCTCTTCGACCATGCGTGGCCGCCCTGGCCCAACCTTGCGATTGGAAGGCGGGTCCCCTCCCCCATGAAAGAACCCGACCAGACTGTTTCACGTGAAACACTCGGCCCCCCCCGCGTGGCGGTCATCAACCAGAAGGGCGGCGTCGGCAAGACCACAACCGCCGTCAACGTCGCCCACGGGCTGGCCCTTCTGGGCAAGCGCGTCCTCCTGATCGACCTCGATCCCCAAGGAAACGCCACCACGGCCCTCGGCGTGGAGAAGTACACCACGAATCCATCCTCCTACGATTTGCTGATGTCGGGCCTGGCACTCCCCCAGTGGAGCCCGACGCCCTACCCCGGGGTGGACATCTACCCCGCCAATATCTCCCTCATCCGCGCCGAAATGGACCTCCTCAAACTGGGCGAGGATCGCGATACGGCCCTGCATCGCTGTCTGGGACTCCTCGCTGTGCCTCACGATATCGTCATTATCGATTCTCCCCCGTCGCTGGGAATCCTGACGCTCAACATTCTGATCGCTTCTACGCACACACTGGTGCCGGTTCAGGGTGAGTTTCTTGCGCTGGAAGGCCTCAGCATGCTCCTCGATACGCTGGAGGAGATCCGCATGACCCACAACCCCTCGCTGGAAATGCTGGGATGCGTCCTCACGATGGTGGATTTGCGCACGAATCTCTCCCAGCAGGTGATCAAGGACATGCGCAAGCACCTCGGGGACAAGGTCCTCTCGACGCTGATTCCGCGGACGATCAGGCTTTCGGAATGCCCAAGTCACGGCAAGACGATCTTCGACTACGAACGCTGGGGCGTCGGCGCCCGGGCCTATGAGTCCCTGAGCAAGGAAGTCCTGGCGCGGCTTGTCGCGATGCCGGTACGCCCGAGGGAGGTGGCGTGGTGAGCACCAAGCGAACAGCCCTCGGCAAGGGACTTGGCGCCCTCCTCGGCGCTCCCAAGGTCAGCGTTCACGAAATCCCCCCATCTCCGGCCTCCCCCGCCGTTGCCAGGGTCATGCTGCCCACGGAAGCTTCGATCCTCTTCGTGGATCGCGCAGCCATTAAGCTGAACCCCGACCAGCCGCGCCAGCGCTTCAGCCAGGAATCACTGGAGGAACTGGCCGAGTCCATCAAGAACCACGGAGTTCTTCAGCCGATTCTCCTGACGAGACTTAAGGGTGAAGCAGAATACACGCTGGTAGCGGGGGAGCGCCGCTACCGGGCTGCCGGAATCGCAGGCCTGGAGCGCATCCCGGCCATCGTCCAGAGCATGACACGGGAGGAAATGCTTGAAATCGCCATCGTCGAGAACGTCCAGCGCGACGACCTCAACCCGGTGGAGGAGGCGCGGGCCTATCGCAAGCTGATGGACACCTTCGGCTGGTCTCAGGAGCAGGTGGCCCAGCGCGTCGGCAAGGGGCGTCCCACGGTGGCGAATGCCCTACGGTTGCTGAAGCTTGGCAACGATATCCTGCTGGAACTCGAAGAGGGTCGCATGACGGCGGGACACGCCCGCGCGATCCTGTCGGTGGACGATAACTTCTATCGTCTCAAGCTGCGGAAGGAGATCGTGGCCAAGGGCATTTCGGTTCGCGAAGCCGAAAAGCGGGCCACCTCCTACCAGAAGGCCGGGAAGCCAATTCAGGGCGCGAAGACTTCAGCGAAAAATCGCCCCGAAGAACTTGACATCGTGGCTCTGCAAGACCGACTTATGGAGCACCTCGGTTGCCGGGTGAAGATTCACTCGCGAGACGGGCAGTCCGGCACAGTTGAAATCCCCTTCGGGACTCCGGACGAACTCAGCCGTTTCCTCCAGTCCATCGGGCTTCCCGATACCTGAGTTCAGCCATCTTGCGTCACCCATCGGCGAGGCATTCCACCCCGGATGCTCCGTGCCATGACCGCCTCCCCGCTCCTTCTGCTCTCCGCTGATTCGGTCGATCTCATCAGCGCCATCAGGGAAAACGATCTCGTGGGCCTTATCTGCCTGATCGCCCTTACTTGCATGTCGATCTACAGCTTGATGCTCATTATCCAGAAGTATCTGGAGGTGAAGGTCGCCAAGCGCCAATCCCGCGCATTTCAAGGACTTGTGGACGAGGACGGTTCCTGGGAGGCGCTGTTTGTGGCCTCCAAGCGCTATCCCAACAGCCCCTTGGCCAAGCTCCTCAAGGAAACCTACGTGGAATGCCGGATGGAGAACTGGTTCACGGGCAAGAAGGCGCTGGGTCTCGAGAATCGCCTCGAGATCGCCAAAGACACCATTGCCAGCATTCTGAATCGCACAATGTCTCGCGAGGAATCGCGGCTACAGGAAAAGCTGACGATCCTGGCCACGATCTCCACGATTGCCCCGTTCATTGGACTCTTCGGGACGGTGTGGGGGGTTCTTGCATCGTTTCAGGCCATCGGACGGGAGGGCTCCGCGGCGCTTTCGGCTCTGGCTCCGGGCATCTCAACCGCTTTGATGACAACGATCTTCGGTCTGATCGCGGCGACGCCCGCGCTGATCGCCTATAACTACTTCACGCGAGAGGTCACCAAGATCTCCGGCGACATGGAGTGTTTCTCCAACGACATCGAGAACGCCGTCCGTAAGCAGATCCTGGTGGACGAGGAGAAGGTGAAATGATTCGGCGCCGCCGCCGGGAGACACCGCCCGCCTCCATTAACGTGACTTCGCTGTTGGACATCACCTTTGTGCTCCTGATCTCCTTTATGGTGGTCGCTCCGGCGGTTCGCTACAACGTGGACTTGGAACTGCCCAAGGTTTCGCAGTCCAAGAGTTCCGAAAAGAAGAAACCTGTCGTCATACAGGTTACACAACCGGCTGGCGGGCCAGTCTATTACGTCAACGGTCAGCCCACGGGGCTGGACGACGTGCCCGGCGCGATCAAGGCGGCGCCCGAATACAAGGACCAGCCCTCGGTTTCGCTGGAGGCGGATCGTTCCGTGGAATGGGAGAACATCGCCCGCCTGATCACGGTGCTGAAGAACAATGGAGTGGATGCGGTCAATATCGTCACGGAGCGGGGGAAGTAGCGCCGTGGGGGAATCGCGGAAACAGGGGCGGTTTGCGCTCGGGGCCTCGATGGTCCTGCACTTGGTGCTGGTGGTGGCCGTGATCGTCCTCGCCTGGATGCCCGAGGTCTATTCGCTGTCGGAGCCCGGCGGCGGTGGCGGCGGTGCCCAAGTGATGGCCGTGGAACTTATCTCTCCCCCGGCTTCCGCCCAGCCACCACGCGAGAAGCCCCGCCCCACGCCGGCGCCCATCGTGGAAAAGAAGGAAGAACCCAAGCCCGAAGAAAAGCCGCCGATCAAGGAGAAGCAGCCAGAGAAGCCAGTCGAAACCAAGCCCGCCACGCCACCGCCGACTCCCGAGCCGAAGAAGGAACCGGAGAAGACAGTGGAAAAGGCCACGCCCAAGCCGGAAACGCCGAAGCCTGCCCCAACAAAAGCGCCCGCCACGCCCGCCCCCACGCCTGTGCCAAAGAAGACCACAGCCCGGCCCACGGCCTCGGCGACGCCGGCGCCGACCAAGACACCGTTTGTGCTCTCCCCCGACCGCGCGCGCGACCTCCGCGGAACCCCCAAGGTCCCCACGCGAGAGACGCCCAAGCCCGCCGCTGGGAAATCGGCGTCTCTCCACGCGCCCGCCAACCCTGGACCCTCGAGCGCAAAGCCGCTCTCTCGCCCCGGCGCGGGTTCCAATTCCAGCAGCTCCGTCGCATCGGCGGGGGGCGGAGCGGTTGGCGCTGGAAATGGCGCCAGCTCTCTCAAGAATATCGGCCTGCCGGACTACTATGTCACAAACGCACTCAACGCGTTGGCCAAGCATTTCCGCGTGCCGCCCACTGACCAGAAGGAAGTCACGGCGCTTGTCCAATGTCGAATTAACAACGACGGGACGATTACAAATATCGTGCTCAAGAAAAGCTGCGGCGATTCCTCGCTGGATGCGCTCGCCACCGAAGCGCTGGAACGCGCGCGACGTTTCCCTCCATTCCCCGACGACTTTACAAAGTCGTACGTGGATGTTGAGATTTCATTCTTCTACATGCAGTAGGTCGAAGGAACAAAAAAAAGCGCTCACCAGAGAGGGCACAGAGATCCGTCCGAAAGAGGAGACGCTGGTGGTCGCGTTGGTTGAATCCGTGGATGAATAGTTTGGCTCGTCGCCTCGGCATCTGGGTTTCGGCCCCGGAAAATAGAAAAGCGCCATAGAAACAGCCCAAGTGCGAGTCGAACTGCGAGAGCTACAAACTGCCGAAGGCTCTCCATCTATGTCTATACATCAAGCTCCGACTCTGGCATTGCGGCGCAGCGCGACTACTTCGCCGTGCGGGCCTTTGCGATCGCGGCGGTGAGTTCCTCGTAGGTGAGCGCGCGGAGGAATTTCGCGACCTGCTTGCCCGACTTGTCGTAGATAAAGGTTACGGGCAGTTCGCCACTCCATTCGGGCGCGAAGAAGTTAATCATCTTCTCCTGGTCGCCGTAGAACACCACATTGGGATACGGAATTTCGCGCTTCTTTAGAAACGGCTCCACGTGCGAGGCGACCTGCGCCTTGAGGTCCACGGAAATTCCAATCACGCGGACGTCGGTCGGCTTGTTCTCCTTCGCGACGCGGACGAAGTAGGGCATCTCCTCGACGCAGGGGCCGCAGAACGTCGCCCAGAAATTTACCACGGTCAGCTCAGCGGAATTATCCGAGAGAATGCGCTCGATCTCATTCTGGTCCACAACGCGGGTTGTGCCCGCCGCGGGCAGGGCGACGGCGGTGCCGCTCGTGGCCGCGTCACTATTGCCGGGCGGGACGGCCCGGAGCGCCGTGGAAACGACGGCCAGTAGAATTGTGGTGGTGAAAATAGAAATGCTGCGCATGGATGGTGCTCCTTGGGGATGTGCCAGGCAAGTCTCGTGACAATTGGCGGAAGGCGCGAAAATCGAACCGGCGCCCGTTGTGTGCGGGCGCCGGCTGATATTTCAATCGGGGTTCAACAGGCGATCAGCCGCCAGTTACCGAGCTGGACTTTGCAGCGGGGGCCGCGGCGGTCTTGTCGTTGAACTTGATGGTGCAGCCGAAGGCCTTGGTCTCCTTCACTTCGACAGGCTTGCCGGCCAAGAGCGCGTCCACTGCGTTCTTGCTGTGCGTGGCGCGGTTGCCGCTCTCGTCCAGCGTCTGGCCCGTGTCAAACATGCCATGATACTGGATGACGCCTTCCTTGTCGAGAATGAAGACCTCGGGGGTTCGTGTCGCCTTGAAATTGCGGGCGACGCTGGAGTCATTGTTCACGAGGATCGGATAGGCAACGCCCTTGGCGTGCTCGGCGATCTTCTCGGCGGCGTTGTTCACGCCTGAGTCGATGGCGATCACGGCGACGCCCTTCTCGCTGTATTCCTTGGTGAAGGCGCCCAGGCGATCGGCAACTTCGACGACGAAGGGGCAGGCTTGGTTGTAGAACACGAGCACGGAGACCTTGCCGCGGAAGTCGGTCAGGTTGTGGCTCTTGCCTGTGGTGTCGGAGAGAGTAAAGTTGGGGACTTGGCTGCCCACGCTGTAACCGGCTGTCACAGTGCCTTTCTCGGCTCCGCCCTTGGCCATTCCAACGGCTACTCCCTCTGCGGCGGCAACGGAACCGGAGCTACAGGCGGTGGCGCAATCGGCTGACATGGCGGCTTTGGCGGCGGTGCACTCATAATCCGGGCCCGCAAAAGCGCCCGTCGTCCCGATGGCGAGCAGAGCGGCCATCACTGCGGTTGTAAGGGTATTCTTCATAACTGGTTTCTCCTTGAGATTTGCGCCGTGGCGCGCGTTTTTAACCCGCAATCGGCGTTGGGTGTGCCCCCCGCTACGCAAGGACCAGTCCAGAACGGACCGACCCCTAGCTGGCGGACGGGACACAGCCCCCGCGAGTCTCCAATTGCACTGGGCCGACGGGGTTTGACAACACTAAAGAGCATTTTGGCACCGCCCCGACCCCCGAAAGTTACCGGCCGCCGCATGGACAACCTCGCCCAACCCGTCCTGCTTGCACAGGCAAATTTGTCACCGGGCGGCACGACCGAGACCACCGCCGAGCCCGTGGAGCCCTACTTGGAAGAGGGTTCGTTTACTTACTCTGACTTCGGAGCCTGGGCGGCAGGGGCCGTCATACTGGCGGTGTTCGTCTTTCTGGCTTTCAAGCTCTTCCGCGGCGTGGACACGATCACTGGTAAGGCCGAGCTGCAGGAGGTCGATTTCGCCCAGCAACTGGAGGAGTTAACCGGACTGACCGGACGGCCAGTCGATCTCGCCGCCGCCAATCGCGCGTCGGAGTCCTCCCCCCAATCGCCCCGCCTCACGCGAGCCAGCAACACAGATCCGTGGTCCGGCGGGCCGCTCATGGCCACGTCGTTCGATGCGGCCACGATGGCCGAGGGAAGCACCGCCGAATCGCTGGAGGAACTCGCCCGCAAGCTGACGGCGCTGCGGGTCATCGGCGATCTGGAAGGCTGGGTGCCGCTTCCCGTGCCGCCCGAGGCGCCAATCTACAAGCTGCGCGCCGGGGGAAGCTGCGTCCTTCTCCCCCGACTGGAATCGCCCGATACCATGGAGTTCTTCAGCAGGCGGTTCAAGATCGTCTTTGCCATGTGCCCCAAGGGCGAGGTGGTGGTCCTGGAACGGTTTCAGGACCGCGTGGGCGAAATGATGGAGAGCCCCCTGCGATAGTTTGCAGCGCTCCCCAGGCGCGGGTGGGCCATCTTTGTGTTGAGACGGTTCCGGGGACGGTAGCAGGCTAGGCCCTCGGATTGCAGGCGATTCGCGTTGGCGCGTGGACAGGCGATGGCAACGGACGACAAGTCGAAAAAGGGCGCTCACTCCGAAACCGGCGGCGGCCGGTTCCAATTTTCTCCGGGGTCGCCGTCGGATACGGCCTCTGGTAGCAACGCGCCCAAGGGGCCCTCTCCCAAGGATATGCTGGCGGCATCGCTGGATACAGGTTCGGACTCCGTGCGGACGCCGACGTCGCCGGGTTCCCGCGACGACCATAGCAGCCGCGAGCAGCAGCGCCTCCCCGTCAGCTTCCCCGGGCTCCTCAAGCTTCTCATCCCCGAAATTTCCTTCGTGCCAACCACCGCTGCGGTGCGCGTGGCGAACCTGAGCATCGGCGGCGCGATGATCGAGGTGCATGACCGCGCAAAGCTGGACAAGGAGGTGGCGCTGGCGAACCGCTTCTTCGAGCTCAAGGTGGCGCACCCCGATGTGCCGCTTCTGCGCGGCACGGTGGCGTGGTCGGATTTCAGCGGGGCCCACGTGCTGATCGGGCTGTCGTGCTTCGAGCCGGTGCCCGAGCTGGCGGAAATCGTGAAGGAAAACGAGCAGGCCGGCGGGGGAGTGAAACCGCCGCCGCCGCTCCCCGCGCCCAAACTGGAGCCATTTCCGCCGTTCTCCGCGAATCCAACGATCACCATCTATGGCCAGGCGCCGGAGGCCGTCGAGGTCGTCGCCCGCGGCGACGAGCGCAAGTTCGCGGCAGCGGTGACCAAGGGCCGTTTCGAATTGCTGCTGGAGCTGGACGCCAACGGGGAGAACCACTTCTCGCTGCGCAGCTACGCGGGCACGCGCAAGTCGCGCGCCGTGCCGATCCGCGTTGTGCGGGAGCTGGCGAGCGACAAGCGCGGAGCCACGGGCCAGCCCTTCGCCATGGAGACGTCCGTGGACAAGGAAGGGCTCCACACCGTGGAGCTGGAGTTCAATGGCAACGTCCGCCAGGCGGAACGCATCCTCTACCGATTCTCCCAGCTCCTCGCCATCAGCGAGACGATGTCGATGCACACGACGCTGCGATCGCACGGCGAATACGACAAGCGCCTGTGCGACGCGCTCGCATCCGAGGGCCGCATGATGGCGGCGGACACCGGTCGCATGACGAAGACGGCGAAGCTGCTGGACGAATTGATGTAGGCGGGAAATGGCGGGGAAAAGCAGGGAACGGCAGGGAAAAACGGGAACTGCGTGAACCAAGACGTCTCTGCGGTCCTTGCAGTCCCTTTTGTCCCTTCATTATTCTAATAGTATATACAAGCCAACAATTACAATTCGTTGTTCGAAGTGATCAGGACGCGGAGGCCGCGGGGGCCGGCGGCGATGGTGGCCTCGCGCAGGTGCGCGGGAAGGAACCAGGTATCGCCGAGGCGGAGGGCGTCGGTGTGGCCGGCGGCCTCGATGGCGCCGTCGCCGGCGACGGCGTTGAGGATCTCGCCTTCGCTTTCGGGGCGGTCGATCTCGACCATGCCGCCGGGGGGCAGCTCGAAAAGGAAGACGCTGAAGTGGGGATTGCGCAGCAGGTATTCCGCGCGCATCTCGCGCTTGATGGGGCCAAGGGACTTGATGCGGGGGAGCAGCGCGCGCTCCCATTCGGTGGTGCTCATGCCCTTGTCGATGTGCAGCTCGCGGGGCGGCTGGCGGTCCCAGTCATAGAGGCGGAAGGTGGTGTTGGAGGATTGCTGGATCTCGCACACCAGCGTCCCCGCCAGCATCGCGTGGACGGTGCGCGGGGGGATGGCGATGAAGTCGCCGGGGGCGATGGGCAAGAACTCCAGAAGATCGGTGTAGCCACCCTCGGCGAGGGCGCGGCGGGCCTGGGCCTCGGTGACGCCCTTCTTGTAGCCATAGACGACCTTGGCGCCGGGGGCGCAGTCCATCACATACCAGCACTCGCTCTTGCCGCGGTCGTCGTGGGCGTTGGCTTCGCACCACACGTCGTCGGGGTGGACCTGCACACTTAGGTCGCCTGCGGCGTCGATATACTTGACGAGGAGCGGAAACTTCGCCGGAGCTTCGTCGCGTCCCAGCAATTCGCGGGGGTTGGAACGGGCCAGCTCTCCAAAGGTGGTTCCGGCGAGCTCCGAGCCGCCGACCAGAGAGCGACCATCGGGGTGATCGCTCAGCTCCCAGCTCTCGCCATAGGGGCCGCCGGGGGGGAGTTCCTTGCCAAGGGTCGCGGACAGCCGATTCCCGCCCCCGGGGCGGATGGAGAGGGGGGGGCGGAGGGGGAGGGGGCGCTGGCGGGTCATGGGGAGGGCGGGGGGCTGGGGAGCGGGTAGGGG
>JBBQYG010000125.1:0-12191 GCA_038208905.1 Candidatus Sumerlaeia bacterium | reverse complement strand
ACGGCGCGGGCCTCGCCCGTCAAGAGGAAAGCGCCGCACGGCTCGCCTCGGCGCGACAGCGGGCGGGTGAAGGGGAGTTCCTTCGCCCGGTGGAAAAATTCTCATTCCGCTGCAAATAAAGGGCTTGAGACTCCCTCCCGTGTGTGTATTATACGTCCCGGAAGTTGAGTGGGCCAAGTTCCGAAAGTCTGGGATTTTCGGACCCCCCACCCAAGTCTTACAGACCGACACCCCCCAAACGGAGAATCCCTTCGCATGAAAAAGCAAATTCGCAAGGCGGCCCTTCTGGCCGCGGCCATGATGGTTTCGGGCAGCGCCTTCGCCGTCGAGTTCCTGATCGAAGGCTTTGAGAATAACTTGGACCCCGCCGCATGGGCGCAGGTATCTCCCTCAGCCCAGACCCACAATGCCACCAATGGCCCCATTCCCACTTACGTCTCCACCAATGTGACTGAGGGCCTTCTCGCTGGTCAGTTCAGCATTAACTGGAACATTCTCACCCCGACCGCCGCCCTCTCCAACCCGCACGTTTCCGGCGGGCCGCTCACGTTTTGGTCGATACGTAACAATATCGGCACTCCCGCAAACTTCCCGAATTCACTGATCCCCAACACGGGGGGATCGATCATCGAGGCCGACATCTTCAATCCTTCCACGACCGACACCTATAAAGTTGCCTTCATCGTGCAAGACAACGGCGGAACCGGTGCGCTTGAGCGCGGCCCCTTTGTCGATCTTCCTCCCAATACGTCGACCGCCTATGCCTGGGCGATGGGTGTGGATACCACGACAGGGTGGGTTACGGGCAACGGCACGCTGGACGGAGGCAGCTCGCGCATCAAGAGCCTCCTCGTTTACACAGAGACGCAGCCCACGGCTTCGCCGCTTCTCCTCGGGATTGACAATATTCGCGTGGACACTCCGCAGGCCGACCTGACGCCGCCCGCGACTCCCAATATCGTCTCCGTGAAGCAGGGCACAAACCCCGGCGAATTGATCGTCAAGTGGGAGACGGTCGCCGATGTGGACACCGCTGGGTATCGCGTCTATGTCGCGGCCGATGGCGACTTCACCGCGCCCATTCAGAACCGCCTGTCGTTCCCGGGAACTCCGACGGCCACCGTCAACAGTCCGTCGGCAACCGAGACCACTCTCACCGGCCTGACGCCCGATACCAACGTCTATGTGCGCGTCACCGCCTTCGACACCGCAACGCCGGTCCAGAACGAGTCCGCCTCGGATATCGCCCTGGGAGCCAACCTTGCCACCGACGGCGCCGTGCCCACCAATCTCGTGGTGCTCGACTACAACCGCTACACACCCACCGACGGCGACTTCTTCACCAATGGCTATTTCCATGGCATCGTCTATTGGGCCCAGTCGCTGGCCGTGCTTCCGCGTCACTTCACGTCCGCTCGCTCCTCCGCGATCGATAGCGGCAATGTGACACTCGATCCCGCGGGCGTTGTCTTCTGGTCAACCGGACGCGACGGCGAACTCGTCGCCGACCAGACGATCACCGCCGCAAGCCAGACGGCGATCTCCGCCTTCCTCGGTGGCGGCGGCAGCATCCTTGTCACCGGCTCGGCAATTGGCGAAGACCTTACAACCAATGGCGACGTAGCCGATCAAGCCTTCTATGCCAACGTCCTCAAGGCTGGCGTTCTGGGCAGCGACAACGCCGCCGTATCGACGATCGATGCCGACCTGAGCAGCTTCCCCACGGTTGGGGCTTTTGCGACCGGCACCGACGTCTTCAACGTGGCGGCTGGTTCCATCGCCGATAGCGAAGTGCTTACCGCCAGCGGGTCCACCGCCGCACTCACCTACACCAGCGTCACAACCGGCAGCGCTGCGCTGCTGAGCGGCAACAACGTCGTGTATCTCGGCTTCCCCTTCGAGACGGTTCGCGATGCCGCGACCCAGACGGGCGGGGCAGGGCTCATCGCCGCACGCGCCAAGCGCACCGGCCTCCTCACCGACGCTCTTAACTATCTCGACGCCGCTCCCCAGCTCGACGCCACCAACTGGTCGCTCTACGAGTAAGCCAGTCCACCACATCGCCTGAACGCGAATCCCCCCGCACCGATCTGGTGCGGGGGGATTTTCAATGACTGCCGCTGCGCGAAAGGCGGGGGAGAGACCGGGATCCGCGGATCAGTCGTCCGAGAGCCTCAGCACCGCCATGAAGGCTTCCTGCGGGATCTCCACGCGGCCAAAGGTCTTCATGCGCTTCTTGCCTTCCTTCTGCTTGTCCAGCAGCTTGCGCTTGCGCGAGATATCGCCTCCGTAGCACTTGGCCGTCACATCCTTGCGTGAGGCGGACACCGTCTCTCGCGCAATGATCTTGGCGCCGATGGCGGCCTGGATCGGCACGGAGAACATCTGGCGCGGCACGATCTCCTTCAGCTTCTTGCACAGGAGGCGGCCCTTGTGCTCCGAGTCGGCGCGGTGCACGATGATGGAGAGCGCGTCCACCGGCTCGCCGTTCACCATCACGTCCATCTTCACCAAGTTTCCGGCGCGATAGCCAGAGACCTCGTAGTCGAAGCTGGCGTACCCTGACGTCACGGACTTCAGTTTGTCGTGGAAATCGCTGACGATCTCGGAGAGCGGCATCTCGTAGTGCAGCATCACGCGCTCCGTGCTGATGAAGGACATTTCCCGCTGGATTCCCTTTTTCCCCTGGCAGAGCCCCAGCACATTGCCCAGGTAGTCCTTGGGAAAGAAGAGCCGCGCGTCGACCCACGGCTCCTCGATGGAGTCGATGTTCTGGGGAGGCGGAAGCTTTGACGGATTGTCCACCATCAACTCGCTACCGTCCGTCAGGTGGACCTTATAAACCACTGAGGGAGCCGTGAATAGGAGGTTCTGGTTATACTCCCGCTCGAGGCGCTCCTGGATGATTTCCATGTGGAGCAGGCCGAGGAATCCGCAGCGGAAACCGAACCCGAGGGCGTCGGAGCTTTCCGGTTCCACGAAGAACGCCGCATCGTTCAGGCGAAGCTTCTCCACCGCATCCTTCAGCGAATCGAAGTCGTCCGCGTTCACCGGGAACAGGCCGGCGAAGACCACCGGCTGGATTTCCTTGTATCCGGGGAGCGCCGTCGCGGCGGGCTTACGCGCGCTGGTCACCGTATCGCCGACGTGGACCTCCGCCAGCGTGCGAATTCCAGAGATCAGGTAGCCCACCTCTCCGCAGTCCAGCTTGTCCACGGGGACCATGGCGGGGGTCATCACGCCGGCCTCCAGAACCTCGTAGTCGGAGCCGCCGCGCATGAAGCGGATCTTCTCGCCCTTCTTCATCGTGCCTTCCACGACGCGGACATAGCAGATCACGCCGCGGAAGTTGTCGTACTTCGCGTCGAAGATCAGCGCGCGCAGGGGCGCCGCGCGGTCGATCTTCGGCGGGGGAATGCGGCGGATCAGCTCGTTCAGCAGGATGTCGATATTGATGCCGCTCTTCGCGGAGACGGGGATGCCCTTGTCGCCGTCCAGGCCGATGGTCTCGGTGATCTGGCGGCGGGCCTCCTCGATGTCCGCGGCGGGAAGGTCGATCTTGTTGATGACGGGGACCAGCTCCAGATCGTGCTCCATCGCGAGATAAACGTTGGCGATGGTCTGGGCCTCGACGCCCTGGGTGGCGTCAACCACCAGAAGCGCGCCCTCGCATGCCTGCAGCGAGCGCGAAACCTCGTAGGTAAAGTCCACGTGTCCCGGCGTATCGATCAGGTTGAGCTGATAGACCTCGCCGTCCTCGCCCTCGTGAAACAGTCGCACGGCCTGGGCCTTGATCGTGATGCCGCGCTCGCGCTCCAGATCCATGGAGTCGAGCACCTGAGCGCGCATCTCGCGCTTCGTCAGGCTGCCGGTGAACTCCAGAAGGCGGTCGGCCAGCGTGGACTTGCCGTGATCGATGTGGGCGATAATGCAGAAGTTGCGGATCCGGGAATCGGACAAGGACGAGTGACTCCGAGCAGGCGATTTCCCGGGGAGTCTCCCCCCGGGCGCCGGGACTGTCCATCCGGGGGATGGGCCAAGTCAAAGGGAACGGGAGAAAGGGTGGGAACTGGGCAGGAACTCCTAAAAATCCCCAAGCAAACGGCGCCTTCGCCAGAGCAGAATCCGCGTTCACCCAAGGGGATCACCCCCCCTTTGTTGAGCATTGCGAGTTCCCGCCAGCTTGCCGTTTGTCTGGGGGGTCCGATTCCCCTTCCGCCCCGGGGAATAGCCCTGCATCGTTCCGAGTGCTTGACCAACCCGAATCCCCGGTTTCCTCCCCGATGCCCCACACCCGCGAATCCGTTGCCTCAATCTACAACCTGCCATTCCCCGAGCTGCTCTATCGCGCGGCAACCGTCCACCGCGAGCACCACGACCCGCGCAAGGTCCAGTTCTGCCAGCTTGAGAACATCAAGTCGGGAAAGTGCTCCGAGGACTGCAAGTACTGCCCCCAGAGCGCCCATTGGGATACGGGGATCGAGGAGTATGGTCTGGAGACCGTGGCGGAAGTCCGCGAGGCCGCGGAACGCGCGCGCGAAAGCGGCGCCACGCGGTTCTGCATGGGCGCCGCCTGGCGCGGGCCGCGCAACGAGGCGGAGTTTTCCCGCGTGCTCGACATGGTGCGGGAGATCCGCGCGCTCGACATGGAGGCCTGCGTGACGCTGGGGCTGCTGAACGCCGATCAGGCCCGTCGCCTGGCCGAAGCGGGGCTGACGGCCTACAACCACAACCTCGACACCTCGCCGGAGTACTACGAAAAGATCATCACGACGCGCCGCTTCGAGGACCGCCTCGACACCATCGGCCACGTCCGCGCGGCGGGAATCACAGTTTGCAGCGGCGGCATCGTCGGCATGGGCGAGGCGCAGGAGGATCGCATCGGACTCCTCCACGCGCTGGTATCGCTGGACCCGCCCCCCGAGAGCGTTCCCATCAACGCGCTTGTGCCCGTCGAGGGCACGCCCCTGGAAAACGCCGAGCCCGTCGATCCCATCGAAATGGTCCGCTGCATCGCCACCGCGCGCATCCTGATGCCGCGCAGCCGCGTCCGCCTAAGCGCCGGGCGCATGGCAATGTCGCGCGAACTTCAGGCGATGTGCTTCTTCGCGGGAGCCAACTCGATCTTCACGGGTGAGAAATTGCTGACCACGCCGAACCCCGGCCAAGGCGACCGCGCCATGCTCGCCGCGCTGGGGATGAGCCCTGAATAGCAGGGAGCGGTAAGGAGAGGCAGGCAACAGCAGAAGTAGGAACGGCGACTGGCAGCCGTCCTTGCTGTCAATGCAGTCACTTGTGTCCCTTCAACAACCCCGCACTTAGCCCTTGTGCGCGTGCGCGTGGCCTTCGCCGATCACGCACTTCTCGCCTTCGTCGCAGAGCTGGCAGTCCGTGGGGCCGGGGCAGTGGAACTGGTGTTCCTTCCAGGCCTTGATGAACTCCTTCACGGGCTTGCGGTCCTCGTGGATGAAGTGCATGAAGGCCATCATCTTGTTGCGCGTTTCCGTGCTGACGAGGTGCTCGACTTTGCAGGCGTCGATGTGAGCCTGGGTCTCGGTGAGGCCAAGGACCTCGCTGAGAAACTGCACGAAGAGGCGATTGTTAACCTGTATCTCGTGAGCAAGGCGCTCGCCTTCGGTGCCGAGCTTGAGAAACCGGTTGTGGTCCTCCTCCACCCAGCCGCGGACCTTGAGGGCCTTGATGCTGACGGAGGCACTACCGGGCGTGATGTCGAGTTCACGGGCCACATCGGTGACTCGGGCATAGCCCTGCTTGCGATGGAGTTCGTGGATCGCCATCAGGTAATGCGCCATGCTATGGGTGATTTCGTTGTTCTCGAATTCTTTCCATTCCTTCATGGCGGCGGCCTGCTTTCTGGCGATGGTGGGAGCCTGCGGTGGGGGGGCGGCGTAAATCAACCCAAAGAACGGCTATGCGGGCTCCACGATGGCGGCGGGGCGCTCCGCGCCCGCCTGGGCAACCATCCCCTGTAAGCCAAAGATGCGCCGATAGAGGTTGGTGCAGAGCAACCCCTCCGGATCGCAGGTGGATTTCAGCCGCTCGAAAGCCTGAATGCTCTCCTTCGGCAAATAGCGTTGGGCCGTCCCCTCGCGCATGGTGCTGTCCTTGGCGAAGTAAAACCGCCCCCCCGCGGCCAGAACGATCTCGTCCATCTCGTGACACAGTTTCCAGAGCGTCTTGCGATTGCGGTCTGTCACAGGATAATCCAGGGCCATCGAATAGCCATCGACCCCGTGGGAAATCAGGAACTCGTCGGGGAGGTGTTTCTTTGTGACCCCAAGATAGGGAACGATTCCGCGCGCTTGGGAAAGGCGCATTTGCTCGGTGAAAACGCGAACGGCATGTTGCCTGGGCACGAAGGACTGATACTGGATCAGCCCGCCCGCGCCATAGGCCCTCTTCCAGTTTGGAACGTAGTCCAGCAGGAAGTGGAACGCGGCGTGGGTCTGGAGGTAGGACTTCCCGCCGCCGGGGCGGAGCTGGGCGAGATACTTGGCCGTGTTGATGCACTTCATCCCCGGGTTGTTGACCACGAGCCGCATGAATTGCCAAAGGATCGACATCGGGACGATGCCCATGATGGCGTCCGCGATTTCCTGCTTCTCCGCGCGAAGGGTCTGGGCGGGCGCCATGTCCTCGCCGGGATCGAGCTGCCGGGCAAAGTGCAGCTCCCCGCGACCGATCTTTCCCTTCCCCCGGGCAAAGCCATCCACCCAGCCCACCATGTAGTCCATCGACTCCGCGTTTTCTTCGAAGGCGGAAGCCATCTCGTGGAAGTTGTTAACCCGGCGGGGGTAAACCTCCACGCTGCCACTATATACGCGCTTCATCTTGAGCGTCAGGCTGGTGAACGCGCCGAGCATTCCAAAGCCGCCGATGGCACCGCGAAAGAGGTGGGGATCGTTCTTGCGGTTCGCCGTGCGGACCTCGCCCGACGGCAGCATGATCGTGAACTCCTGCACGTGGTCGCCAAAGGGGCCCGCCGTGTAGGCGTTCTTGCCGTGGATGTTCATGGAGGCGCAGCCGCCCATCGTGGTGAACATCGTGCCGCTGACCACCGGTGGCCACCAGCCATCGCCCACGATGTAGCGCCAAAGGTCCACGATGCGGACGCCGGGCTCGACCTTCACAATTCCCGTATGGGGATTCCATTCCAGGATGCGGTTCATGCGGGAGAGATCGAGCACGATCTCCTCCCCGTTCTGGAACGCGTCGCCATAGCTTCGCCCGCCACCCCTGAAGGCGACAGTCCGGCCTTGTCGGCGAGCGGCGGCAAAGACTTCGGCGATGCCCTCCGCGCGGGAGGGGCGATAGACGTGGGCCATGGACTTCGACGCCATCCCCCATGCCTCCACCCACTCCAGCCGGTCGCGGGGCAACAGATCCGATGGTGGGGTAGCGGCGGCGGCCGCCGCCTTGACGGGCTTGCGCGGGAGCCTCACGGGCCGGGGACCGGGTCGCGTCATATATTCGTTCGCCGAAAGAGGATCGATGGAATGCACCGGATGATCGTCATGATCGGCCACCAGATGATCGGCACATAGGCGACGCGCCGGCGCTTGCGAATGGCGCAGTAGATGCCCTCCGCTGCCTTCTCCGCCGAGATCATGAAAGGCATCTTCAGCCCCTCCGTCATCGGCGTGCTGACTGGCCCCGGCTTGATCGTCACCACGCGGACCTTCGTCTTGCCGAAGCGGTTGCGCAGGCCCTCCAGATACGTCTCCAGCGCGGCCTTGCTGGCGCAATAAACCGGCTGCCCCTTGCGGCCGCGGTCGCCGGCGACAGAGCCGATCCCCACGATGGTGCCGCTGTTCTGGCGCTCGCACCGGATCGCCGCCTCGTTCAGCCACGCCATCGCGCCCAGCACGTTCACGTCGAAGACCAGCTTGTCCTTCGAAAAGTTATACTCGTCCACCGCCACCGCCGGCATTGCGCCGGAGCAGTAAACGATCAAGTCGAACCCGCCCAAGTCGTGGGTGATCTTCTGGAAGAGCGCCGGGACCTCCTCGAACTTCGTCACGTCGTGGGCAAAGACCAGCGCGCGGTCCTTGTGGCGCTTGTTGATGGAGTCGGCCACCGCGCGCAACTCCTCCTCGCGCCGCGCCACCAGCGCCACACGGTAGCCCGCCCTCGCCAGCCGACGGGATAGCTCGGCCCCAATGCCGGAGGATGCTCCTACAACAATGGCCGTCTTGGTCACTTTTGATCGTCCCGTCTGAACCGCCGGAATGGGCCCCCAATGCGAGGCTCCCGACGATCCGAAGCGGCCCCAGCGATGGCAACAGGGAATCGGCGGTGGGCGGTGGCCTGCGCAATCGCCCGCTTGACTGGCAGCCCCCGAAGTATGTCGTGATTTGGTCAGCTTGCTGGAGCAATCCCATGAAGCAGACCATCGCTGCGGCCCAACTGGGGACCTCTTTCGCCAACATTGTCGATTCCGTGGGCGGGCGGGGGGTTTTCTACGCTAAGCGAGTAACCCCAACTTCCCCGCGCCGAACTGGCCCCGTGACAAAACAGCGTTCACCACGGAGCCCACCGAGGACGCGGAGAACGGCAACGGAGAGACGGCTCGGTTGTGTCCCCGTGGCCTCCGTGAACACGGTGGCTCCACGCCGTTCCCTTCCGAAGCACCTACCCCCAGCGATTATGCCCCACGCGCCGATCCCGCTTTTCCTGCTGTTCCCTGCCCCTCCCTGCTTCTACCCGCCTTTTCCTGCTTCTCCCTGCCTTTTCCCCGTAACCCCTTGATTCTTATAGCTTTCTGAACTTTCCCCTTGCAAAGACATCGGGGGAGCGTCTTTATCACCGGGCTTGTGGTTGAGCAAAGGTCTTGCCCCCTCCCAAGCGTCTCCAAGCCCGCCCACTGGAACACGATACCGTCCTCCATGAAGATCATCGCCACCGTTCCGACGTACAACGAGTCGGAGAACATCCTGTCCCTGATTGATCGCTTGCTCAAGACCTCTCGGTACATGGAAGTGCTGGTGATCGACGATAATTCCCCCGACGGCACGTGGAGGCTGGTGCAGGACGTGGCGGAGAGAAACCCCCGTGTTCACCTGCTCCATCGGACCACGGAGCGGGGGAGGGGTAGCGCCGGTGTCGCCGGTTTCAAGATGGCGTTGGAACTCGGGGGCGACCTGATCGTCGAGATGGACGCCGACTGGTCCCACCACCCGCGCTATATCAGGCCGATGCTGGTTGCCGCCCGGCGCGCCGATGTCGTTATCGGCAGCCGACTTGTAAAGGGCGGCGGAGAGCGGGGAAGGAATGGAATGCGCACCCTGATCACGTTCCTAGCGAATACCTACATCCGGACCCTCCTGGGGCTTCCCGTCAGGGATTGCACCTCGGGGTACCGCGTCTTCCGGCGGTGGGTGCTCGAGAGGATCGACTGGTCAAAGGTGCGGTCGTCAGGTCCGGCAATTGTACAGGAGGTTCTCGTCGCGGCGTACGCAGCCGATGCGCGCATCGCGGAAGTGCCGATCCTCTTCGAGGAACGGCGCGCGGGAGTCTCGACGCTGAATTTCAAAATCCTACTCGCGGGACTGGCGGCGCAGGTGCGGTTGCGTCTCCAGCCTGCCCCGGTGTCTACGCCATGATTCAACAGCTTCAGTCGTTCCTTGCGGAAATCATCGAGCCCTATGCGGGCGGTCGCGAAGACGCACTCCTCGAATCGTACACCCGTTTCATCGAACTCCTTCGCCTCAGAACGCGCGAGGCCAACCTGACCGGCATCCGCGACCCCAACGACATCGCCGTGCACGTGATCGGCGACGCGCTTGCGCCGCTGGAGACGTCGCCCCGCGACTACCTCGGCACGCCCCCGGGCGAGCTGCTCGACGTCGGCAGCGGCGCCGGAATCCCGGGCCTTGTCTATGCGATCCTCTGGCCCAACACCAAGGTCGTCCTCCTCGAATCGCAGAAGAAGCGCATCGAGTTCCTTCGCGACGCCACCGAGGAGCTGGGCCTTGAGAACGTCGAGATGCTGGAAGGCCGCGCCGAGGCCCACGCCCACGAGTTGGTGTGGCGCGAGCGCTTCGACCTCGTCACCAGCCGCGCCCTCGCGCCGCTTCCGATTTCCCTCGAGCTCTGCCTCCCCTTCCTCGCGCTCGAGGGCTACTTCCTCACCTTCAAGGGCGCCAACCCCGCCGACGAAGTGAAGGAAGCGGAGTTCGCCCTGGGCAAGCTCGGCGGCGGCTCCATCGAGGCCAAGTCCTACCTCGCCGGCCCCGGCGCCCCGCGCCGCCACGCCCTCTGGAGCGAGAAGATCGGCCTCACGCCCGACCGCTTCCCCCGCAAGGAAGGCATCCCCGCCAAGCGTCCGCTCCGCGGCAGCCGCTAAGGCGGTTCCTGTCAATTCAACGCAGCGGGCGCCCGGATGATTGGGCGCCCGTTGGTATTGGGCAGCGATTGAGGCGCGACTCATGAGTACCCCCCGCGGCTGTTTATCCCGTTGTCTTGCAGGCCTCCAGAATGGCGCCAGCGACGACGAGTTCATCCGGGAGCGAATTGCAGTCGACTTTCGTCGCTGGCAGTCTTGGGTGTCGTCGCTGGTGATCCTGCTGACGGTTCTGATCTTTCAGATCATGAGCAGCTCTCCAGCGGCCTATATCCTTTATGGATTCGTCCTGACCGACTGGATTGTGTTTTCGGTGACGCTCGGCCACGCGCTTCGTCTCGCCAACCGGTTGCGATCACGCAGGGACATGATCGCTGGTCTCTTGGCCACACCGATCCCCGTGCACAGCTACCTGCATCTTTTCACCGCCGCGCCGATGAGGATTTTTTTTGGTGTCACAACAGGTACCGTGCTGATCTCCTTCCTTCTCTCCCTTCCCATCGGCCAACAGCGTTGGTCGTCGCATGACATTCTCCAGTTCCTGTTGGTCTCTCTGCCGGGAGTTCCGATCTTGATCTGGTTCCACGGAAACAGCATCGCGCTGGCCTTTGCGCTTTCTCTCCCCGTGATCACGGAGAAGGCATCCTCCGCCTATCACCTCGGACGATGCATCGCCGCTGCGATTCTGATCTGCGCCACCCTCACAGGCTTTGGAATTGGCATAACGATCGTGATGGTATATATCATAGTATATACCTTGAACGGGGGCGGCCCCATCGTCTCAGCACTCGTAATTCTGGCTGTATTCGGTCCGGGCCTGCTGACCACGGGATGGATGAAGGCTCGGCTCGCCCAGCGGGGCGCCGCGCGCTTTGTCGCGGCGTTGCCGACCATTGGCGAGGAAAGTTAGCGCCGCTTGTATTCCATGGCATTTTTCAGGATGTCGTAGCTGGGTAGTGTCGGAGTCCAGTCCGCTCGCCACCACCATCGCGAAGCACAGTAGCATGGTGCGTCTCGCCCATGCAGCGGCACCCGAAAGCCTTTCCGGCAACCGATGGCTGGTCGTGCATGGTTAAGATGACCGTGCCACTGTGAGGAGCGAATGGTGCTTCGCCGAGCTGCACCAGAAGCCTCCAGCCCGCATCTAATCCCCCTCAGCGTCTCGCGATGCCGAAGTCAGCCGTATATATTGTTCTGGTGATCCGTCGATTCGTTGCCCGGCTTGAAGGGTTGAGTGTGGATGACTGATCAGGACGCGGGATTCGGCGCCGTCCCTACTCGCCTCCCCGCTTCCTCAACTCCGCCACCTCGTCCAGCAGATGCCCCATCAGGTGACACATGATCGTGATGCCCGCGCAGGCCACGGTGAGGATCAGGACGCCGAGGAGGCCGAGGAAGTAGTCGGGTCCGGTGAGTTCGCTACGCCGCAGGAGCCAATAGCCCCCGCCGAGCGAGGCGATGGTGAGGAAGGCGAAGGCGTAGTAGGCGATCCAGCTCTCGCCCGATGGCGTCAGCAGTTCGGGACCGACCTTAACCTGCTTGTAGAATGACATGCGAAGCGCCCCCGTATTCGAGTGTGCTCACTCCCCCGTCAGCGTCTCCCGATGCCGCAACTCGCGATACAGCCGGATCGCGTGCTTGATCTGGCGGCGCGCCACGTCCACGGGCTCCCAGCCGAGGGGCTGGGTGCGGGAGCCTTCGAGGTCCTTGTACACCGTGAAGAAGTGGGCCACTTCGTCCAGGAAGTGCGGCGGCACGTCGATCAGGTCGTGGAAATTGCGAAAGTAGGGGTTCTTGACGGGGACCGCGAGGATCTTGTCGTCGTGGT
>JBBQYG010000124.1:0-12275 GCA_038208905.1 Candidatus Sumerlaeia bacterium | reverse complement strand
CTTCTGCCATTCGTAGGCGACCCAGCGATAGCCATCATGGCTGCCATAGGCCGTCGGCTGGCAGACGCGGCTGGCGCCAGCGGTGAGCAATTGGTGGATCTCGGCGGCGCTTTGGTCCCACACGCCGGGCGTGGCGAGCTGGGACTCGTGGACGACAACAACCGACGAGGTGAGGTTCAACTCGTTGTCGAAAGCCTTGTAGGTTGCAAGGATGCCATTGAATCCCAGCAGGGAGGTGTATCGATAGGCGCCAAGGCCCGTCAGGTTGTTTGTTGCGGCTGCGCTCACGCGGGGAGGCTCCCTGAGGTTCTCTGAAGCAACAGGCGATTCTTTGTTCGCCCAATAACAGACCGTCAAGCGCAGCCGGGTCAATAGTCAGCATTGGCATTCCCCCGCCTTCCCGAAAACACTTGCCGCCAGCGGGAGGTGGGCCCGAATTCTCTCCCATCCAAGGTGCGTCGCCCGTCGGCGGTTACCGGAGTCCTCATGGCAGACCAGATCGACTACAAGGGGTTCTTCGCCCCGATCCTCCACGCGCACCTCCCGTTTGTCCGCCATCCGGAGTTCGAGGACTGCCTTGAGGAAGATTGGCTTTTCGAGGCCATTACGGAGACCTACCTCCCCCTTCTCCAGATGATGGAGCGGCTGGAGCGCGATGGCTGCGGGTTCCGCCTGACGATGGTGTTCACGCCGTCGCTCTGCGGGATGCTGCGCGATCCGCTGCTGATGGAGCGCTATGAGCGGCACTTGGACGGGCTGATCGAGCTGACGGAAAAGGAGGTCGAGCGTACCCGCACCTCCGCCGACTTCCACCATGTCGCCCGGATGTACAACACCAAGCTGATCGCCTGCCGCAAGACGTGGAGGGACGATTGGAAGCGCGACGTGCTGGCGGGATTTGCCGCCTTTCAGGACAAGGGTTTCCTGGAGATCATCACCTGCTGCGCCACGCACGGATACCTGCCGCTGCTGCGCGAGTCGCCCAAGGCCGTCCGCGCGCAGATCATGGTGGGGCGCGACGAGTACGAGCGGCACTTCGGCCGCCCGCCACGGGGAATCTGGCTTCCCGAGTGTGGCTTCTATCCCGGTGTGGACGAGTTTGTGAAGGAGGCGGGCATCCGTTTCTTCTTCGTGGATTCCCACGGCGTGCTCTTCGCGGAGAAGCGTCCCCACTACGGCGTGTTCGCCCCGCTCTATTGCCCCTCCGGCGTGGCCGCATTCGGGCGCGACGTCGAATCAAGCCGCTCCGTGTGGTCGGCACAGGATGGCTATCCCGGCGACCCGCGATATCGCGAGTTCTATCGCGACATCGGCTACGACCTGGACTTCGAGTATATACGCCCGTATATCCACGAAAGCGGGCTGCGCACGGCCACGGGCCTGAAGTACCACCGCATCACCGGACAGAAGGTTGACCTCCACGACAAGCAGCCCTACGATCCCAAGGTCGCGCTGGAGGCCGCCGCGGTCCACGCGGGGAACTTCATGTTCAACCGCCAGCAGCAGGTGCTCCACCTTGGCTCGCTCATGGACCGCCCGCCGCTGATCACCTCGCCCTACGACGCCGAGCTTTTCGGCCACTGGTGGTACGAAGGCCCCGAGTTCCTGGACTTCCTGATTCGCAAGATGTACTTCGACCAGGAGGACATCGGCATGATCACGCCCTCGGAATACCTGGAGTGCTTCCCCCGCAACCAAGTGGCCATGCCGGGCGAAAGTTCGTGGGGAAACCGTGGCTACTCCGAGGTGTGGCTCGACGCCAGCAACGACTGGATCTATCGCCACCTCCACAAGGGCGCCGAGCGCATGACCGAACTCGCCCGCAAGCACCCCAAGCCCACCGATCTCCAGCGCCGCGCCCTCAACCAGGCGACCCGCGAACTCATGCTCGCCCAGGCCAGCGACTGGGCCTTCATCATCAAGACCAACACCACCGTCAACTACGCCATCAAGCGCACCAAGGACCACCTCGTCCGCTTCAACGATCTCTACGACGCGCTGGAGAGCGGGAAGATCGACACCAAGGTTCTGGGCGCGATGGAGTCGAAGGACAACCTGTTCCCGGGGATTGATTACGGGGTGTATCGGTGACGTGACGGGAAATCCTCCCGCCCCCTACGCGCAGCGCGGGGAAGGGAGCGCGGCTGGGTGAAGTAGGGCGACCGGCTCTCTCGCTTCGCCGCTTCCTCGCCCTGCCCGCCGCCGCGGCCGCACCGTATAAGACCAGGCATCTTCGCCTTCCGCGAACAGGCCAGCCGCGCGGTCCTCGCCCATAACCCACCCAGACTTGGCTATCGCCGAGGGATATCAGCAAAAGACCCCCCGGCCGAGGCCGGAGGGTCAGATGGGCCATCATTGATGCGAGACATCAGTCAAACATCGACCAGTCCTGCACGGAGGTGACGGTATAGGACGCAGCGACGGCTGAGAGGAAGGCGGCCTCATTAGCATAGGTTGCGCCAGCCTCGATCCGGACATCATCCACATTGATCACGAGCGCGTCAACGGGTGCCGACGGAAAGCGAAAGGTAGCGCCCCACTGAAGGATCGAGGCGTCGCCAACTCCTGTGTTGACGGTGCTGGTCGCGCTAGCCACGTCATCAAACAGAACGGTTGGTGCGCCCGTGGTCGGGTTCACAGACCACCACTTGGCCGTGGCGCCGCCTGCTGTTGTCGAATTCACCAATCGCCCCGCGAGGATGACCCAGTTATTGGCCCCCGGTGCGGTCGCAATGTTGCTGTAGAGGATACGGGTGGAGCCCCATCCGTTCGTGTTTGCCATGCGCAGAACGCCATCGGCGACGACAAGACCAAAGAGGTTGCCGCCCGAATCCTGCACGCGAAGGATGTCGACGTTATTGTCTGTGGCTGTGGCCGAGATCGTGGGGGCGCGGAACGCCAGAGCCACATAGGCCTCGTTGGTGGTCAGGGCTATGGCGGTGGCGGTCAGGGTCAACTCTGCATCCGTGCTGTTGGAATAGGAAAGATAACGACCATCAGCCAGCGCCGGAAGTGCCCCGGTCGTGCCCACAGCGACTTCCGGTGGTCCAAACGCCTTGGTGAAAATGCCGCCCGTCATCGAGGAAGTCGCCACGAGTGGCTGGGTCGAGGTCACCCCCGCGAAAGTTTCAACCTCCGCGTTGGCCGTCACGGCGAGCAGAAGGCCCGCGCTGAGCAAGCTTAGGACTGAGAATCCCGTCTTTACCATCATCATACTCCTTTCATGGTTACTAAAGTTTGGCTCAAATGGGAGGGGCAGACTATGAATTGTCACGAAATTGCCTCCCCCAACCCACCGAACACGTGGGAGGCTGATACTTCGTTGTTGTCTCGACAAGCCGAAAGTGGGCTCCCACTTTGGGTTTTTTATACGTCAAAGATTCTCTTTGATATTGGAGCGCAACACCTAAGTAAAGCTTTGTAGGTCTTGAGGGCGAGCGATTGATCACGGTGCAGGAACCATCGACGACACCGTCCCGCTCATGCGAGCTCGTTTTCAATACAGACCTCGCTCATCCCTTCGAATCGTGTTGTGGGTCGGTATCATGGCCAAGTCGTCCGAGGCCAGCAGGGCAAATTACCCCCAATTCGGAAGGATCGTGGGAATCCACGGGATCAACAATGAGGACCGTCCGAGCAATTGCCTTCCTCGATGCAATGCGGCACTTTTCCCCAAAATGGGCGACCCGAGGTAACCGATCCCCACCGCCCCTGTCGGTAGCAGCGTGACGTTCCTCCTTCCTCGCGCGGCGGCGAGGGGAGCGCTGGGGTTGAGGCCGTGTTGCCGGGGGATGGCTCCGGCGGTGAGCATTCGCTCGGCGAAGCGAGCGTCGCGGCAACCCGGCGCGCGGCGCAGAGGCAGAAGAAGGGTCGGAGGGGGGAACGGTTGCTCGGGTTTGGTATTCCCTACGCCGCCACCGCCAGTATCTCCCGCAACCTCGGCAAAATCATCTCCCCGTGGTGCCTTGAATTCTCGATGAACACGTGGCCGCTGATGTTGCCGTGGAGGATGACTCCGGCGACAAAGAGGCCGGGGACGTTGGTTTCCAGGGTATCGGCGTTGTGGTGGGGGCGGTTGCTATCGGGGGCAAGTTGCACGCCGAGATTGCGAAGGAACGCCGCGGGCGGGTCGTACCCGAGCATGGGGAGGACGAAGTCGTTCTCGATGGTGGTGGTCTTGCCGCTGGCCAAGGTCAGATCGACGCTATCCCAGTCAATCCTCGCAACGGTGGTCCCGAGGTGGGGGGCGATCTCGCCGTTCTTGAGGCGGTTCTCGATGTCGGGCTTGAGCCAGTACTTGAGGCCGACGCCGTTGAACTCCGTGCGGCGGTAGCTGAGGGAGACCTTGGCCCCGGCGCGCCAGAGCTGAAGGGCGGTCTCGACGGCGGAATTGCGTCCGCCCACGACAAGGACCCGCTTGCCGACGTAGTTGTGGGGCTCGGTGTAGCGGTAGTGGACCTTGGAAAGCTCGTCGCCGGGGACGCCGAGCCTGCGGGGGGAGTCCCATGCGCCGACGGCGAGGACGACGGCGCGGGCGCGGACGGACTCGGGGGGGCAGCCCTCGCGGTCGATGCGGATGTCGAACCAGCCATCGGGGCCCCGTGTGACGGCGCCGACGGGGGCATACGTTTCCACGTTCAGCCGGTGGAAGCGGGCGAAATCGGTGAGGTACTTGAGGTACTCGCGGCGGGAGGGCTTCTCCTCCGTGATACCCAGGGGAAAGCCCGCAATCTCAAGATTGTCGTTGGTGCTGAAGAAACGCATGAAGGTGGGGTATTGGGCGATGTGGTGGGCGATGGGGCCCTTCTCGAGGACGCGGTAGGCCAGCCCCTCCCGATGGAAGACCTGAGCGGCGGCAAGGCCCGCGGGACCGCCTCCGATTATGGCAACATCAAGGCTGTGGCCTGGTGGCATGGCGGGCTGGGTTCCTTTGTGGGCGAATCGCGCATCAGTCGCCCGGGAGTGTGCAAATTCCTTGCCCGAAGGGGCCGGGCGGGGCAACCATTCCGCTCGCAGTACATTGCCATGCTCTCCTGACACGCAAAGGGACGAAATCACGATGCGGCCTCCACAGATGCGAATCCTCACCCTCCTGCTTCCCGCCCTCGTCGGCGGCGTTTCCGCGGAGGTCATCCTGATCGAAACCCAAGCAGGTGGGAAAAACCACGAGCGGTACACCGAGGTTTCCGGCGCCTGGGCCGACGAGGCGGCGTCCAGCGGCGCTCCCGGGCTGACGCCAGAGGGCGGCTCCCGCGTGCTGTTGCCCGAGGCGGGTAAGCTGACCGGAGTGGCCGCGTTCCGGACGGCGCCGACGGAGGATGGTGATTACTTTGTGGACGTGACATGGCCCGCGAGTGCCAATGCGTCCAGCGTAACGGTCCGTGTGCAGTCAGGTTCTCTCGACGATTCCTATCTGGTGGAGTTTGTGCCCGGTGGCGCCGCAGATTCGCCCGCCGGGAAATGGGTCCGCGTGGCGACGGTTCCAGCCAAGGCGGGCGAGAATTTGACGCTCATGGTTGTCGGCGGCACGGCCACGGGCGCGAGCGACTCCACCAAGTCTTTCGCGCTGGCAGTGGGCGCGGTGCGCTTTTCCAACGAGCCGGTCGAGGCGCTTGAGATCGGCCACGCGAAGATCAACACGCTCGGCGCGGCGATTGCCCGCGAGGCGCAGGCCGCACCGCTGGCGCAGCAGGCCGAGGTTGGAGAGATATCCCCTTTCGGCACTCCCGCCGTGAGCCTCGACAACGAGAATCCTTTCGACGTGGAGGCGGCGCCAAAGAATCCCGTATCCGCGCCCGAAGCCAACCCATTCACCGAGGCGGAGAGGGCCATTTCCTCCGACTCGCCATTTGGTGCGCCCCCGGAGGTGACCAGCGCCAACCCCGATGCCGATCCGTTTGCACGGGCAGAGGCCGCGCAAGCCGACCCCTTCGCGGCGGCGGGCGCAAAACCGGATGAGAATCCCTTTCCTCCTCCGCCTCCCGATAGCCCCTTC
The DNA here is from genome assembly GCA_038208905.1 of Candidatus Sumerlaeia bacterium. GTDB lineage: Bacteria > Sumerlaeota > Sumerlaeia > SLMS01 > SLMS01 > JBBQYG01. The sequence continues at coordinate 6,280 of JBBQYG010000124.1, read as the reverse complement.
GCTGCTCAGGCGACCCCCGCGGCAGCGGACGTCGATCCCTTTGCCGCGCCCGAGATTGATCAGCCAGTCGATCCGTTTGCGAGCGTCAAGGCGGATGCGGCTGCGAATACCGACCCCTTTGTCTCGACGGCCCCGGTCGCCGACAGCCCATTTGGCGCGCCCCCGGTCCCCGTTGCCGAAAACCCCTTCAGCTCGGCTCCTCCGCCTGTCGATGGCCCGTTCTCGGCGACCACTCCACCGCCCGCGACGGAGGATCCGTTCGCCTCACCCGCCCCCGTCGTTGCGGAACCCGCACCGGTGGAGCGCGCGAGCGTGCCGCTGGACATCGCCTTGGCCGGAACGGGACAGCAAGAGACTCTGACCGACTTCGTCACCTCGATCGACTCCGCGAAGGCTGCGGCCAAAGCATCGGGAAAGCCCATTCTCGTGCTCTTCTCCGGCGAGTCGGAAAAGTCCCGCCGGTTTGAGCGTGTGCTCGCCTCCACAGGTCTCTTGCCCCAGCTATCGAGGTTCGAGGTCGTCAAGATCGACTATCGTGGCAATCGGGCTTTGGCCCGGGAGTTCGCCGTGCACGAGTTCCCCTACGTCGTGGTGCTGAACCGGTTCGGATACACGGCGGGACACATGCTGCCGATCTGGGACGAGGCGAGGCTGGCGCAGGAGCTGGAGCCGTTTACCCAGTCGCTGTTTTAGCGCAATGGAAGGCGCATCCGCCCACGATTCACAGGTCGCGCCCTTTAGCGCGGCGCTGGCCCGCATCGGGGAGCCGGGTGTCCTTTTCCACGCCGTGCTGCTGACGAGCGCCGTGCACGATTCGCTGCTGGAAGGCGAGTGGTGGCGCCCGGCCCACAGGGAACTCGACCGCTTTGCCGCCGAGGCTGGCGCCTTGGGAATCGGGCGGGGCCAGTCCACGCCGCAAACCGTGGCGGAACTGCGTCGCTTCGCGCTGTATTTCTGCGAGACGCTGCGCTTTGGCGGCGAGCGCGAGGACTACCACGCGGCGGAGAACAGCATGCTGACCCAAGTCGTCGCCCGGCGTCAGGGCCTGCCGATTTCCCTCGCCGTGGTCATGATCGAGCTAGGGCGGCGGCTGGGCATCGAGTTGCACGGCGTGGCGACCCCGGGGCACTTTCTGGTGGGGGCGACCGCCGATACCGGTGCATGCTTTGTCGATCCCTTCAGCGGGCCGGAGATACTCGACACCCGCAAGGCTGTCGCCCGCGTCCATGACATTTCCCATGCTGAACCCGCGCAGATTGCAGACTGCATGGCGCCCGCCGATCATCTCGAAATCGTCAAGCGGGTGCTCAACAACTTCAAGGTCACCTACGCCAATCGCGGAGACTTCGGCAGACTACTGACAACGCTGGATTGGCTGCTGGCGCTGGATCCCGCGGACGCGGGCGAGCTGCGCAACCGAGGCCTGATCCTCCTGAGAACCGGTGAAGGCCCACGGGGGGCGCGCGACTTGCTGAGGTACCTCGAATTGGTCCCGGAACCCGACGACTTGGAAATCATTCGCCGAGAGGCGCGGCGCGCCCTTTCCTTTCAGGGCGGCGAAGAGGGTGGAAAAATCGAATGAATAGGCATTGCGGGCGGGGAGTAGTTTCGACATGAGCGAGCCAGCGAAGAAGCGCGATCCGGCGGTCGCACAGAATGAATCGGCGCCAGCCACGCCCGCCCCAGTCGAGGGCGTCCCAGTATTCCAGATGGACGAGCAGCTCCGCCGTATCGCGCTGATCATCGGCATGATGATTATCGCGGCGGGAATCCTTGGCGCGCTGGTCCTCGTTTGGCCAGCGATCCGGATGGTACTCGTCACCACGCTCCCCTTCGCGGTGGGGCTGGTCTTCGCCTACGTTTTCAATCCCGTGGTCACGTTCTTCCAACGCAAGCTGCGCCTATCGCGCATCAGCGGCGTGTTGTTCCTGTACCTCGTATTCATCGCTGCCATCACCGGCTTCTTCGCGGTGGTGCTCCCGATCCTGATCACGCAGACGCGCAGCGCATGGGGCGGTATTGGCGACTTCGTGACCATCCAGATCGGGCGGTTAGGGGCGCTGTTCGGTACCGCCCCCGATGGCGCGCCGCGGACCATGGCGGGCATCTGGGCGGAGATCAGCCAGCGGCTGGAAGCGCGCGGCATCATGGTAAGCGACATCTTCAGCCAGGCCGCCAGCAACGAGGGCGTCCGAAGCGCGGCGGGCAACAGCTTCCAGCTCGTCGGCGACGCCCTCGCGTTCGTCTTCGCGGTCATCATGCGAATCGGCGGGATGTTCGCGTTCCTTCTCTTCGCGGTGCTGGTAAACATCTACCTGCTGCTCGATTTCTCCAAGCTGCGCGATCTGATGGAGGTGATGGTGCCCTCGGCGTACCGCGAGCGCACCTTCGATGTGTTGGCCAAGGTGGACGTCGCGGTGGGCGGCTTCATCCGCGGGTCGCTGATCACCGCGGCCCTTGTCGGCCTGATGACGTGGCTGGGCCTGACATTGATCGGGATGGGGCAATACGCCCTATTGATTGGCATCGTCGCCGGCATCGGCAATTTGGTGCCTTATCTGGGCACGATTTGCGGCGCCACGCCGGCGTTCTTGTACGTTGCGTTTTCCAGCGCCTACGATGGCACCCAGGAACGACTGGTCGCTGTTGGCCTGCTCATCCTCTTGTTCGGCGCGATTCAGGCGATCGAGGGCTTCATCCTGCAGCCCAAGGTCGTGGGGCAGAGCGCCCAGCTTCACCCGATCGCGGTACTCTTCGCGCTCGCCTTCGGGGCGAACTTCGGCCTGATCGGAATGATCCTGGCGGTGCCCGCGGCCTGCATTATCCGCGTCCTGGTGAAGGAGTTCTATTGGGACGAGCGCGAAAACAAGTGGCAGAAGGACAGTGGCAAGCGCGCGTTGGGAGAGTGGAGGGTGGTGAAGAAGCGCAAGGCAGCCCCCTCCTGAGCGCAGGCTACCTGCGCAGCCTTGGATTCAGGATGGGATACACCGCGTCCACCAAGAGGTTCATCCCTATCAGTATCGCGGAATAGAACACCGTGAGGCCCATGATCAGCGGCATGTCGCGGTTGTTGACCGAGTCCACGAAGAACTTGCCGAGCCCGGGGATTGCGAAGATTTTCTCCACCACGAGCGAACCCGTGAGCACGCCCGCCGTTACCGGACCCATGAACGTGACGACGGGAGTGAGCGCGTTGCGCAGCGCATGGCGCGCGACGACCTTCCAGGCGGAGACGCCCTTGGCGCGAGCCGTCCGCACGTAGTCCTGGTTCAGCGCGTCCAGCATCGACGCGCGCGTCAGGCGCAGAATCGCCGCAAAGGGAAACGCCCCCAGCGCCATCGCCGGTATCCACAGGCGGAAGCGTAGGATTTCCTCCATCGCGAGGCGCGGAAATCCCTTCTCTCCTGACGGCATATCCGCCAATAGCACGAACTCGTGGCCCGAGAATGTGAACGACGTCGTGGGCCGGTCCCACCCGATCGCCGGCATCGACGTCCAACTGATACCGCCGGGCAAGTTCCAGTTGGAGCAGAGTACATACATCAAGATACTGGCAAAGATGAAGCTCGGCACCGAAACGCCCATCAGCGCCAGGAGCGTTCCCGCATTGTCGGGAAGGCGGTTGTGATAGACGGCGCACATCGCGCCGATCGGCACGCCCAGGCAGAGCGCCAGGATGATCGCCCGCGCCCCCAGCCGCAGCGACGCGGGAAGCTGCTCGCGCAGGACATCGCGCAAGGTCTTCTGCTTGCTCTTGCGCGACTCCATCGAGTCCAGCACCAGAAGCTTTTTCATGTGCATGAAGTACTGCTCGTGCAGCGGCCGGTCCATTCCCCACTTGGCCATGATCGCGGCGCGCACCTCGGGGGATGGGTTCTTCTCGCCGAAGGCCGCCTCCTCCCCCGCCAGCTTGGTCAGTGCGAAACACATCGATGCCACAAGAATTAGCGTCAGGAACGCGATGGGGACTTTCTGGAGGAAATAGGTCAACGCGCGGCCTTCCTCACAAGCAGCACGGCGCTGGCCGCTGTCTTGTCGGTTGTCGCCGCCACATAGCCATGCCGCCCCGATGGCGCCAGCGCCACGGGCGTCCAAGTCGTGCGGTCGGCGACGGAGCCATCGTCCTTGCGAAATTCGGTGGCGATCTCCAGCGCGAGTGTCTCGGCGGGCTTCCGGTTCAGGAGGACCAGCGAAACCGTCGGGGAATCGCCAGCGGCGAATTCGTAGTTGAGAATCTCAACGAGGGGGCGGAGCTCGTCGAGAGTGAGGGTCGGCGCGGCAGTCTCTGCCTTGGCCTCGCCCTGATTGCCGGAGTTAGGCTGGGTGGATTCTTTGGAAGGAATACTGGAGCATCCGGCCAAAAAGCCGACTGCCACCAATAAGCGAAGTAGCTTTACGAATTGCACGACGTTCCCGGGCTCCTCGTGGCGTCGGCCCTGTTGGGCCGCACTGAGCGGGAACCGTGGGGCGCGCGGGGGAATGGTGCAAGCCCGATGGGGGACTGTACACGGGTCTATTGTGACCCGGTGGGCCCGACCGACGGGGACCGTGTCCTTGACAGGCGGATTGGTCGCTGGGCATGCTGTTTCTCCCCGTGGGGAGATTAGCTCCCTCAGGAATTTTCGCAGGAGAACTGCCGTGAGCATCGCGCCGCCCAACACAATCGTCGATTTCGTCAAGCCCCTGGTTACCCCCATCGATCCAGACACCCCGGTTCTGGACTTCGAGAAATGCCACGGCGCTTACATGTTCGACCGAAATTTGGAGCGCACGGTGGTGGACTTCGCGTCGCACTACGCTTCGCTGCCGCTTGGGTACAACCACCCGGGCTTCTTCGAGCCTTCCTACGAGAAGGACTTGCTGATGGTTTCGCGCATCAAGATCGCGAATCTGGACGTCTTGACGCCGTACTACGCGGACTTTCTGGAAACCTTCGTCCGCGTGGTGGGCCCCGAGGGATTCCCGAAGTACTTCTTCGTGGAGGGCGGCGCCCTCGCGGTGGAGAACGTGATGAAGGTGGCCTTCGACTGGAAGGTCCGCCGCAACATCCGCAAGGGCAAGGGCGAGCGCGGCAGCAAGATCCTCCACTTCAAGGAGGCCTTCCACGGCCGCAGCGGCTACACCCTGACGGTGACGAACACCAGCGATCCCAACAAGACCAAGTTCTTCCCCAAGTTCGACTGGCCGCGCGTGCTGAATCCCAAGATGCGGTTCCCGATGACGGGCGCGAACCTTGAGGCGACGCTGGCAGCGGAGGAAACATCCAAGCAGCAGATTCGCGAGATCATGGCCCGCGAGGCCGACGACATCGCGGGAATCCTGATTGAGCCGATTCAGGGCGAGGGCGGCGACAACCACTTCCGCCCCGAGTTCCTCCAGTTCCTCCGCGACACCTGCGACGAGCACGATACGCTGCTCCTTTTCGACGAGGTGCAGACGGGCATGGGCATGACCGGCAAGCCGTGGGCATGGCAGGGCCTTGGCGTTGCGCCCGACGTTTTCGCGTTCGCCAAGAAGGCCCAGCTCGGCGGCTTGGTGGCGTCGCAGCGCGTGCTCGACGAGAAGGACAACGTCTTCGCGGTGCCCTCGCGCATCAGCTCCACATGGGGCGGCTCGCTGACGGACATGGTGCGATGCAAGCGCTACCTTGAGATCATCGAGGACGAGAACCTGATGGAGAACGCACGCCTTCGCGGCGCGGAGATCGTCCAGAAGCTCACCGTCATGGCCGAGCGGACCGGGCTGTTCACGAACGTGCGCGGGAGCGGGCTACTGATCGCGTTCGACGTTCCGAATCCGTCAACCCGCGGCAAGCTGGTGGAGACGCTCTACCAGAACGGCCTCATGGTACTCCTCTGTGGCGATCATAGCATGCGGTTTCGCCCGCACCTGAACGTGACGAGTGAAGTGATCGACGAGGCGCTGGGAATCCTCGAGCGCACGCTCGTGGCATTTTACCGCGCCAAGTAGCAGCGATGCACGGGCGCCGCCGTCAGTAGAGGAAGAAGTTCGCCTCGGACGGCGCCCCAATTTCCACAAGGACCGGATGCTCCCTGACGGGGAATTGCTCAATGGCCATTCCCTGGGGGGCGGCTGTCGTGGTCGTGCCCATCGCCGACCCATCCAGCAGTGGTCGAAACGCGCCCACCTGATCCCCGTTTCCCGCAACCGATTGAGGTCGGTTGCGAGATTGCCGACCGCCGGCCAAACGGCCCGGACTCCCGGGGGGCCAGATCGACGCTGGGCCCGGGACGGAGCGAAGCGGCCGCCAAAGTCTTGC
>JBBQYG010000123.1:0-12439 GCA_038208905.1 Candidatus Sumerlaeia bacterium | reverse complement strand
CTCGTCGTAGCGCCCGGGGCCGTAGGAGCACGAGACGGAGAAGCCAAGCTCCTTGCGAAAGAACTGCGTGCGGTCGATCTCCAGCCCCGCGACGCCCACCAGCACGATGCGACCGCGCGGGCGGCACATCGCAGCGGCTTGGCGGATGGGCTCCTGAGACGATGTCGCCGCGCAGATCAGCACCGCGTCCACGTTCTCCTCACTTGCGGGATCGGCGGGTTCGGCGCCGAAGAGCCGGGCGAGTTCCAGTCGCTTCGCATCGGGATCGAAGGCAAGGACGCGGCACCCGTTGGCCCGCAGCAACTGCACCGCCAGCAGGCCGACCAGCCCCGTTCCGATGACGAAGACTCGCTCGCCGAGCGTGGGCGCAGCGAGACGGATTCCCTGCAGCGCGATGGCAGCGAGCGGCGTAAACGCGGCGGCATCGTCGGAAACGCCAGCGGGAATCCGCGCGGCGAGCATCGGCCCAACAGCGGCGAACTCCGCATGGGGTGCGTTGGTGGCGACGCGGGTGCCTGTGGGAAATCGCCGGCGCAGCTCCTCGCCGCCCTGATCGATGACCACGCCCGCGCAGCAGTAGCCGAGTGGCATCGGCTCGTTCAGCTTCGCGAAGACGGCCTCCATCGTGGGCATGAGCCCGTCCGTGCGAATCTTGGCAAGGACTTCTCGGACCCGCTCCGGTTGCGAGCGCGCCTTGTGGAGGAGCCCGCCGCGCGAGAACTCGACGAGGGTACGTTCCGTCCCCGGCGACACAGCGCTACGACGCGCGCGGATGAGGAGACCGTGTTCCGGGCACTTCGGCGCCGGGACCTCCATGAGGAGCGTCCGCCCCGCTCGGAGGTCCTGGAGAACTTGCTTCATCGCGGGTTCAGGGGCCGCCCGGCAGAACGGGGGCGGGCTTGCCGTCGGGGCCGATCACGTCGTCGGGGTTGGGCACGGGACCCTTCGGCATGCCGTCGGCGCCGGTCTGCACGGGAACGACTTGGCGGCCCGCGGGCGTGCGTCCTGGCGTGGGCGGGGGCGCATCAAGGGGCGGATTTGGCGTGGGAGGAAACACGAGTTCCTTCGGCGGATCGAAGGGCTCCAGCACATCCATCATCACCGGCGTGTCACCGGGGCCGGGCGTGGCGACCAGTGTCGGGCGAGGGCGTGGCGGAGTTGGTTCGTCGCCGCGAGGCAGCGAGCGCGCCACCGGCGCCGGTACGTCCGCCACCGGCGGGCCAACCGGCGGCGGATCGCCGTGAAAGAGCGCCCGGGACAGCAGCGCGACGCCGACCGCAACAAGGACGATCACCGCCAGGATGCTGGCCACTCTGTTGCTCATCTGCGCTCCGTTTCCCGCCGGTTTCGCCCGCCTCGATTACTCCTCCGTCGTCGGCTCGCCGATGATGGGCTCGTCGTCCTCGTCCAGTGGGAGGCTGTTTCCTTCGCCGTCCACGGTCTTGTCCTCTTCTTCCGCCACGCGGGAGACGGCCATGATGTTGTCTTTCTTCGCGAGGTTGAAGAGCTTCACGCCCTGGGTATTGCGGCCAATCACGCGAAGGTCGGTCACCTTGAACCGGATCGTCTGGCCCGCCGCCGTGATCATGATCATCTCGTCGGTGTCGATCACCTCGTTGATGCCCACGATCTTGCCGGTCTTCTCCGTGATCTTCATGTTGATCACGCCTTTGCCACCGCGGCTGATCGTGCGATAGTCGTCGATGTCGGACCGCTTGCCCATGCCCGCCTCGGAGACTGTGAGGATCGTGCTGCCGGGGCGCAGGCTCTCCATGCCGATGACGTAGTCATCGGCGGCCAGCGAGATGCCTCGGACGCCCTGGGTGAAGCGACCGGCGGCGCGGATGTCGCCCACCTTGAAGCGGATCGCCATTCCCATGCGCGTCGCAATCAGGAGGTCGCGGTTGTCCTCGCCGAGCTTAACGGTGACCAGCTCGTCGTCCTCGGCGATATTGATCGCCTTGATGCCCTTGCGCATCGGGTTGCTATACAGCTCGAGGGAGTTCTTCTGCACCTGACCCTTCTTGGTGCAGAACACCAGATAGAGGTCGGGATTGAACTCCGATACCGACACGACGGACTCCACCTTCTCGTCCTTGTCGAGCGCCTCCAGCAGGTTGACGATGGGGCGCCCCTTGCTGGCGCGGCCACCCTGGGGAAGTTCCCACACCTTTAGCCAGTAGGCCTTCCCCTTGTTGGTGAAGAACATGATGTAGTCGTGGGTGGTGCCCACGAAAAGATGCTCGACCCAATCCTCGTCCTTGGTCTCCGCGCCGATGGTGCCCTTTCCGCCGCGCTTCTGCTTGCGATACAGGCTGGTCTCCGTGCGCTTGATATAGCCCATGTGGCTAATCGTGACGACCATGCGCTCTTCCGCGATCAGGTCCTCCACGGTCATCTCGCCGGGATCGTTGATGATCTCGCTCTGGCGCGGAGAGGCGAACTTCTTCTTCGTATCGACGAGGTCCTTGCGGATCACCTCGTACTGGCGCTTCACGGAGCCGAGGATCTCCTCGTACTCCGTGATGCGCGCCCTCAGGTCGTTGGCCTCGTCTTCGAGCTTGTGAACCTCGAGCGCGGTCAACGTGCGCAGGCGCATCTCCAGGATCGCGTCGGTCTGGCGCTTGGAGAGGAGGAAGCGCTCCATCAGGCGCTCGCGGGCCGAGTCCGTGTCCTTGCTCTCGCGGATGATCTTCACCACCTCGTCGATGTTCGCGAGCGCGATCAGGAGCCCGTTGACGATGTGGAGGCGTTCCTGGGCCTTGTTGAGGTCGTAGCGCGTGCCGCGCATCAGCACCTCGCGGCGGTGCTGTATGTACAGGTGCAGGATGCGCATCAGCGAGAGGTAGCGCGGCTGGTTGTTCACGATGGCGAGAAGGATCACGCCAAAGTTCGTCTGCATCGCCGTGTGCTTGTACAGGTTGTTGATGATGACCTGCGATTCCTCGCCTCGGCGAAGCTCGATCACCATGCGCATGCCGTCGCGGTCCGACTCGTCGTTCACGTCGGTGATGCCGATCAGCTTCTTCTCGCGGACTTGGATCGCGATGTCCTCTACCAGGCGGGCCTTGTTCACCTGATAGGGAAGCTCCGTCACGATCACGGCTTCCTTGCCGTTCTTAAGCTGCTCCACGTGGCACCGCGCGCGCATCACCACGCGCCCGCGTCCAGTGGCATAGGCCGACTTGATGCCTTCCCGCCCGAGGATATAGCCGCCCGTGGGGAAGTCCGGCCCCGGCAGCTTGACCATGACCTCTTCCATCGTGGCCTTGGGATTGTCGATCAACATCAACAGCGCGTCGATCACCTCGCCCATGTTGTGGGGCGGGATCTTGGTCGCCATACCCACGGCGATGCCTTCGGAGCCGTTGACCAGGAGGTTGGGAAACGCGGAGGGAAGAACCGACGGCTCCATCTCCTTGCCGTCATAGGTCGGCACCAGGTCCACGGTGTCCTTCTCGATGTCGAGCAGCAGCGCCTCGCCGGCGGCGGTCATGCGCGCCTCGGTGTAACGCATGGCGGCGGCGGGATCGTTGTCCACCGAGCCAAAGTTGCCCTGCCCGTCGATGAGCGGCACGCGCATGGACCACGTCTGGGCCATGCGAACGAGTGCGTCGTAGATCGCGCTGTCGCCGTGGGGGTGGAAGTTGCCCATCACCTCGCCGACGATCTTGGCAGACTTGGAGGGCGACCGATTGGAGCGGAATCCGCGCGTGTAGCTGGCGTACAGGATGCGGCGGTGAACGGGCTTCAAGCCGTCCCGCACATCGGGAAGGGCTCGGCTCACGATTACCGACATCGAGTAGTCGAGGAAGGAGATGCGCATCTCCTCCTCGATGGCGATCGGACTTATGTTTTCGCGAAATTCATCCATCGGGCGGCGAGTCTCCGGAACGATTGGTGGAGGGAAGAATCGGGGGCGCAGAGCCCCCCATCAGTATAGCGGGAAAGTCTCTCCGGGCGGTGGGGGAGAGGCAAGCCGGTATTGCGGTTTTTCGATGAATCCCATGCCCGAATCGCGAGCAGTGGGATCAGGGAGAGCCAGCCCCCGCTGCGGCGCCGTCCGGCGGCCTGACCACCACCGCCGTCGGGTCCAGGAAGTACTTGTTGGCTACCCGCATGATGTCCCGGGATGTCACCGCGCGGATCGAGTCCAGGTAGCGGGCGTCGTATTCCACGCCGCGGCCGGTGATGTGCCACCAGGCAAGGTAGCCGGCCTGGTTCATGTTCCTCTCGTGGGAGCGGAGGTAGTCGCCGGCGATGTAGTTCTTGGCGCGTTCCAGTTCTTCTGGGAGCACCGCCGACTCGCGCAGGCGCTCGATCTCGTTCCAGAGGCCTTCCTCGGCGAGGGAAGCAAGCCGCCCCTCGAAATCCCGGTCGCCGCTCTCGCGCAGGCGCTCTGCCTGATCGGCGAAGCCAAGCTCCTCCAGCGCCGCCAGTCGGTCCTCGTGGCTCTTGCTTTCCGTCCGGCGCAGGGTGGCGTTCTCGGGCTTGGTGCCGATGTAGGCGGCAAGGTAGCCCTGATAGCGGTGGAACACGGGATAGGCGCCCACGGCGTAGGCGAGTCCGCGGCGGTCGCGGAGTTCGCTGAAAAGGCGCGAGCTCATGCCGGAGCCCAGAATCGTCGAGGCCACCTCGATGGCGGGCTCGTCGGGATCGCCCTCCCCGCACAGGCGCACGCCCAGCAGCACGAAAGCCTGCTCGGAGTTCTTGAGGATCTCGGTCCGGCTGGCCGATGGTGCGATGATCTTGTCGGCGGTAAAGCGGCGCTTTGGCGTGGGCGCCTCCTTTGGAAAATTGGCCTCCACGATGGCCCGCACTTCCTCGAACTCCGCATTGCAAACAACCGCCATGACCATGTTGCCGGGCAGGAACGACGCGCGGTGGCGCGTGGCGATCATGGCCCGGGGGAGCGCCTGGACTGTCTCCGCAAGCCCCTCCACGGGGCGGCCATAGGCGTGCTCGCCAAACAGCTCGCGGTTGAGGCGCCGCGACGCCACTACACTGTTCTGGTCCTGCCCCATGCGGATGCTGGCGAGGACCTTCTTGCGCTCGAGCTCCAGCTCCGAGTCGGGAAACGTCGCGTTCAGCAGCACGTCGGCGAAAATCTCCATTGCGGGGCCAAGGTCTTCGGTCAGGCACTGGATCGAGACCTTGCAGAAATCCTGGCCCGCCGACGTGCCGAGCCCCGCGCCCAGAAGGGCGAGCTGCTCGGCGATTTCCTCGGCGCTGCGGCTCGTGGTCCCCTTCTGCATTGTGCGCATCATCAGGTTGGTCAGGCCCGCGTCGCGCGCGTCGTCCTCGCTGGCGCCCGTGTGTATATACGTTGAAACTCCCGCGATGGCATTGGCGGCGGAGCGGCGATGGATCAGGGTCAGGCCATTGGAAAACGTGTGAATCGTCACGTCGTGGTTCCTCTCGGTTGTGGGGGGCGGCGGGGGGGCGGGTGCCTCGCCATAGTCGCGGTAGGCGCGCGCGCACCCGGCGCCGCCCAGCGCCAGCGCCGCCATCAGCAGCGCGGCAAACAGCATTCTCATTTCGGCGCGACGCGCTCCGGGCGGGCCGTCACCACAAAGGAGGCGCTTTCCTCCACCAGCCATTTGCGAAGGAAATCCTCCACCTCGCTCTCGCCGATGGAGCGGAGCAGGTCCTCGTATTCGGTCAGCAGCGACAGGTTGCCGAGCATCGCCAGCGAGTATCCCGCCGTGGAAGCGCGCCCCGCGTTGGACTCAAGGGAGAACAGGTGGGAGTTGAGCGCGAGGCGGCGGACGCGCTTCATCTCGTCGCCTTTCAGGCCACCCTCGCGCAGGCGGGAAAGCTCGTTGAAAATCTCCGTCCGCACCTCGTCCAGGCGCTCCGGCTCGCAAGTGCCATAGATCGTGATCGGCCCGGGATTGCGATTGGTGGGAAGGTAGGCGCCGATGCTGCTGACGATGCCCTTCTGCTCCTGCAGGGACTTCACGAGGCGGGAGCTTCGCCCGCCGCCAAGGACCGTCTGTGCAAGGTCCGCCAGCGCCATATCGCGCGCCGTCGCGCCCGCGGCGGGGCCGGGAAACGCGAGAAGGAAATAGGCCTCGTTCCATTCGCGCGGAAGCAGGCGGCTTGCGGGCGCGGCAAAATTCGTCCCCGGCGCCGCATCGCGCCACGGCGCGCGCGTCGTGTTCATTCGAGAGAATGCCAATTCCGCCCGCGCGCGAACTGCCTCGGGATCGACAGCGCCCACAACCGAGAGGTACATGTTATCCGCGGTGTAGAAGCGGCGATAGTGCTCCGCCAATGTGTCGCGCGAAATCGCCGCGACGGTTTCGCTGCTCCCCAGCACCGTGTGGCGATAGGGGCCCGAGCCATACAGCGCGGGCATCGCCTCGTCGAAGAGGAAGCCCATCGCGTTGTCGTTCTTCCGGCGGATTTCCTCCAGGATCACCTGGCGCTCGCTCTCCACCTCGGCGGTCGCGATGCTACTCCCGGTCATCACGTCGGCGAAGTCCTCGAGGATCGCCTCGAAGTGCTCGCTGGGCACCGTCACGTAGTAGTGCGTATAGTCATAGGACGTGGCGGCGTTGAGATAGCCTCCCGCGCCCTCCACGCGGCGGTCGTACTCGCCCACGGGAAGGCGCTCGGTTCCCTTGAAGAGCATGTGCTCCAGGAAGTGGCTCGCGCCCGCGATCTCGCTGGGCTCGTCGCCGCTTCCCACGCGGACCCACATGTCCATCGTCACAAGGGGGATGGTGTTGTCCTGCTGAACGGCAAGCGTCAGGCCGTTGGAGAGCTTCATCGTACGCACCTGTTTCCACGGGAGAGTTGTCGCGGCCACCGGGCGGGGACCAATCCCGCATCCCGCGACCAGCATCGCCAGCAATGCGAGAAGGATGCCCGCGAGGTGGCCGGGCGATTCTTTCCCGCGATCATCCATCCACCGTTCGCTTTGCCAACTCGTCGATGAGCACGTCGGTCACTTCCTCCACGCTCAAGTCCTCGGTATCCACCACGATGTCGGCCTCCTCATAGAAGGCGGCGCGCTCCGAAAGCAGTCGGGCGACCTCCGCCTTGGGATCGGCGGCTTTTTGGAGCAGCGGGCGCGATGTGTCGTTCTTGATACGCTGATAGAGTTCGCGCGCGCTCGCTTTCAGATAGATGGTGTGACCAAGTACCGTGAAGACGTGTCGGTTCTGTGGGTCCAGCAGCGCGCCACCGCCCGTGGCAATCACCAGGTTCTTGGAGCCCGCAAGCCCGGCGATGACTTCGCCCTCCAGCTTGCGGAAGCCATCCTCGCCAGACTCTTCGAAGATCGCCGAAATGGATTTCCCGGCCCGCTTGACGATGAGCGCGTCGGTATCGACGAACTGGTAGCCGAGCATTTCCGCCAGGTTCTTGCCAACCGACGACTTTCCGGCCCCCATGGGGCCAAGGAGCGACACGCAGCGCTGGGACATCGATTTAGGGTCTCCTGTGGGGTCGCCCGCGATACCCTATCCCGCGGGAGAAAGGGCTCGCCGCATCGCCTCGCGGTCCGGCGCCACGCCAAACCAGAAGGCAAACGAGGCGGCACCCTGTTCCAGCAACATCGCCAACCCATCCGTGGTACGCAACCCCTTCGCGCGGGCCGCGGAGAGGAAGGGCGTTTCGAGTGGAACGTAAACCCCTTCAAGAACGTGGCACCCCGGCGGAAGGATGGCGGGGTCCAGCGGGATCTCGCGGTTGTCCTTCATGCCAAGGCTCGTCATCTGGAAAACGGCGTCCACGTCGGTCCAATTCAGACCCCCGGGCAGCGCACTGCCCAGCGTCCCATGATGCCACTCAGTTCCTGCCGACAGGCGCGAGTGACCAGCCAACTCCTCCACAACCGCGCGTGCCCGATCCGCGGTCCGGTTCAGCACGACCACGCGCGCGGCACCCGCCAGGGCGCATCCCGCCGCCACGCCGCGGCCCGCCCCGCCGGCGCCGATGATTATCGTCGTCTTCCCACGTATCGACGTGCCATCACGCTCCAGCGCAGCGACCGCGCCGATGCAATCCGTGTTGTGACCCGTCAGGCTGCCGTCCGGCTCCACACGGATCGTGTTCACCGCGCCGATCAGGCGGGCCTCCTCGGTCAACTCGTCCATCAGCGCCGCGACCCCCTCCTTGTGGGGGATCGTCACGTTGCTGCCAACGAATCCCAGCGCCTTCAGCCCCGCCACCGCTTCCGCGAGGCGATCCGGCGACACGGGCAACGGCACATAGACCGCGTCGATCCCCGCCGCGCTGAGAGCCGCGTTGTGCATCCCCGGCGACCGCGAATGCGACACCGGCCACCCCATCACCCCCACCAGCCGCGTGGGGCCCGAGACCAAATGCCGTGACTGTTCCCGATCACTCATCGCTGTCCCGCCCTTCCCCTGCATTTCCCTGCCGCTCCCTGCTACTCCCCGCCTCACGACATCCATTTCATCATCAACCAATGCACATCATTACGGAACAGCACCACCACCAACGCTCCCAAGGCAATCCACGGACCAAAGGGGAGATGATGAACCGACTTGCCGCGCGGGATCATCTGGCCCAGCGCCGCCAGTTTGCGCACATCGCGATCCGCCTCCGTGACCCCGGGGGGCGGTTCATCGCGAGGTGGTAGGCTGCGTGGACCCTCCTGCAAGACAAAGCTAGGGGCGCTCTTCACGCGGCCAACCAGCACGCCGATCCCGCCCGCGACTGCGCCGAAGACGCAGGCCAGGAAGAGCGTGACGAGGCTCCCCGTGATGCCCAGGCTCGCGCCGATCAGGGCGAACAGCTTCACGTCGCCCATTCCCATCGCATCCTTGCGGAAAATGAACTTTCCCCCGACGGCGATCCCATAGAGCAGCGCCGGACCAAACACCGCGCCGATCACAGAGTTCGCCAGCGGCTCCCACCATTGGAAGGTCGCCGCATCCAGGCCCAGCCGAATCGGCCCGTTCAGTAGCGCGAGTAACATCAGGAACCCGTCGCCGCCCTCCTCGTGCAGTCTGATCACAGGAAACGGACCATACAGCGAGAGCAGCGGCACGGCATCGAATACGCCGATCACCGCCGCTGCGACCAGCGCGGCCACGGTTCCGCCGATGGTGATGCCATCGGGGATTATCCATGTATCCAGATCGGTGAAGGTGCCGATGATCAAGAGGCTGGCAAAGACCATGAACCACACCGTCTCGATGCGGAACGGCTCGTCGGCCGTGGGATTGAAGGAGAGGAACGTCCACAGGAACAGCCCCCCGGTCAGCAATTCCACAATCATGTAACGCGGGCTGAACGACGCCCCGCAGTTGCGGCACCGGCCACGCAGGATCAAGTAGCTCAGGACGGGAATGTTGTCCAGCCACTCGATCATCGATCCACAGCGATAGCAGAAGCTTCGCTTCGGGTTGTTGATCGAAAGGCCAGCGGGAATGCGGTAAATGCAAACGTTGTAGAAGGACCCTAGAAACAATCCAAAGATCGCCGCGACGACAGCCCAGTAGGCGTGCATCCCGGGATTCCAGAGGGGGTTTTCGGGCGCTTCGGCGACTGCCGCGGCGGCTAGAAGGAAGGTCATCGGGCCTCCAAAGAGTGCGCGGAGAATCCGGCCCTCCGCGGACGTGTGCAAGGAGTAAGCGGGCGGGCCGCCCGCTAGGCGGGTGACATGGAGGGGTACAGGCTCACCGGCAACGTGCCCGGCGCGATTCGGCGTCCCAGCAGGACCTCCGCCGCGGTCTCCTGCATCGCGGCGATGGTGGCATAGCCACACAGGAACGCCGCCACGCCGGGAATCTGGAGCAGGTGATAGGGCGCTCCGAACCCCACATAGATCACCGGAGCGGGCCCTTCCGTCAGGCGATTAACCATTGCCACCTGATTGGCGGGGTGGATCGCGTACCAATCGTACCCAAGCACCACAATCTTGTCCGCCCCCGCCGTCGCGAGCGCGATTTGCTCCACATCGGCCTCGGTCGCCACCTGGGAAACCACATGCTTCGTGAGGCCCGGAATTGCCGCGTCCAGTATGGCGTGGAACGGCGTCGCGGGGAAGCGATAGAATATCTTCTGACTCCCCAGCAGCGTCACCACGTGGATATTCTCTCCGGGTGAGAGGACCGCCCCTGCCCCCAGATCATTCTTCGCCCAAGTGATGGCTCGTCGGCAGACCTCGCGGACGATCTCCCGGTGCACGGGGCTGTTGAGGACATTGCGCCACGCATCGGGGGAAACGAAGCGGCGCTCCGGCAGTCCCGCGCGGCTCTTTGCAGTCAGCACCCGGCGCGTCGAGCGGTCGATGAGATTAGGCGATAGGCGCCCGCTTTCCACCGCGTCATGGATTCCCCGCGCGGCGGCGCCCAAGTCCTCCGTGCCGATGATGATATCGACGCCAGCCTCAACCGCACGGACGGCCCGCTCACTCAGATCGGGGACCGCCTGCGCCACGCCGGTCATCTCGATGGCGTCGCTTACGATAAGGCCATCGAAGCCAAGCTGCTCGCGCAGAATACTCGTGTTGAACGTACCGGAAAGGGTCGCGGGCCATGGGGTCTCGGGGTGGACGGCGGGAAACCAAAGGTGCGACGTCATCACCATGTCCACCTCGCTCTCTGCGATCAATTCGCGATAGGGGCGCAGGTGGACTTCTTCCAACTCCTCCATCGTGGCATCAATCGAGGGGAGCATGCTATGGCTGTCGCCCGCCGAGGCGCCGTGCCCGGGATAGTGCTTGAAGGTGCAGAGGACTCCCTCCGCCCGGGCTCCGCGCACGAATGCCGCGGCGTTGCGCGCGACGCGATCCGGCGAATCGGAGCACGATCGCGTGGAGACGATGGGGTTGCGCGGTTCGGTGTTCACGTCCAGCACCGGACCGAACGTCACTTGCAGTCCCAGCGCCTGGGACTCGCGCGCGGTGATACGCCCTGCCGCCTCCATCAGCGACGGATCGTCCGCCGCGCCAAATGCCATCAGCATCGGCAGCATTGTCGCGTCGGCGATACGCGCGCCTACGCCAGCCTCGGAGTCGATGCCGAACCACAGCGGAATACGCGAAATCGCCTGCAGCCGGTTGACTTCCGCCACCACGGCGGCGGCGCTCTGGCCGTTGCCGATAAAGATAAACCCGCCAACGTGGTGCTCGCCGACTTGCCGTTCGGGGCTGGCATTCTGTGACGTCATCAGGAGCTGGCCGATCTTCTCCTCAAGCGTCATCCCCGCCAAGGTTGACTCCACCCACTCCTTATTCGGCTCGCGCAAGGGAGCACCCGGGGTAGGCGGCGTCGTGAAGCGGCTTTCGTCCACCACGGGGAGCGGGCTGTCCACATAGTCGGGCTCGCGCTTCAGGTTTACGACCGTCTTGTCGAACATCCAGTGCTCTCCGGATCCTACGAAAAGAAATGACTTTTGCGACCGCGGGGATGGCGCGCCATCGAGCTTTTCAGGCTTGGGGGCTTGGCGCTCCGGGACAAGGACAACGGCGCCGGTTGTCCGTAATTCCTTGAGCCCATGGGGCATGTGTGGCTACCAACACGCGCCCGCCACAGTCTGCGGGGCGTTTCAACGAGTGGAGGATTGCTTTCCCGCGTGTCCGATTCCAAGAACCAATCCGGCGTCGTTTCCCTGCTGGCCTTTGTGGCGCTGCTCGCAATGCTTGGCGCAATCTACGCCATCAAGCGGCCTGCGGCGGCGCCGCCCGTCGATCCGGGCGCTGCTACTCCCACTCCCCGGGTTACCGCATCCCCCGGTCGGTTTGCGCCGTGGTTTCCCATCACCGTGACGAGCCCCACCGAGACATGGTTCCCCGCGGAGGCCGGCGGGCGGCTGTTTGTGAAGGACGGCGATATCAAGATGGCGCTTCGGCTCGGCGTGCTGGAGCGGACCGCGTCGTCCGGCGAGGCCGATGTCGTCGGGTTGATACACCGTGTTTCCGACCGCAACGGCTACATTTGGGACGCCGAATGCGTCCTTGGCAACGCCGCGATATGGCCGATGAATCCCGATGTCCCGGGGATCTACACCGCGAACTTGCCCGGCGAGTGGAAGGCGGCACTCGATGGCGATGCGGGCCTCCGCGGCCTGACCCAGGTGGACCGCGCCCGTGGAATCGTCGCCCCAATCGCGCTGGAGGACCGCATCCACCGTATTCCCCTGGACGAGAGCATCTGGGAGTATGACGTCGCCCTCCTCGGCAAGGATGGTTCCTACCCCCTCCTCCTCGTTCGCATTCGGGGACTCCAGGACGCCGAAGGTCAGTCGATCCCCGAGTTCGCCTTTGCCCAGACTTTCGATCAGTATTTCATGCGCCAGCGCATGATCTTCGACAAGCGCGCGGGGGCCCACCTGAGAGGGTTTTTCCCCTTCCCCATCGTTTTCGCCCGGATGGGAACGGGCGGGGATCTTCAGAAGGACGTTTACTTCGAGTCGCAGACCGCCCCCGCGGAATAGGAATGCGGTTGAGAGTCATCCC
>JBBQYG010000122.1:0-12613 GCA_038208905.1 Candidatus Sumerlaeia bacterium | reverse complement strand
GCTTCTTTGACGAATTGGTGGAGGGGCCACTGAAGCCTCATTCAGTGGAGACCATCATGCTCGATTCCCCCGAGAAGGCGAATTCCGACTATGCGGTGTGGGCGCTGAAGAACGCCGAAATGATCTGGATGGCTGGCGGCGACCAGTCGCGTTATCTGAATGCCTGGAAGGGCACACGGTCGCACAAGGCCATCGAGGAAGCCTATGCGGGCGGCGCGCTGCTTGGCGGCACTTCCGCCGGGCTGGCGGTAATCGGCGAATTCATCTATGACCCCGACGAGACGAGCAGCGCCGCCGGCGAGGACTCGATCCTGAATCCCTACGACGAGCGGATCAATATATCCGGCGACTTCCTGAACCTCCCGCTGCTGCGCGGCTACATTACCGATTCCCACTTCCGCAACCGCGACCGCATGGGGCGCTCTCTTGCGTTCATGGCGAGGCTCCGCCAGGAGGGACGCACGGAGACCATCACGAACATCGCCATCAGCGAGAAGACGTCGCTCTTCATCGACAAGGATGGCCAAGGCGTGGTCGATGGCCTGCAGGAGGTGTACATCCTGGCGGAGGACGAGCAGACCCGGCGCGTGCAGGTGGAGCCGGGGAAGCCGCTTGTCTATACAGGCGTCCTGAGGACGAAGCTCGTCGCGGGGGACACCTTCCACTTGCTCACCAGGAAGAGTTCCAAGGAGCCCCTCCGCCTGAACATCGACGGCACGACGGCGCCGCCCTATATCGAGCCCGCCAACTTCTACGACTGAGGGGCGCCATGAAACGTCGAACGCTTGCCGCGATGATCGGGATGCTGGCGGCGCCCTGCGCCGCGGACGACTGGAGCATCCTGGGTCCGCCGGCTGACTTCGGCGATAGACCCACGAAGCCGCCGGAGTTGGTGGTCTATGTGACGGGCGATCCGGGCGACTCGCCAAACAAAGCCACGGGCGGGCCGGGCCTGCTGCTGATGGGCGGCGGGACCGATGTCGATTCCGGCTTCTCCCAGCGCGCCTATCCGGTGGTGAACGGCGGCGACATCGTGATCATCCGCACCTCCGGCGCCGACGGATACAACGACTACCTCTACAACATGGTCACCGGTCCCCTGAAGCCGAATTCCGTCGAGACCATGATGCTCGACACGCCGGCCAAGGCCAATTCCGACTATGCCGCGTGGGTGCTGAACACCGCTGAGCTGATCTGGATGGCAGGCGGCGACCAGTCGGAATACGTGAACGCGTGGAAGGACACGCGCAGCGAGGACGCCATCCACGCCTGCCATGCGCGCGGCGGTGTCGTGGGGGGGACATCCGCGGGCCTCGCCGTGATGGGGCAGTTCGTCTATGATCCCGACGGGGTCGGCAGCGTCACCAGCGCCCAGGCGATCGCCAATCCGTTTACCAACCGGATCAATATCTCCGACGACTTTCTGGACTTCCCGCTCCTTCGCAATGTGATCACCGACTCGCACTTCCGCAATCGCGACCGCATGGGAAGGACCCTGGCCTTCCTTGCGCGGCTGAGACAGGATGGGAGGTCCAATCCCATCACCGGCATCGCCATCAGCGAGGCAACCTGCCTGTTCATCAACAAGGACGGCCAGGGCGTGGTGAACGGTTCCGCAGAGGTGTATATCCTCCGCGAGGACGACGTGACACAGCGCGTGCAGGTCGCGCCGAGCCAGCCGCTTGTCTATTCAGACATCCTGAGGACGAGGCTGGTCGCGGGCGACACCGTGGACGTGACCACGTGGGAGGCTTCAAAGCAGCCGATCCGCATGAGCGTGGATGGAACGGCGGCCAGCCCGTTCATTACGCCGACAGACTATTACAACTAGGCGAGACTTTTGGTATTGAAGCCGCTCTGGAGGGAGTAGACTAGTGCTAATTCCTGAAAGTGACACCCTCCATGCCCCGTCTTTCCTTGAATGCCCTCACGGCGACCGCCGTGCTCTGCCTTGCCAGTTTTGCATTCTCCGCCGAGCCGGTGGCGGACTTCACCCTGCAATCTCACGACGGGAAGTCCTTCAAGCTTTCTGAGCAGAAGGGCAAGTATGTGGCCCTTCACTTCCTCCTCAAGACGGAGTGCCCCATTTGCATCAAGCACACGCGCGAGGTTTCCCAGCGCGCTGACGAGCTGGCGGGCGTGACCCAGGTCTTCATCAAGCCCGACGCCCCCGACGATATTGCGAAGTGGGCCGGACAACTTGGCGAAGGGGCGCCGACGATCTTTCGCGATCCGGATGCGGCGCTGGCAAAGACCCTTGCGATTCCCGATGGCTATGAGTTCCACGGCGAGGTGGTGCACTTCCCGGCCCTCGTCCTGCTGGATGGCACGGGTCAGGAGGTTTTTCGCTATGTTGGGAAGAACAATTCCGACCGCTATGCATTCAACAGCCTGAAGAAGAAGGTGGCGGACCTATCGGGCGGGGCGGAGCTTAGCCACGCCAACGCGAAGGCAGGCGAAGCCGCCATCGGTGGCTACGATCCGGTGGCATACTTCGGCGCCGGGGGCCCCACGATGGGCGCCGCCGATTTGACGTCGGAGTACAAGGGCGTTACCTATCAATTCGCCAGCGCGCCCAACCGCGCCAAGTTTGCCGCCGACCCCGCGAAGTACGCCCCCGCCTATGGCGGATGGTGCGCCACTGCCATGGTCACGGGAGAGAAAATCGCTATCAATCCGAAGAACTATAAGGTGACAGGCGGCCGCCTCTACCTCTTCTACAAGACGTTCCTGGCCGACGCGAAGCCCGACTGGGTGAAGGACGAGCCCGGCAACGTCACGAAGGCGGATGGGCACTGGAAGTCGACGGTGGGGGGAAAGTAGGCCCGAGCAAGGACGTGTAGAGGCAGTATGCAAATGGGGCAGCAGGTGCGTGCGGGACCGCACAGCCTGTTGCCCCGTTGCCATTCTTGCGGTCTCAACTCCGCCCCGCCATCCTCCCCAGCGTGACGATCGCCGCCCGAACGCGGTCGTCCCAGAAGGCGGCGTTGAGGCGCAGGCAGTTGCGGTAGCGGTTTCCCGGCGCAAACAGCGCCCCCGGCGCGAAGCCGATCCCCGCGGCGATGGCGCGCTCGTAGAGGTCCAGAGTGTCCGTTCCCGTGGGCAACTCCACCCAGAGCACGTAGCCGCCAGTCGGAGACGAAACCCGCGTGCCCGCGGGGAAGTGTTCCGCGACGGCGGCCGCCATGGCGACGCACTGGTGGGCGTAGATGCGGCGGATCTTGCGCAGGTGGTGGTCGTAGCCGCCGTTCTCCAGGAAGTCGGCAACGGCAAGCTGCGTCGGCATCGGCGTGGCAATGTTGGTCAGCGTCTTGAGGCGGCTGATCTCGCGGTACCATTTTCCCGGCGCTACCCATCCCACGCGATAGCCGGGCGCGAGCGTCTTGGAGTAGGACGAGCAGAGGATCACGTTGCCGGTGGCGTCAAAGGACTTGGCGACACCGGGGCGCTGGTCGCCGTGGGGAAGGTCTCCGTAGATATCGTCCTCGATGAGTGGGACGCCCCGGCGCTCGAGCAGTTCCACCATCTCACGCTTTGCATCCATGCCCATGGTGCAGCCGAGTGGATTCTGGAAGTTGGTGATGCAGAGGAACACGGAGACCTTGTGTGCCTTGATCGCGGCGGCGAGATCGTCGAGGCGCGGGCCCTCGCGGGGATCGAGGGGGATTTCCAGCGCGCGATAGCCGAGCGCCTCGATCATCTGGAGATGCCCGTAGAAGGTGGGCGAGTCGATCGCCACGATGTCGCCGGGCTTGCACACGGCGCGCAACGCGAGGCCGATCGCCTCCTGGGCGCCGCAGGTCGTGATGATGTCGCGCGGCGACAGCACGCATCCGGAGGACAGCGCGCGCTTGGCAACCTGCACACGGAGCAGTTCGCATCCCGGCTGGGTGTCGTAGGAGTTGCTGAGCACGCGATGGCGCCGCATCATCGTGCCCATCGCGCGGTTGAGTTTTTCCGTGGGGAGCAGCGACGGATTGGGCACCGCCTTGCCGAGCGGGACCAGGTTGGGATTCGAGTCATCGCCCATCACGCGCATCAGCAGGTTTTCCACGCGCGTCGCGCCCGCGGGCTCCAGCGGCATGCGCCTCACCGTCGGAGCGGGAGCCGCCGCGCGCGTCAGGCGCGGGCGGACGTAGTAGCCCGACTGGGGCCGCGCCTCGATGACGCCGCGGTTCTCCAGCAACCGGTAGGCCTGCACCGCCGTCGTGACGCTAACGCGGAACTGGATCGCAAGGCGGCGCACGGAGGGAACCTTGTCGCCGGAGCCGAACGTCCCATCCTCGATGAGGCTCTCGATCCGGCGCGCCACGTCGGCATAGAGTGTTTCTTCGGCAGCCTTGGGGCCGCGATGCATCGCGAGGCTCATGGGGAACTCCTTGCAGAAAGGGATGAGGGTGGAGGGATGAGGGAGAAACGGCAAAAAGAAACGGACGGGCTGCGGGACCAGCACAGTGTAGGACCATAAGGAGTACAACAGTCAAGTGGTCGCAAACTGTACTGGTTCCAAAATTCGCCGTCTGGGTCTTTTCACGGAGAGGAGGCATGGATAGGCTCCTCCCGGAGTCCAGGAGGGCTCCCATCATGTCGGCAATTTCCCTGTGTACCCGAGTCCCATTGGTTGCATCCGGCGCGGCCCGCCTGCGCTTGACGCCCGGCGAGGTCGTGGCCCTGCCCGCGTCTGCCGGTGGGATCGAGATCGTGGTGGACTCGGGGGCGATCTGGATCACGCGCAGCAACGACGCCAGCGACTACGTTCTGGGGGCGACGGGCCGCTTCCGCTCCTCATCCCGGGACAAGCTGGTTATTGAGTCCCTCGGCGATGCGGAAATCCGGATTCGCGAGGTGGCGGATCACGCCCATTTCCCACCCAAAGTCGCCTGAATCGTATTGTTCCCCGCTTCGGACACGCTAGGATTCCTATTCGCGTGGTACCGAGAACCTCTTTAACGGGGAGTGATTGCGATGCTGAAAGCGATTCAATCTGGACTCGTCCTTGGGCTCCTACTGACCGCGGGATGCGCCTCGCATCGTGGCCCGGTGGCTACCGCGCCGACTGCAATCACAGCGGCGGACGCGGCGACGGAGGCCCTGGCCCGCGAGATCGGCGCCCGTTTCGACGACGCCAATTTCGCGAATGCCCACTTTGGCGTGCTGATCAAGTCGCTCGACACCGGCAAGGTGCTCTATGAGCGCAACGCAGAGCGCCTCTTCATGCCGGCCTCCAACCAGAAGATCCTCACCACCGCTTCGGCCTTGATCAACCTTGGGCCTGATTTCACCTTCGATACGGTGGTGAGCCACACCGGAGAGATCAAGGGCGACACGCTGGATGGCGATCTGGTGGTGATCGGCAACGGCGATCCAACCCTGTACACGCGCTTTCACAAGGACTCCCGCGATGTCTTTCGCCAGTGGGCCGACAAGCTGAAGGAACGCGGCATCACCACGATATCGGGCAGCATCATCGGCGACGACGATGCATGGAGCGACAGCCACACCGGGAACGGATGGCCGTTTGACGATCTGACGCCGTGGTACTATGCGGAATTTGGCCCACTGACGCTCAACGAGAACTACATCGACATCACCATCACCCCACCCGCCGAGGTCGGCGGGGAAGTCACGCTGACCCCCAACGTGCCCAGCAGCTACTTCAAGCTGATCAACAAGCTGGAAGTGGTGGCCGACGGGCGGAACTCCATCGAGATGAGCCGCCCCCATTTCTCCAACGAGATCACGATATCTGGCCGCGTGAAGGCCGGCGGGCCCGCCGTGGAGGAAACCCCCACGATCACCAATCCCACGCTGTGGTATGTGTGGGTGCTGAAGGAAACCCTGGAGGCCGAGGGCATCACCGTGAGGGGCGACGCGGTGGATTGCGACGCGGTGGAAGGGTGGGCCCAGCGGCGCGAAAACCTGCCGGTGATCGTGACCCAAAAGTCTCCGCCACTCTCCGAGATCCTCATGGGGTTGATGAAGCGCAGCCAGAACATGTATGCCGAGACGATGATCTATGCCCAGGGGCAGAAGGCCGCCGCGAAGGGGACCTTTTCCAACGGTCGCAAGGCGATCCAAGACGCGCTGGCGACAATCGGCGTCGAGCCCGATGAGTACCAGTATTCCGATGGATCTGGCCTGTCGCGCTACAACTACGTCTCCCCCGCCGTGCTGGTTCGCGTTTACGAGGAGATGCTGAAGGGCCCATTCAAGGACTTCTGGTGGGAGGCGCAGGCCGTGGCGGGCGAGCAGGGCACGCTGAGGAACCGCGGCAAGGGCCCGCTGGCCAGGAACATGCGCGGCAAGACGGGGCTCATCTCCAACGTGCGGGCTCTCTCCGGCTACGTGAAGTCCGCCGATGGCGAGCAGTTCGCGTTCTCGTTCCTCTGCAACGGGCATACGCGCTCCTCGGGCGAGCTGGATGCACTATATGACGGCGTCGCCACTTTGCTGGCCGAGAAGGGCGCCCCGCCGGTAGCGGCGGAGAAACCGGTCGCGGGGAATTGATCCCGGCCCCGGAAGATTCCATTGCCGTTCCCGTCGCCCGTGGGAAAGCCTGACAACTCGCCATGACCGCTATCCTCGGGATCTCAGCCTATTACCACGACTCCGCCGCTGCCCTGGTGGTTGACGGGGAAATTGTGGCGGCGGCCCAGGAGGAAGCCTTCACGCGCATCAAGCACGACGCCGCGTTTCCGAGCCGCGCGATCAAGTATTGCCTGGCCGAGGCCGGCATCGCGGCACGCGATCTGGACCTGGTGGGATTCTATGAGAAGCCGCTGGTCAAGTTTGAGCGCCTGATCGACACGTGGGTCGGCGTGGCGCCCCGTGGATACAAGGCGTTCCTGATGGCGCTGCCGGTGTGGCTCCAGCAGAAGCTCCACCTGAACCGCGAGATGCGCGCGGCGCTGGGCGGCGTCTATACAAAGCGCTTCGTCTATCCCGAGCACCACCAGAGCCATGCCGCCAGCGCGTTCTTCCCCTCGCCATTCGAGGAGGCCGCGATCCTCACGCTCGACGGCGTCGGCGAATGGGCCACGTCGAGCCTCGGCCACGGACGCGGCAACAACGTGCTCCTGACGCACACGATCTCGTTCCCACACTCGCTGGGACTGCTCTACTCCGCGTTCACCTACTTCTGCGGATTCCGGGTGAACTCCGGCGAGTACAAGCTGATGGGCCTGGCGCCATACGGCGAGCCGATTTATCGCGATGTAATCCTGGAAAAGCTCATCGAACTGAAACCGGATGGATCCTTCCGGCTGGACATGAGCTATTTCAACTACCACACGGGCCTGACGATGACGTCGCCGAAGTTCGACGCACTGTTTGGCGGGCCGCCGCGCAAGCCCGAGAGCCCCATGACCCAGCGCGAGATGGACCTGGCCGCGAGCATCCAGGCCGTGACCGAGGAGGCGATGCTGCGCCTGGCGCGCCACGCTCACAAGGCGACGGGCTCGCGGAACCTTTGCCTGGCGGGTGGCGTCGCGCTCAACTGCGTCGCCAACGGCGTGATCCTGCGCGAGGGCCCCTTCGAGAATGTCTGGATCCAGCCCGCCGCCGGCGACGCGGGCGGCGCGCTGGGGACGGCGCTGTTCATCTGGCACCAGCTTCTCGGCAAGCCGCGGGTTCCCGCGAAGCCCGATGCCCAGCGCGGCAGCATGTTGGGCTACTCCGCCTCGCCCGAGAGCGCGCGCAAGTCGCTCGACGCGGCGGGAGCTGTCTATACAACCCACGGCGAGGACGAGTTGGTGGAGCGGGTGGCGGAGCTTTTGGCCGCGGGCAAGGTCGTCGGCTGGGTGCAGGGCCGCATGGAGTTCGGTCCGCGCGCGCTGGGTGGACGCAGCATCATCGGCGATCCCCGCAACCGCGAGATGCAGTCGACCATGAACCTGAAGATCAAGTTCCGCGAGTCGTTCCGCCCCTTCGCGCCGTCGGTGCTCAGGGAGCGCTCCGCCGAGTGGTTCGACATCGACGCGCGCCACGACAGCGCGTATATGCTTCAGGTCGCCGACGTCCGCGCGGAGCACCTTGTCGCGCCGCGCCCCGAGGACGCCGCGCTGCGCGGGCTCGACAAGCTCAGGAGCATCCGCTCCAGCATCCCCGCCGTGACCCACGTGGACAACTCGGCCCGCATCCAGACCGTGGGCGACAACGCCCACCCGCGATACCGCCGACTGATCGAGGCATTCGGGCGCAAGACCGGCTGTCCCATCGTCATCAACACCAGCTTCAACATCCGCGGGGAGCCCATCGTCTGCACGCCGGAGGACGCGTATCGCTGCTTCATGGCGACGCACATGGACGTGTTGGTGGTGGAGGATTGCGTGATGCTGAAGGAGGATCAGGGCGCGGTGGACCAGAAGGCCATCGACAAGTATCTGGCCACGGCGGGGATCGACTGATGGCACTGCTCAAGATCGACCGCAATCCGCCGGAGCGCCTCCTGCGCCAGTTCGCGTGGATCCTTCCGCCGTTCTCGCTGCTGCTCGGCGCGCTGATGATTTGGCGCCACGGTTGGTGGATTGCCGCCGCCGTGATCGTGGCGGTGCTCACCATCGTTGGCGTCGTCGGTATTCTGCGCCCGCGCGCGATGCGGCCCGTGTTTGTCGGATGGATATACCTCACGTTTCCCATCGCCTTCGTGATTTCCCACACGATCCTGGCGTTCACCTACTTTCTGGTGATCACGCCGATCGGATGGCTGGTGCGCGCGATGGGAAAGGATCCCCTGAAGCTGAAGAAAGACCCCGCCGCCGCGACATACTGGGAGCCGCGCGAGGAACCCGCGGACCGCTCGCGCTATTTCAGGCAGTTCTAGGGAGGGAATCGGGAATGGGTAACGGGGAACGGGCAGAAGGCGCGAGGCCCCGCCGCCGCATCGGCACGCGGCGCAAGGTCCTGTTCTCCGGCGCGATTCTCCTGACGCTGCTCCTCGCGATCGAGGGCGGCGCGCGGCTTCTGGGCGCGAAGCCCTTTCCGCCGAATCCCTATCGCGACACGGATCTGGAGATGGAGTGGGAACTCCGCCCCTCCGCGGAGACCGTGTGGTCCAACGACCAACTCGTGAAGACCAACTCGCTCGGCTTTCGCAGCCCCGAGCTCCCCACCGTGAAAGCACCCAACGAAAAACGCATCCTCTTCCTCGGCGACTCTGTGGTCTTTGGCTATCGCGTGGCACAGGATGAAACCGTGACGCGCTACATGGAGGACGACCTGGCCGCGCGCGCGCCGGGGGCCAAGTGGCACGTGATCAACGCGGCGGCGGAGGGCTACAATCAGTTCTCCTACCACCACCTGCTGCGTCATCGCGGCCTCGCGGCGAAGCCCGACTTGATCTTGGTGTCCTTCGTGCTGAACGACATCTATGAGCCTTACCTGAACATGCGGCGCTATGGCGCGAGCGGCTACTTCGGCAAGCGCACGTTCCTGACTCCGCTCAAGGATTTGGTCCGCCATAGCGCGGCCTTCTGCGCGATCGAGAGCGTGTATATACGATTCCAGTTGAAGAGCATCGCCCCGCCCGGTGTCTATCAGATCGGGAACATGTTCATCGATCCCCCGCCGCCGGAGATCGCCGAGGGCTGGCGGGAGGCGCTCTCCCACCTCGTCGCAACGCGCGACCTCGCCCGGGAGAAAGGCATCCCCCTCGTCGTGGTCGCCTTCCCCACGCGCTACCAGTTCGAGTCCGCCGATCCCGCGCGGCTCGCGCCCCAGAAACGGCTACTCGAATTCTGCGAGGCCAACGGCATCGCGCTGCTCGATGTCTATACGGAACTCCGGGCCAACCCGATGCCCGTCGACGACCTGCTGCTGGACGAGATCCACCTCCGCCCCGCCGGCGCGGAGCACATCGCCGGAATCATCACGGAGCGACTCGCGGAATCGAACGCAGCGGCGCTAACTCCCAATGCCGAGTTCGAGGCCACGCAGGCCTGGCGCACCCGCGCGAGGGAAACGCTCCGCGAGGCCGGGCTCACCGACTAAAACAAAGCCCGGCGGGGAAGGCTGATTGCGTCAATCGTCAATTAGGAAAAACAGAAGCTGGAATGCCGAAATATCCTTAAGATGAAAACCAAGGCAATTCTGCTTCAAAAAACCACCGCCAACGGATTGGAATCCCTCAGCGCTTCTTCCTCCATTGGGCTAAACGCGGGGAAGTCGAGGTCGAGCAGGATGGAGTTGTTGTCCACGCCGGCGAGTTCGGTGGCGATGCCCTGAAGAAGGCCGCGGGTATGGACTTCCCCCCGGGGACCGGGCATGGAGAGAAAAATGTCGACGAACTGATTCAGGCGAAACAGGAGATGGACTGGGATGCCCGGGTTGTGATCCACCCTGAGACGGATGCCTCCCGGGGTGATTCGGGAGACAGTGGCTGGGAATCCCACCGGGTGTTTTCCGGC
This sequence comes from Candidatus Sumerlaeia bacterium, assembly GCA_038208905.1. Lineage (GTDB taxonomy): Bacteria > Sumerlaeota > Sumerlaeia > SLMS01 > SLMS01 > JBBQYG01. Next base: position 2,210 of record JBBQYG010000122.1, on the reverse strand, counting down.
CGCGGTGCGAAGGCAGACGACGGCGCTCTGGGTGATTGGATGCATGGGTGGGAGGCTCCTTTGCGGCGGGTATCGTCGGGGAGGGCGATTGTGGCCTACGTGAAAGAGGAAGCCCGACATGGCGCCCTGAGTCAAGAATTCTGGAGGTCTACGATAGGAATCAGGGTTACCCCGCCCCGATTCACGGGCAATCCCCGTGAGGAATATCGCCAAGCTCCGCCTTTCCCGCCGCCCCGGCTGTTGCCGCCTTTCCGCTTGAGGATTCCCGCCCCCGCTTTGACCCTCTTGATTGTGTCGCCCAGCCCATCGAATCGACCGCGCGCCCTATGGAGAAGGACCAGATCGAGACCGTCGTGCAGGAAGTCGTCCGGCGGATGATGTCGGGGGGCGAGGCGCCCGCGTCGGCCGCCTCTGCAACGCCCGCCAGCCCCAGCCCCGCGCTGGGGGTTTTTGAGCGCATGGACGACGCGGCGAAGGCCGCGCATGAATCCAGCCGAGCGTGGCGCGACCATACCGTCGCCCAGCGCGAGCGCGTGATCGCCGCGATCCGGCGGACCGGGCACCAGTTCAAGCACAAGTGGGCGCCGGAGACGGTGAAGGAAACCGGCATGGGCCGCGCCGATCACAAGGTCCGCAAGTTCAACAGCGTTTGCGATGGCACGCGCGGCACCGAGGACCTGACGACGTGGGCGAAGTCCGGCGACAACGGGCTGGTGATCGAGGAGATGGCGCCCTATGGCCTGATCGCCGCCGTCACCCCCAGCACGCATCCCGTGCCGACGCTGATCAACAACAGCATCAGCCTCCTGGCCGGTGGAAACACGGCGGTCTTCAATCCCCACCCCGCGGGAAAGCGCGTCTTTGCGGAGGCGGTGGCAACGCTCAACCGCGAGATGATGGCGGCCGGCGCGCCGCCCAACCTGATCGCCGCCATCGCCGATCCAACGATCGAATCGGCCAACGATATGTTCCGCCATCCCCTCGTCCGACTGATCCTGGTCACGGGCGGACCCGGCGTGGTGGCGGCGGCGCTCGCCGTGCCCAAGAAGGCCATCACCGCCGGACCCGGCAATCCCCCCGTGGTGGTTGACCAAACGGCAGACATCCCCCGCGCGGCGCGCTCGATCATCGAGGGCGGCGGGTTCGATAACAACATCCTCTGCATCGGGGAGAAGGAGGTCTTCTGCGTGGCCTCCGTCTTTGACGAGCTGATGCGCGAGATGGAGAAGCAGGGCTGCGTCCGCCTGAGCGGAAAGGAATCCGACGCGCTGGCAATGAAGGCCTTCGAGCGCAAGGACGGCCACCTGATGGTCAGCCGCAACTTCGTGGGCCGCAACGCGCGCGTTTTGGCGGAGGCCATCGGCATCAACGGCCTCGGCGACGGCGTGCCATTGCTCTTCGGAGAAGTCGAGGGACCCAACAACATCTGGGTCCAGGAGGAGCAGATGATGCCCTTCATGCCCTTCGTCCGCGTGCCCGACGTGGACACGGCGATCGCCATGGCGCTGGAGGCGGAGCACGGCTATCGCCACACGGCGGTGATGCACTCCACCCACCTGCCAAGCCTGAGCAAGATGGCGCGCCTGTGCGACTGCTCGATCTTCGTGAAGAACGGCCCCTCCATCGCCGGCCTCGCCGTGGGCGGAGAGGGCTACATCTCCTACTCCATCGCCTCCCCGACGGGGGAGGGCATCACCACCGCGCGGACGTTCACGCGAAAGCGGCGGTGTACGCTGGTGGATGCGTTTCGGATTGTTTAACGGTGGACAGGATGGATGGCCAGCGGTGTATTCTATTTCCATCAGCCGTTGAGAGGTAACCGCCCTTGATCATCGAATACGTCGAAAAAGCGATGGAGAAAGCCACCTTCGAAGACCTCGGCAACACGGAGGGCTTCTATGGCGAGATTCCGGGATTCGATGGTGTCCTGTCCAACGCACCCGCTGAATCAGAATGCCGGGAGCAGTTGCGCGAAGTGCTGGAGGAGTGGATTCTCTTGAGAGTCTCGCGCCAGCTTCCCATTCCCGTCGTGGATGGGATCGAGTTGCGGATCCAGGAAGTGGGCTAGTGCCAAATTGGGGGCCGATCAAGCGACGCGAACTGATCGCCGCGTTAAGGCGCCTGGGTTTCGATGGTCCCTATTCGGGGGGAAAGCACCAGATCATGGTTCGCGGGGGTCGGTCGGTGGTGGTCCCAAATCCCCCCAGCGC
>JBBQYG010000121.1:0-12661 GCA_038208905.1 Candidatus Sumerlaeia bacterium | reverse complement strand
TATCGCGCGATGATCGACCGCTTCGGCCTCGCGGACATCACGCGCGTCGATCCCTACCTCGCCCACGGAGAGGCCCTTCAGGCGATGGCCGACGCCGACGCGCTGCTGCTGATTGTCTCCCCCGAGAAGGGAAGCCACATCATGCTGACGCAGAAGGTCTTCGAGTACGCCGCCGCCCGCCGCCCGGTGATCGGCCTGGTCCCCGAGGGCGCGGCGCGCGATTTCCTTCACGAGATCGACGAGGGCCCCATCGCCCCCCCGACCGACAGCGCGGCGGTTGCGCGGATTCTGCGCGCGGAACTTACCCGCTGGAACCGCGAAGGCCGCCGCGTCCTGCCGCCCAACCCCGCACTTGCGAAATACGAGCGAAAGTCGATTGCAGAGAGGCTGTGCGGCGTTTTCGATACCGCACTCCTCAGCGAACCACCTGCGCCGGCCCCGCCGTAGCCAATTTGCCCCGCCTTTGTCACGCGACACCGAAGGCCGGAGCGGTAAGTATCCGTCGAATTTCAGTCAAACCAGCCAAGGATTGAACACGATGAAGAAAATTAGCATGGCAATGCTCCTTGCGGCCGCCCCGGCGCTCGCAGGCGCACAGTATGCGGGTCTCTATATAACCGAGGTGATTTCCACGCCGACCGAAAACGAGTTGATCGAGATCTGCAACACGACCGGCTCGATCATCGATGTCTCGGGAGTTATTGTGGCGGACGAGGACAACAACAACACCGAGGGGGCCGTGAAGTTTCCTGCCGCCACGACGCTGGCGCCGGGGGAAGTGGTCATCATTGCCGTCAATACTTCCGCACTCGAACCGACTTGGCTGGATTCACTCCCCGCAGGCGTGCGCGTTTTTCACGATCCAGCTCGCTCCCCCGCTGCATGGACCGCCGCAAACGGCAATTCGATCACTGCGATGGCCGACTTTGCCGTCGCGGGTGGCGGCACGAGCGGCAGCATCTCGCTCGGCGGAACGAGCGACAACGCCACCCTATACATTCCCTCCGGCACCTTTACCGCCAGCGTGGGCATCAGCAACACCGCGCACTGTATCGACGGGATGAACTATGGCGCAGTTCCCTATGCCCCCATCGCGGCCAGCACCGTGGAAGTCGCCACCCCGGCGGAGGCGGCATCTAGCAACAGCCTTCAGCGCAACGGCGCTATCGCCAATGCCTCCTCGGTGGTTCGGTTCACCAGCGCAACGGCCAATTCCAGCACCATCGGCATCTTCTCCTTGGCTAGCAATCTGGCCCCCGCGCTCGTCAACCGCGTTGTCTCACCCGCAACGGCGACCTCCGCCAACGCGATCACGGTCAGTGTTGATGTGACCGACTCCGACGGCACCATCTCCTCCGTGGACCTGTTCCGCCGCGTGAATGGCGGCGGATATACAAGCACGGCGATGGTGCTTGGCGCCGCGCCGACTTACTCGCTCAACCTTGGCACCTTTGCCGACACCGACCTGGTGGAGTACTACATCGAGGCCACCGACGACGACAGCGCTATCGGAACGCTGGGCACTTCGTCGAGCCCGTTCCCCCTCTTCGTGAACAACAACCGCCCCGCCGTCGGCGAGATCGCCATCACCGAGATCATGTTTGGCCCCCTCACCACCGCCCCCTACAGCCAGGCCAACGCCGAGTTCGTCGAGGTGCGCAACCTGACCGGCACCCCCAAGAACATCAGCTACTTCCTGCTCGACGATAGCAGCGTTCGCAACGTGGCCGTTCCCTTCGGCACAATCATCGCCGCCAACGGCTACGTGATCTTCGCGAACCCCGCGGCCACCTACACGACCTACACGCCGTGGACCACGTCCTCCGGCGCGGCCCCCGTGGTAAACTACACGTTCGGCCTTGGCGGCACCGGAGACAGCTTCGTCGTCAAGAACGACGCCAGCGCCGTCATCGACAGCGTCGCCTACCTCAACGGCACGGGCGGCTGGCCCGCCGTCAATGACACCGGCTCCTCCGTGATACTCGTCGGCGATCCCGCCGTGGTGGACAACACGCTCCCCGCCAACTGGCGCGCCAGCGGCCTCGACGGCACCCCCGGAGCCCCCAACGTGGACGACATCACTGTCCCCGCCGTCGCCTCCATCGTCCGCGCCGATGCCAATCCCACCGTCGCAACCTCCGTCAACTTCACTGTCACCTTCAGCGAGCCCGTCAAGAACGTCGGCGTCGCCGATTTCGCGGTGAACGCGACTGGCGCCACCGGAACCATCGACGCCGTCTCCTTCGTCAACCCGACGACCTTCACCGTCTCGCTCAGCGGCGTCGGCGGAAGCGGCACCCTCGGCCTGGACATCGCCGGAGCCCAGGACGTCGTTGACTTCCCCAACAACGCCCTTTCCTCCACGGAGCCCTCGACGGACGAGAGCTACAACGTCGGCGCATCCTCGGTCGCCGGGTGGCAGCTCCTGAACGACTAACCCCCACGCGGGCATCGCAGTAAAAATCGCGGCGCCCTTTCCCCGGTGGAAAGGGCGCCGCGTCGATTAGGTCGACTCGATGGACCATACGGACTGCATGGATACGATGGACGTTCATCAAGTCCATCCCGTCCAGAAGATGGGCTACGGAAAAAACACGATACCCACGCCACCTTGGCCGGCACTACTCCAGCACGAAATCCACGCGCGCGCTCATCTCCGGGCGGATGAATTCGTCGGGGGTCTTGATGGCGACCTTGGCCTGGATGGTGGCCTTCTCGCGATTGGCCTCGGGGGCGATTTCGCGGATGGAGGCGTCGTAGATACGGTCGGGATAGGCGTCGAGAACCACCTTGGCCGGATTGCCCATGCGGATCTTCTGGAAGTCGGCCTCGTTGATATCGACCTCCACCTGAAGCTCGCCGAGGTCGGCGATGGAGAGCAGCTCCGTCCGCGCGCCGCGGCTACCGCCGAAGTTCTGGGGGCTGACGAGGTCGCCGACCTCGATGAGCTTCTCGAGGATGGTCCCGTTGGACGGCGCCTTGATCACCGTATATCCGCGCTGGATCGCGAGGAACTCCGCGTTGGCCTCGGCGCTCTGGAGTTCTGCGCGCGCGGCGGCGACTTCCTCGGTGCGGGAACCGGCGATGGCGCGTTCGAGTTCGGCCTGTGCGGCGGCAAGGCGGGCCTGGCCCGATTCCTGGGCGCCGATGGCATCGTCGAGGCTCTGCATGTCGCTGGCGCCGAGTTCCGAAGCGAGGCGGGCGCGGTCGAGCGTGCGCTTGGCCTGCGCGATCAGCGCCTCCTGCTCCGCCACGCGGGCGCGGGCCGCGGCGATGTCCTCCGCCCGCGTTCCCGCCAGCAGCAGGTCCAGCCGCGCCTTGGCGACGGCGGCCAGCGCGGCGGCCTGCTTCTCCTGCGCCACATAGGCGTCGTCGTCCAGGCGGACGAGTTCCTGGCCTTCCTCCACGCTCTGGCCCTTCTCCACGCCGACCCATTCCACCTGTCCGTTGACCTGTGGGCTGAGGGCGATGCGGCGACGCGGCGTCACATAGCCGCTCGCGGTCAGGATCGTGTCGCCGGCCTTGGGCTCCGCGGGTGCGGGCGGGGTGGCCGCCGCCGCCTTCTCTGCCTCGGTCGCGGCGGGCTTGGCGCCGGGAACGGCGAGCGAAATCGCGAACCCGATCGGGATGCCGGCCAGCAGCGCGAAGAACAGCGTGCCGCGCCGCCGCCGGGGGAGCTTGCGCTCCGGGTCGATGCGCAGCGACTCCAGGCGCTCGTCGGTTTTGCCCTCTGTTGTCATGGTCTTCTCCGTTATGATCCCGACTTCAATCCGTCGATGATGGGAATGCGCGAGGCCTGGAGCGCGGGAAGAAACCCGCCCACCACCCCGATGATCGAGGCAAAGACAACGCCCGAGACCAGGAGCCCCGGGGTGATCTGAAACGCGAAGGCGATCTCGCTGAAGGACGAGTAGTTCGTCGTCCCCGTGGTGACGCCGTTGATCGGCAGCGCGAGAATTCCGCCGATCACGCCGCCGAGGAATCCGATGGCGAGCGCCTCCAGCGAGAACGACAGCAGGATGCTGCCGCGGGAGAAGCCGAGCACGCGCAGCGTGGCGATTTCCCACGCGCGGCTCGCCACCGACGCATACATCGCGTTCATCGCCGCAAACGTGGCGCCCACCGCCATGATGACAGAAATCATCACGCCCAGAAACTGGATCGGCGCGGAACTCTTGGTCTGCTCGGCGTAGTAGGCCACCTCGCGCTGGGCCTTCAGGTTGGAGAGCTTCTGCGTCGTCTCCACGGTGTTGATCAGCATCTCCACGGCCTCCGGAGATACGGCGCGAAGGACCATCGAGGAGTACATGCTCCGGTCAAACTCGCGGTTGAGCTGTTCCACGTCTCCCCAGAATTCCGAATCGAAGGACGACCGCGAAGCGTCGAAGATGCCGACCACCTTCCAGTTCGACTTCACCAGGCGGATCGTGTCGCCCAGTTTGGTGTTCTTAAAGCGCGTCGTCGCGCCGGCGCCCACCAGCAACTCGTTGAGGCCCGGCGCCACCATGCGGCCCTCTGTCAGGGTCAGGCCGGCGCGCATCGTCAGGCTGGCGGGGCTGATGCCGCGGATGGCGGCGTTGCTGCTGCCGCCGGAAAGCTTGGCGAGGCTGGCGATGTTGATCGTCTCCACCGCGACCATCGGCAACCCATCGGATCCCGTCGCGATGCCGGGAAGGAACTTCGCGCTGTAGTAGTCCGCGCGCCGGACGGTGGAGTTCGTCTCCGCTGTCGATCCCTTCCTCAGCACCAGCACATTGAGCGGATCGCCGCTCGCCACGAAGGCCTGGGACAATCCGTTGGCCAGCGACAACACCGACACGAACACCGCGACGACGAGGCCGATGGAGAGCACCGTCGTCGAGGTGGTCTTCCACCGGCGCGCCACATGGCGCAGGTTGTATTTCAGCGGGATCGCCATGGGCTATTCCTGGTTCCTCAGGCCGTCGAGCACGCTCAGCCGCGACGCGCTCCACGCGGGCCAGAGGGAACTTCCCAGCCCCACGATCAGCGTGATCGCCACGCCAAGGTACATCGTCTCCGGCCTGACCGTCATCGACTGGATCATGCCGCCGCTGAACGCAACCCAGTCCTGGCTCGGCATCGCCTGCAACAGCAGGAGCGTGACCATCACGCCGGCAAAGACGGATAGCCCCGGCCCATACGCCTCGATCGCCGCACGCAGCCGCGCCAGCCCCCGCCGGTACCACCCGCGTCCGGTCTCTGGCAGCAGCACCGACACCAGCAGCAGCGGTAGCCCGATCACCGCCAGCGTCAGAATCCCGGCGCCGATGGAGATGAAATACTTGGGAACCGGCAGGACAAACCACGCGAGCAACAGGCCCAGCCCGCCACCAACCATGGACACCACCATGCCCTCGCCCACGATCAGGAACATCACGTGGCCGCCCGTGAAGCCCACCGCCTTCAGCGTCGCCACCTCGCGCGTGCGCTCTCGAATCGCCAGCGACATCGTGCTCGCCGCGATCATCAGCACGGCGATCACCACCACCGTGACCAGGGCATTGATGAACAGCTTGATGTTGCCCAGCATCTCCACGAAGGAGAGCGCAAAGGACTGCTCCGTCTCCGCCTTCACCTCGGCGTCGCTGTTGCGGAACATCGCCTCCATTTCGGGGAGCAGCACGTCCACCCGCGGGCCGCTGTCCGCGAGCACGAAATACGTCCCCGCGCGCGTTGTCTCGCCCAGGAGATCGTCCAGGTAGTCGAGCCGGAAGAGCAACTCCTCGCACTTTGGTCCCACAAGGATGCCGACGACCTTCAGCTCCAAATCCACGGGATAGATGTCGCCCTTGATGATGAGGTCGTCGCCGACCTTGAAGCCGTGGCGCGCGGCCAGCTTGTCCCCCACGAAGCAGCCGTTCTTCGTGGCCTTCCACGCGGCCAGCATCGCGGGATCGCGGGGGCTGTTCTCCACAAAGACCTGAAAGTACTTCTCCGGCTCCGTGCCGAATCGCGGGAAGAAGTTCTCGAACCGGTCGTCCTTCCAGACGCCGCCAAACCAGTTGAACGGGACGATGGCGACGATGCCGGGAAGGCGGCGCAGCTTCGCCTCGTAGGGGCGCGGCAACTGCATCGTCAGCGACGTGCGATGGCGCACGACGATGCGCGGGATGCTCTCGTCCAGGCCCGTCGGCTTGGTGATCTCCAGCAGGATCGTTTGCAGCACCAGGATCAGCGCCAGCGACACGGCAAGGCTCAGCCCCGTCAGCGCCGTGCGCCGCGGATTGCCAAAGGCGTTCTTGGCCATGTAGGTCAGGAGCGTCATCGCGGGCGCGCTACCAGTCCTGGGGCTTCTGGCCGGGGGGAAGGAGCTTCCCCTTCTCCAGATAGCGCACCGTCCGCGCGGAACTCGCCGCGTGGGGATCGTGGGTCACCATGATGATCGTCTTGCCCAACTTCTCGTTCAGCGTGCGGAACATCCCCAGCACCGCGTCCGCCGATTGCGCGTCCAGGTTGCCCGTGGGCTCGTCGCACAGGATCAACTGCGGGTCCGCCGCGATCGCGCGCGCCACGGCGATGCGCTGCTGCTGGCCGCCGGAGAGCTGCCTCGGCGTGTGGTGCATGCGGTCCGCGAGACCGACGAGATCCAGCGCCATCTCCGCCTGGCGGCGGCGCTCCTTGGACTTCAGCCCCGTGAGGAGCAGCGGCAGCTCCACGTTCTCCAGCGCACTCAGCACCGGGACCAGGTTGAAGCTCTGAAACACGAAACCCACGTACTGGTTTCGCCATGTCGCCAGATCGGTCTCCCCCATCTCGGATAGATCGTAGCCAAGCACCTCGCACGTTCCCGAGCTTGCCCGGTCGATCCCCGCGATGATATGCAGCAACGTTGACTTACCCGACCCCGACGGACCCATCAGCGCCAGAAAGTCCCCCCGCTCCACCTCGATCGTCGCCCCGTTCAGGGCAACCACCTCGGCGGCGGAGAGCGTATAGACCTTCGACAGTTCGTGGGTCCGTGCGGCGACGGGCATGGGGCGTAGACGTTCGATTTCGCGGTATGTCGACAAAGGAAAAGGACGCTAATTCCATGCCACGCGGCGTATCAAGGGGGGAAAAGACAGGGGGAAGCAGGGCTAAGGAGGAGCTCTCGGAATTCCTGAGGCCCAACCCCCTCGATGATCTCCATCGCAGGAACTCCTAAACTTCCATGTCGGTCGCCGACTCGTTATGCCGCCGTTTGTTCGCCGCGGGAGCGGCGAAACAATCGTAGCCCCGGACTTTTAGTCCGGGGACGTCCGACAAAAGATATCCGAACCCCGGCAGCGGGTTCCACAGGGCCCGACTCGGCGCTCAATGTTGGACCCCTCCCGGGGTCCGGCCGCGCTTTATTCTTCCTCCCCGGACTGAAAGTCCGGGGCTACGATTGTTGCGTCCCTGCCGGGACGATGGCATTCCGGAACTGACAACTCGACCTGATGCGCGCGGCGGAACTTTAGGATATCCTGATCTCCCATCGCGCAACCTCCGATTGCCGATTGCCTCACTCGCCCCCCTCCACCACTTTTGCACCCGCCTCTCCCCGCCTTTCCCGTCTTTCCCCGCCGTTCCCTGCCTCTCTCCCGCCTTTCCCGCCGTTTCCGCCGTTCCCCGCCTTTTCCGCCATTCCCCATTCCCCATTCCCTATTCCCCCTTCCCCCCCAATGGAAGTCCGCGAAAAATACATCGCCCGGGTGATGAACAGCCCCGAGGAGCACGGCTTCACCAACGTGAAGTTCGTACATACGCCGCAGCTCGCCACCGCGAGCTGGGTGCGGTTGCGGTGCCAGTACACCTGCCGCAACGCGCGGAAGTCGGATTTCGTGCCGCCGTTCTCGCCCACCGTGGACGATACGATCCGCATGATGGAGGAGTACAAGTTTGGCCTGCTCGTCCGGCGGGAGGAACCGGTCCCCCTTCGCCTGCCCAACGGCGACGTGTGGTCCGCGTTTCAGGATTCGCTGATCCATTCGGAGCAGGAGTGCGCGACACGCGGATACGGGAAGGCGTTTGCCCTGGCCGTAGGGAACTGCCTGTTCTGCCATCACGACGATTCGATGCGGCCGTGCGACTTCAACGCCAAGAAGCGCCCCACGCTGGAGGCCATCGGGTTCAACATGCACGACACGCTGAAGATGCTTGCGTGGGAGCACTACCTGGTCCGCGAACCGGGTGATCCCATGAGCCTCTTTGGCCTTCTCCTGCTGGAGTAGGCCATGCATCTGACCCGCCTGAAACTGGAGCACTTCCGCCTGGTCGAGGAGGCGGAGTTCGACCTCTCTCCCGGGGCGAATCTTTTCGTGGGGGAGAACGCGCAGGGTAAGACGACGCTGCTGGAGGCGGTGCACCTCCTCTCCACGGGGCGCAGCTTCCGCACCTCCCGCGAGCGCGAGATCATCCCGCGCCGCGAGGACGCCGAGGAGAAGACCGACCGCATCGTGAAGTTCGCCGCGGCGGAGTGCGACTTCACCGCGCGCACGGGAAGCCACACGCTCCGCGCCGCCGTCACCAGCACCGGAAAGTCCTTCTGGATCGACGGCAACGGGCTCCGCAAGGTCGGCGACCTGTGGGGGACGCTGAACACGGTGGTCTTTGTGCCGTCGGACCTGGAGCTGGTGCAGGCGGGCCCCGCGGGGCGACGCGCGCTGATGGGATCGATGCTCGCGCGCACGAGTCGCACGGACCTGGAGGCGATGCAGGACTATGCCCTGGCGCTGCGCGAGCGCAACGCGCTCCTTCGCGCCCAGCGCCCCGTTCCCTCCATCGAGTTCGAATCCTTCGAGGAGCAGATGGCCCGCCACGGCGCCCGCATCATGATCAGCCGCCAGACCCTGGTTTCCGCCATGGCCCCCATCGCCCAAGAGCAGATTCGCCAGCTTACCGGCGGCGCAGACCGATTCCGCATGGACCACGAGACGGGTTGGCCCATCGACATCGGCATCAAGCCCGAGCACCTGGTGGAGGACGCCGCCGCGGAACAGAAACTCCTCGATCGACTGCGCTATTTCTGGGCCCGCGACCGCGAGGGCGACAAGCGGCGCGGCTCCACCGACAGCGGCCCCCACAAGGCCGACATGTCACTGGTCCTCAACGGGCAGGACGCCCGCCAGTACGCCAGCCAGGGCCAGGCCCGCACCATCGTCCTCGCTCTGCGCCTCGCCGAGATGCAACTGCTCGAGACCATGTGCGGAGAGCCACCGGTCCTCCTCCTCGACGACGTCCTCGGCGAGCTCGACGCCAACCGCACCCGCCTCTTCATGCAGCTCCTCTCGCGACGCGAGATGCAGACCCTGCTCACCGCCACCGACGCCACCCGCATCGAATCGGAACTCCCCGTCGGCGCGCGCTTCAAGGTCAGGGCAGGGAAGGTGAGGAAGGCGAGTGTAGGGTGATACGGCGGGGAACGGCGGGAAAGACGGGAAAGACGGGAAAAACGGGAACGGCGGAATGTGAAACCGTCGAAAATCGCTCCGTCTGTTCGCGGCATTTCCCCATCGTTCCCGCCGTTTCCGCTTTTCCCGTCTTTCCCGCCGTTCCCTACTTTTCCCCCCCATACAACTCCCACTTCCGATGCGCCCGCTCCATCCAGAAAAAGGCGTCCTCCATCTTGGCGCGCATGATGGAGGGGAGCCCAAACATGATCCAGATAATGACGGGGGGGACGAGGATGGCGACGAAGAGGGTGCCGGGGTTGCGCATGACGAGGAAGTAGGTGCCGACGATGATCCCGGGAAGGATCACCGGCATCAGCCCGAAAGGCCACATCCAGTCCCGGGCGGCGCGCGCGATGGCCCCAAGCAGCGTGGGCATGAAGACACAGCACCTCAGCGCCTGGACCCCCGCGAACTCCACACAGGCGCCGAGCACGTATCCGCGATACAGCAGCAGGATCAGGATCGTGAACGTGTCGCAGATGGAGACCATCGACGACCGCGAGACGAAGTAGGACACGAACCCGATGTGCAGGAAAAAGAAAAGGAAACCCGCCAGCCGCGCCGCGCCGAGGTTCGCGAGCATCGGCCTCAGCGCGAATCCCACCAGGAAATCGCGAGGGCGCATCGGCGTCACCGTCAGCTCCTCCAGCGGCAGCCGGCTTGAAATGCGGCCACAGTGAATGATCACCGCCCACTGGCTCCACAGGCCGACGAGCGCGGGGAGAATCAGGATCTCGATCGCAAGCAGGGACAGCGGAATGTGAAAGCTCCGCGCCGACGCGGCGTGTATATACGCCGCGATCTCGACCGCGTACAGGAAAAGCCACGGCGCGATTGACAACAGGTCGCCCGCCAGCACGCGCGCCCGCCGCCGTTCCAGATAGCACAGGATCACGTTGTTGAGCGGCGCGCCTCCCCACACCGCCCGGTGGATGACCGCCCACCCGACCAGATGCAGCCACGTCAGCCGCGCATCGGCCAGCGGGCACACCATCTGGGGCGACGGACCCCGCCTCGCCGCCATCCCGGCGAAGGGGTCGAATGGCCGGTCATGTTCGTTCTGATCCGCCACCGGACCCCCTGAAATTCACCCGACCATTATTCGCCAATCTCGCGGCGGAGATTTAGCCGGGCGATGACAATTGGCAATCCGATTTGGGAGGAAGCGTGGGAGTGATGGGAGGAATGGGACGGATGGGACGAAGGGAACAAGCAACCGGAGCCCCATGCAATTCATCCCTTATCCCACCTACCTCATCCCTGCCGTTCTTTGCCGTTGATCCCTCATCGCTCCGGCCTCACCGTTGACGCTCATGGCTTCCGACCTCCGAAAGATCGCGCGCAAGCTCGGCATCCCCGATGCCAGGCGCCACATCTTCCTGTGCGCCGACGCAACCAAGCCCAAATGCTGCGACCGCGGAGACAGCAACCGCGCGTGGGAGTACCTGAAGGACCGCCTCAAGGAGCTCGGCCTCCACGAGGACGGCGGCATCCTGCGCACGAAGGCCAATTGCCTGCGCATTTGCGAGCGCGGCCCCATCGCCGTCGTCTATCCAGAGGGCGCCTGGTACCACTCCTGCACCCCCGACGTGTTGGAACGCATCATTCAGGAGCACCTGATCGGCGGCCGCGTCGTGCAGGACTACCTGATTCTCGAGCATCCGCTGGATGACGAGTCGGACGGGGAAGACTAGGCCGTGCCGCGATACGGGTTTTGGCGGACTATCGCCTCAGCGCCCCGTCGATCCATCCGCGCTGCGTGGTCACGATGTCGCCGCGGCTGAGTGTTCCGTTGGTGGGATCATAGATCGCGTTCCCGCTCAGCAAGCCATTGAAGAGCGTCGCAAGGCTCAGCGGCGTGATGGCAAATCCGGCGCTTTGGTCCTCGACGCCCGCGATGGTATCCGGCCCGCGCGAGGCGTTGAACCACTTGAGGTCGATCGTCAGGCGCTGGTTCTCGCCCACAATGCCGAGGGCGGGGAGCGTCGTCACCCAGCGCGACTCGCCCATGTTTGTATAGACATAGACATCCGGCGGAAACGGCGCCAGCGCGCGGCCCACGCCAAAGGGGTCTCGCCCGGAGGCCGTGGTCACATACGCGATCGGCGTCGTCAGGACGAAGATGGCCTGAGCGGCGAGTGGATACGCGTTGTGGTCCACCGCATAGGCCTCCAGCGCGATGGAGCTCGTGCGAAGGTCCGCCTTCGCCCGCGAGACCTTGGCGCGGGTCTGGGCCTCCAGGAAATTGGGAACCGCGATCGCCGCCAGAATAGCGATGATCGCGACAACGATGAGCAGTTCGATCAGGGTGAATGCGGCGCTTGCTGTTTTCATGGCTCGACCGCGATCCGCTCGAGGTCGGCCGTCAGGTAGTCGAAGAACTTCCCTTCCAAATCGGGAATGCTTATACGCACCTTCACCTTGTCGGGTCCGGCGAACTTGCGGTACAAGGCGATGTCGTGCCGCGCGCGGAACATCGGGTTGCTGATCTCTCCCCACTCGCGGATGGACTCGGTCGCTTCCTCCCAAGTTCCCTCCACGATCGCCATGCCGTTGGTGTTCCGGTCGAAAAGGACCGTCTGGAACTTGCCGATCACATTGTCGAATCCGGTGAAGCTGAGCGATTCATATTCGTGACCGGCGAATTTCACGGCCATGCTGGACTCCAAGAAGCGCCCGTCGAAGATCAGCCGACTCGTCTGCTCCCCCACCGCTTGGAAGTTCGGCCCATAGCCGCCAAAGTCGAAGTCGGTCTTTACCTTCCAGCGCCCCACCAGCCGCGTCAGAATCTCGTGTTCCTTGGTAAGCTGAGTGTAATGTTCGCGCTGGGCCCAGAGCCGTTGAAAGTCCGCCGCCGAGGAGGGCTTGGTCTTCGGCCCGTCTTCCGAATTCATTCCCTGCTGAGGCTGATCGCTCATTTTCAAAACTCCCGGTAAAATGTTGTCGCCTACACGCCGGGCTGACCGTAGTCGCCCTGACGTGGAAACCCCTGCTTTTAGGAAAGTTCAACCCCATGAATGGGGAGAATTTGCTCCGTGTCAAGCACCGTGATTTAGATTTTCATTAAATTTCAAGTTGCGGGAGGCGTGGTGCCCTTTGCAATATATGACATACATTGCGAGTTGTTTCTTTTGATATGTTAGTAGTGACTTTATAAATACTTTGGGCGGTGATTCTACATAGCCGCCTGTCGATGGATGCCCACGCTACCCTTAGGGCGACGGGAC
>JBBQYG010000120.1:0-12834 GCA_038208905.1 Candidatus Sumerlaeia bacterium | reverse complement strand
CCCGGACCACGACGGCGCCGAAGCAGGCGCTGGCGGGGAATTGACGGAAAAGGCGGGAACGGCGGGAACATGGGTCGGACCCCCGCTCTTTCCGTCGTTCCCCCCTTTTTCGCTGTTCCCGCCGTTCCCCCTTTCGCTCTTGCCGCATCCCCCCGCAACGGGCCACACTCTTGCAAGGTAGTTCGCAGCACCCTGCTGGAGGCCTTTCGATGAGCATCGTGGCGGAAGACACCATGAAGGATCAAATGCTGGAGATCGGACGGCGCGCCCGCGCGGCGAGTCGTCGGCTGCCGTTGCTGTCGCCCGCAGTGAAGAACGCGGCGCTGGAGGCCATCGCCGATGCCTTCATCGCCGAGTCGCCCGTGATCGAGCGGGAGAACGCGAAGGACCTTGCCAAGGCCGCCGAGAATGGCCTGAGCCCGGCGATGATCGACCGGCTTCGCCTGACGGAGCCGCGCATTGCCGCCATGGCCAGGGCGCTCCGCGAGGTGGCCGCGCTCCCCGATCCCGTTGGAGAAATCGAGAACGTCCGCAACCGCCCCAACGGTCTGCGCATCGGCCAGATGCGTTCGCCCATCGGCGTCGTCGGCATCATCTATGAATCGCGCCCCAACGTGACGGCCGACGCGGCGACGCTGTGCCTCAAGAGCGGCAACGCGGCGATCCTGCGCGGCGGCAGCGAGGCCTTTCACTCCAACATGATCCTCGCAAAGCTCATCGGCGAGGCCGGCGCCAAGGCGGGACTACCCCAGGGCGCGATTCAGGTGATCCCCACCATCGACCGCGCCGCTGTGGGCGAGATGCTCAAGATGAGCGAGTACATCGACGTCATCATTCCGCGCGGCGGAAAGTCGCTGATCGAGCGCGTCACGAAGGAGTCGGAGATTCCCGTCATCAAGCACCTCGACGGCAACTGCACTGTGTATATCGACGAGACCGCCGACATCCAGATGGGCGTCGAGATCATCGTGAATTCCAAGACCCAGCGCACCGGCGTCTGCAACGCGGCGGAAACGCTGCTGGTTCACGCCTCCATCGCCGACGATTTCCTGGCCCGCGCGGGCCGCGCGCTCCTCGACAAGAAGGTGGAAATCCGCGGCTGCGAGCGCACGCGCCTCTTCATCCCCTCCGCCATCGAGGCCACCGAGGAGGACTGGTACGCGGAGTACCTCGACCTGATCCTGGCGGTGAAGGTCGTCGATTCCTTCGACGACGCCGTGGAGTTCATCAATCACTACGGCAGCCACCACACCGATACCATCGTCACGCAGAACCACAACGCCGCGATGACGTTCCTGCGCGCGGTGGACAGCGCGTGCGTCCACATCAACGCCTCCACGCGATTCAGCGACGGGGGAGAGTACGGCCTTGGCGCGGAGATCGGCATCTCAACCAACAAGCTGCACGCCCGCGGCCCGATGGGACTGCGCGAGCTGACCACCGCCAAGTGGATCGTCTTCGGCGACGGACAGGTCCGCGGGTGATCATCTCCGGCCTGCTCTTCGATAGCGACGGCGTGATCTTCGACAGCGAGGAGCCCACCGTCGAGGGCTTCATCCGCTTCATGCGCGACAATGGCCACGCGCTCACACGCGCCGACTGCGCGCCCTACATCGGCCTCGGCACCATCGAACTCGTGGATCGCGTCCGGGAGTTGACCGGCTTCCAGATCGACGGTCCCAGCTACCTCGTGCTGCGCGACGAGATATACAAGGAAGTCTGCCACGAAACCGGCGGGCCGCACTCTCTTCCGGGGCTTGTGGAGTTCACCGACTGGCTTCGCGCGGAGGGCATCCCCTTCGCCATCGCCTCGGGCGGTTCCCACCGCAAGATCGGCTTCAACATTGCCCAGCAGGGCGCGGCCTTCGCCGACCGATTCCCCGTCATCGTCAGTGGCCAGGACGTCCCGCGCGGAAAGCCCGCGCCGGACATCTTCATCGAGGCCGCGCGGCGCATCGGCATTCCGCCCGCCGAGTGCATCGTGATCGAGGACTCCGTCCACGGCCTTCGTGCCGCCCGCGCCGCGGGGTCGATGGCGCTCGGCATGGCGGGGAGCCATCCCGCGGAGGAATTGGCCCCCGAAGCCCACCGTGTCTATACGGATCACCACGGGATCATGGCGGATATCCGGTCGGGCGCGCTGGGGCGAATCAAGGCTCCCGCGGGCTGAGCAGGTCGTCTCGACTTGCGGACGCCGCCGCGCCCGTCTATCTTCACTTAGCATCAAATATCACGGAGGCCCGCTTCCAATGCAGCTTACAGGCAAGAAGATCCTCGTCGTCGGCGTCGCCAACGAAGCCTCGATCGCTTGGGGAATCACAAAGTCGCTGCTGAATGAGGGGGCCACCATCGCCCTCACCTTTCAGGGCGAGCGCATCGAGAGCCGCGTCCGCGCCCTCGCCGAATCCGTCGATCCCAAGCTCCCGTGCTATCACCTCGACGCCACGATGCCCGAAACCGTCGCCAGCGTCTTCTCCATGCTCGACGCCGAGTGGGGCGGCCTCGATGGCCTCGTCCACTGCATCGCCTTCGCCAAGAAGGACGACCTCACCCCCGGCATCGTGAAGACCGCCCTGGATGGCTGGAACACGGCACTCCACGTCAGCGCCTACACGCTCATCGAACTCATGCGCGGCGCCATGCCGCTGTTCGAGAAGAGCGGTGGCGGCTCGGTGATCTCGCTCACCTACGACACCACCAAGGTCTATCCCAACTACAACCTGATGGGCATCGCCAAGACGGCGCTGGAGGCCACGATTCGCTATGCGGCGTGGGACGGCGGTCGGAAGAACGTCCGCGTCAACGGCATCAGCGCCGGCCCCATCAAGACCCTGGCCGCGCGCGGCATTTCGGGATTCAGCAAGATGCTGGAGGAGGGCGAGCGAAAGAGCCCCCTTGGCCGCAACGTCTCCACCGAGGAAGTCGGCAACACCGCCGCCTTCCTGCTCAGCCCGCTCTCCAGCGGCATCACCGGCCAGATCCTTTTCGTCGATGCCGGACAGTCAATCATGGGCGTCGCCGGGGCCGAATGAGCCTTGTCCCCCCGGCGCGCCCCGCCAAAGTTGGCACAACCGATGCATTGAATCCGCTCGTATCGAGCCAATGTCACCGTCCGATCCACACGACAACTTCTTAGGAGAAGCTCCATGGCAGGCAAACTCGTCAAAGTATCAGACTCCGACTTCGACGCCACCGTGCTCAAGTCCGACAAGCCGGTTTTCGTCGATTTCTGGGCCACTTGGTGCCCCCCCTGCCGCCGCATCGCCCCCTTCGTGGAGGAGCTGGCCAACGATTACGACGGCCGCGCCGTGGTGGTGAAGGTGGACGTGGACGAATCCGTGGACGTCGCCTCGCGGTTCGGCATCACCAGCCTCCCCACGCTCATGGTCTTTAAGGGCGGCAAGCCCGTCGAATCCGTCGCGGGCGCGATCCCCAAGGAACACATGGCCCAGATGCTGGATCGGCACCTGTAACGCCCGGTCAATCAGGCAGGTTGCAATCCTAGGTCCCCGGCACGAGCCGGGGACCTCTTTTTCGGTCCAAATCGCGGACAATTCTTGACACTCTTATCTCCTGAAGCCGCTACTTCCACCATCATGCCCGACGGTCCAAATACTGGCTCCCCCTTGGAGTTGTCCGAATATGAGCGCGACCCTCTTCGCCACCGAACTGAGCGACACCACCTTCGAAGTGGAGGTCCTTCGCGAATCCGTACCCGTCCTCGTCGGCTTCTATCGCGACGGCGCGGGAGCGGCCCAGATCGCCAACCAGATCCGCTCGCTGGCGGAGGAATCGCGGGGCAAAGTTAAGTGCTGCCTGCTCGATGCGGGGCGATTCGACTCGGTCGCCCGCGAATATGGATTGAACCGGGCGCCGGGATTCCTTCTCTTCAAGGACGGCGAAGCGATCCAGCGCGTGGAGGGCCCGGCCCCTCCGCTCGTGCTGCGCGCGCTTCTCAGCCGCTACGCCTGAGGCCCCATCGGCCCGGCAAAAGGGAATCGTCTCCCCATGAAGTGTCCGTCCTGCGGCCAGCCTGAAACCAGGGTCATCAACTCGCGCCCCGCCAACGGCGGAGAGTCGATACGCCGCCGCCGACTTTGCCCCAAGTGCCAGGGGCGCTTCACCACCTTCGAGACCCTCGAGTTCGTCGAACAGGTCGTCATCAAGCGCGACGGCCGCCGGGTTCCCTATGCGCGCGACCGCCTGCTGGGCGGCATCACCAAGGCCTGCCGCAAGCGCCCCGTCACCGCGTCCCAGATCGAGGCCATCGTCAGCTACATCGAGAAGGAAGCCTTCCGCTCGCCCAACCAGGAAGCCACTACCGAACAGATCGGCCGCCTCGTCCTCAAGCGCCTCAAGGACGTGGACCAGATCGCCTACGTGCGCTTCGCCTCTGTGTACAAGAAGTTCACCGACCTCCACGACTTCAACACCGAGATCAAGGCGCTGCTGAAGGACTGACGGCGTCGCGCTATTTCGCCGCCGTGGTAACCGTCACAATCGCGCCCTGTTCCGAATCGAGCGCGAGTTTCCCGGCGTCGGCGTCCACCAATTCCGAGCCGCTCAGCGTGACGGTGGCGGAGCTCTCCTCCAGCGCCGTGAACTTGAGCGTGGCCAGATGCAGCAGCCCGCGTGGCGGCGTTCCGGTCGCGCCGCGATAGCTGCTGATTGTGATGGTGCCTGATTCGCCGTTGGCCTGGACGATGAATGGATAGCCCGCAAAGGCGTCCTTCCCCTCGTGCACGCCATCGAGGCGGAGTTGCAGCGGGTTGAACAGGATCAGCGTCGCGTATCCCGATAGCGGGCGCTCGTCGCTCTTGGCGTACAGGCCCAGCTCCAGCGGCGTGCCCGCGTCCGCGCGCAGTCGCGGCGGATCGAGGAAGAGCACCGCGCTCCCGCTGACGCGGTCGGTCAGGACGCGCTTCATCGCGCCGGAGCTGGAATCATCGGCGCCGCTCAGCATTGGATCGGGCTCTGGCGCAGCGGGCACCGGGGGCGCGAATCCCGGGGCGGCAACCTCGCCGATCGCTCCATCCGGCACTCCCGATTCGATTCGCTGGCGAAACAGGTCTGCGCGAGTCGGCTCGGCGCCTTCCGCCTTCGGCGCAATGGTGGGCGCCGCGGTGGCAACTGGCGCGCTCGCGGCCGCCTCAGGCTTCGCGCGCGGAACCCCATCGCCGCCCCCGCGCAGCATCGCCCCCGCCACCAACCCCACGATCGCCGCCGCGGCCCATATCAATCCCCGTCTTGCCTTCATCGTCTCACCGCCATTCCCAATTCCCCATTCCCTAAAAAAATGGCACCCGATACTTCAGCGACCCGCGCCACTTTCCCGCAAGGAACGCCGCCGCGTCCAGCGCCTCCAGCGTCGGGGCCCATCGTTTATAGGAGTCGTTCTCCGCGACGAATGCCGGAAGCGCGCCCGTCAGCCCCCGCAGCAGGCGCCGCGGTGGACTGCGATCGGTATAGCGGCGCCAGCCCAGTTCCTTGCGCCACCGGGCAAAGAGCGCCGCGCTCCCGCCGCCGTACCAGTGAACTTGGCGGAGCATCGCGGGAATCGTGGCGCGGTGGCGATGCACGATCTCGATCTCGCGCAGGTATTCGATCCCCCAACCCGCGCGCACCAGGCGCCAGCACAGGTCCGCATCCTCGCCCGCGGCGCGACCCAGCGTCAGGTCGAATCCGCCCACCTCCTCCAGCGCCGCGCGGCGAATCACCATGCCCGCCGTCACGACGAAGGGAAACTGAAGCGGCGTGCGCTCCCAGCAACGATCCGTGTCCAGGATGCGCGCCTCCACGATGTGGCGCTCCGCCAGCGTCGTGGGCTCGGGGCTGACGAGGCGCGCTCCCACCGCCGCCAGCCGGGGGCGCGCCGCCAGCGCCTGCGCCGCGCGATGGAGCCAGTCCGCCGGCGGCTCGCAGTCCGCATCGAGAAACGCCACCAGATCCGACCGGCAGCGCCGCCACCCGAAGTCCCGCGCCCCCGCGACGCCGGGCCGCTTCCACGCGCGCACGATGGCGCCGTGCTCCATCGCAATCTCCGCCGTGCCGTCCGTCGATCCGTTGTCCACCACCAGCACCTTCACGGCCCGCGCCGGATAGAACTGCGCCATCGCCCCGCGCAACGCCCCGGCGATCTGGCCCGCCGCGTTGCGGGCACAGATGACAACGGTGATGGTGGGCGGATTCGGCATCGGCTCGGCGCGCGGGGGGGGATTTCGCCGCAGGCTCTCCCCGGCGCCCGCGCGGCACACGCGGAATCGTGCCTTGACCCCCGATAAATCGCTTCCTTGGATTGCTCCAAGCACAACGGAATCAACGACAAAAAGCGAGGAATGGCCCAGTGACCGACGCAATCGGAGCGATAGACGACCTGCTGCAAGAGGAGCGTCATTTCCCCCCAACTCCCGCCTTTGCCGCCCAGGCCAAAGTCAATGATCCCACAGTGTATGCCCGCGCCGCCGCCGATCCCGAGGCATTTTGGGGCGCCGAGGCGAAGGAACTCCACTGGTTCGCTCCGTGGAACAAGGTCTGCGCCGCAGGCTTTCCCCACACCAAATGGTTCACCGGGGGGCGCCTCAACATCAGCTACAACTGCCTCGACGCCCATCTGGAGTCCGCGCGCCGCAACAAGGCCGCGCTCATCTGGGAGGGCGAGCCCGGCGATCGCCGCACCTACACCTACCTCCAGCTTCACCGAGAGGTCTGCCGCTTCGCCAACGCGATGAAGAAGCTGGGCGTCGGCAAGGGCGACCGCGTGGCGATCTACCTGCCGATGATTCCGGAGGCCGCCATCGCCATGCTGGCCTGCGCGCGTCTCGGCGCGATTCACAACGTGGTCTTCGGCGGCTTCAGCCCCGACGCGCTGGCGGACCGCATCAACGACTGCGAGTGCAAGCTGCTGATCACCGCCGATGGCGGATGGCGGCGCGGCAAGATCATCAATCTCAAGTCGGAGGCCGACAAGGCCCTCGCCAAGTGCACCACGATCAAGAGCGTCGTTGTGGTGAAGCGCCCCCACGGCGAGCCGTTCCCCTGCCACATCCAGGAGGGCCGCGACCACTGGTACCATCGCGTGATCGACGATGCCAGCCCCGTGTGCCCCGCCGTGGAAGTGGATGCGGAGGAGATGCTGTTCATCCTCTACACCTCCGGCACCACCGGAAAGCCCAAGGGAATTGTTCACACCACCGGCGGCTATGCGGTGCAGACCTACTCCACCAGCAAGAACGTCTTCGACCTTAAGGAGTCCGATGTCTTCTGGTGCACCGCCGACGTGGGCTGGGTCACAGGACACAGCTATATCGTCTATGGCCCGCTTCAGGCCGGGACAACCGTCCTGATGTACGAGGGCGCGCCGGACTATCCCGAGAAGGACCGCTTCTGGGAGATTTGCGAGGAGCACGGCGTCACCGTCTTCTACACCGCGCCCACCGCGATCCGGGCCTTCATGAAGTGGGGAACCCAGTTCCCCGAGAAGCACGACCTCTCCGGGCTGCGCCTGCTCGGCTCCGTTGGCGAGCCCATCAACCCCGAGGCTTGGATGTGGTACAACGAGCACATCGGCGGCGGGCGCTGCCCCATCGTGGACACCTGGTGGCAGACTGAGACCGGGGGCCACATGATCACGGGCCTTCCCGGCGTCACCACGATGAAGCCCGGCTTCGCCGGCCCCAGCATTCCCGGCGTTGACATTACCGTCGTGGACGACCAGGGGAACGAGGTCCACGAGGGCTCCGGCTACCTCGTCATCCGCAAGCCGTGGCCCGCGATGCTGCGCACGATCTATGGCGACGACGAGCGTTTCGTCAGCACCTACTTCAGTCGATTCGATGGAAAGTTCTACTTCGCCGGCGACGGCGCCAAGCGCGACAAGGACGGCAACTTCATGATCCTTGGCCGCGTGGACGACGTGCTCAACGTATCGGGGCATCGCATCGGCACGATGGAAGTCGAATCGGCCCTGGTCGATCACCACTCCATCGCAGAGGCCGCCGTCATCGGCAAGCACCACGAAATCAAGGGGCAGGCTATCGTGGCCTTCGTCACGCTGAAGTCCGGCTTCGATGCCAAGCCCGAGCTGCGCGACGAGCTCAAGCAGCACGTCGTCACCATGATCGGCGCCATCGCGCGGCCAGAGGAAATCTACTTCACCGCCGACCTGCCCAAGACGCGCTCGGGCAAGATCATGCGCCGCCTTCTCCGCGACATCGCCGAGGGCCGCGCCCTCGGCGACACCACCACCCTGGCCGACGCCAATGTCGTGGCCACGCTGCGGACGAACTACGAGGAGAAGTACGGCGACTGAAAAGTAGGGACGAGGGATGAACGGAAGCGGGGCCGCGTCGATACGCGGCCCCGCTTTGCAGTCCGAGGAGTCCCTGCAACCCGGTGGGTGTCTATCCGCCGATGCTCTCGTTCAATTCAGTCCACTGCTCCGCCGTGGCGGCCCAGGGCTGGGCCTGCTTGGCGTATTCCTCGGCGCGGGCCTTCTGACCGGAGGCGGCGTAGCTCTGGGCAAGCACCCAGTGCAGCCCAAAGACCAGGCGCTTGATCGCAGCGTCCGGCGGGTTGGCGCTGTCGTAGGGGGCCATGATGGCAAGCGTCTGCGAGGCGACGGTCACGGCCTCTGAATACCTCTTCTGGCGATAGAAGACCTGCCCAAGGCTCCCTCCCGTAGCCAGCACGTTGCTGAAGTTCTGATCCGTCAACGCGACGATGGTGGTATCGAAGTGGCGCTTCAACTCCTCGAAGTCCAGCAGCCGCTTAATCGATGTGTCCCACGGCACCATCGCAAGCGCCTGCTCGTAGAGCCCGGCCGCGCGCGCGTAGTCATACTCGCGATAGGCGCAGTGCCCCTCGAAGACGACGTAGTTTGCCTGCTGCAGCTTCCAGATGCGGTCGGCGGTTCCCATCGGAAGGTTGACGAGCAGCGGCTCGGCGGGGACCTGAATCTCGAAGAGCGCCTTCTGGTTGTCGCGCAGCGGGCGCGAATCATAGCCGAAGCGCGGCGACTCGAACTCGATGATCGGGTTGTTCTCCGTGTTGAGCGGGAACCCGGCGAGGTGCTTGGTCAGCGTGCGCTCGTCGCAGACAAAGCTTGAGATCAGCTTGTCGGGATCGCGGAGGCCAATCTCGTCCAGATCGTCGGCGATGCGGGGGAGCGACGTCGCCTCGCGCACATCGTCGTAGCTGATCCTCACCGGCCCCTTGCCGCCGATCAGGAGGCAGTAGTGCGTCGGCTGGTTGGTGAAGTACCACACGCCCATTTCGGGAAACACTTCCTGGAATGTGCGCAGCGCCACGCGGAACGCGCGGTCGGAAAGCCCCGCGAGCGGCATCCACACCACCACCAGCCCGCGGTCGGTGATCGCATCGCGGCACAGCGTGAAGTACTCGAGATCGTAGAGATTCGCGTTCGTCTTGTAGCGCAGGTCCGTGCAGTCCGTCGCGATCACATCGTACTTCAGCTTGGAGAACCGCAGGTACGCCCGGGCGTCGTCCACCAGCACCTTGAAACGCGGGTCGAAGGTCTTGAACCCCGGCACCGCCGTGTGTATATACGCCGAATTCGGATTCCTGAAGCCGCGGATATTCGCCGCGCCCGCCGCGTTGGCCTCCGCCAGCATGGCGTCCGGCACGATAATGCCGTGGTTGGAGTCGGTCAGCGTCGGCGCCGCGCGCAGCACTTCCGGCGCGATCTCGATCGTGCGGATTTCCTTGATGCCGGGATAGAGCGTATAGCTGTAGCTCGCGCCACCGGAGCCGAAGCCCACGCTCAGCACGCGGTCGGCCCGCCCGCCCAGCAGCGCCATCGGCACATGGGCCAGCGACTTCTGGTCCGTCAGCATGATCTTGTCTGTTCCCGCCACGGGCGTGTCGTCCACATAGATCATCCGGTCGCCGGAGTTGTTCTCCACCACGCTGATGGTCGCCATGGCGCCTTCCTCGTAGTGGACGATCTTCTCGTTTGCCTGAATACGCTGGAGCTTCACGCCGGAAAATCCGATGCGCGCGGGCACCAGCACCGCCGCGCCGATCGCGATGACGGTCAGGACGACGCGCTCCCGTTGCGCAATGGCGCCGTTTTTCCAGAACAGCGCCGCCGCCATCGCCAGATTCACCGCCGCCAGCGCGCCAATGGTTCCCGTGATGCCCAACAGCGGGATGAACACGAACCCGCACAGAAACGATCCCGCGATGGCACCCAGCGTGTTCAGCGCATAGACGCGCGCCACGTCGCCGCCCACGGTGCCGGTGGAGGTGACAACGATGCGCGTGACCACCGGGAACGCCATTCCCATCAGCAACGTCGGCAGTCCGATGGTCGCGGCGCTCTTGATGATCACATTCAGCACGGCGCTGCCATAGATCAGCGCGCCGTCCGGGGAGATTTCTGTGAGCGCGGGCATGTCCGCGATCACCACGAAGAACGATAGCCCGCCGCCCAGCCCGATGCCCATCTGCAAGAGTGCGTAGAGGCGCAGCAGGTTCTGCTGGCGGTCCACGATGGCCTGCATGATCGCGCTGCCAATGGCGAGCCCCAGCAGGAAGACCAGCAGCATTCCGCTAAAAGCGTAGGTAGTGGATTTCAGCGTGTCCAAACTGAAGATCATCGCGCGCGTCCAGCACACCTGATACGCAAGGGCCACCAGCCCGCTCAGCGCATAGCTCGCCAGCACAAGCCGCATCGTGGCGGGAGAGAGGCGGTCATCCGCCACCTCGCGGGAGGCGCTGCGGCGCTGCATGGCGCTCGCGCGCGCGGGCTCCACCTGAAACAGCGTCCGGCCCATCAAAATCGAAATCAGCGCGATCACCAGATTTGCCCCAACGGCAAGGTACGTGGTGACCGCCACCCCAAGGTGCTCGATCAGATAGAATCCCGCCAGCAGGACGCCGACCACGGCGCCAAGCGTGTTCAGCGCATACAGCGCGCCGACGCTTCGGCCAACCTGGGCCATATTGTTCGTCACCGCGCGGCTCAGCACCGGAAGCGTCGCGCCCATCAGCGTCGTCGGCACCAGCAGGAGCGCAAACACCACCACGAATCGCACCATCGTAAACAGGAGGAACGTGCTCTCTCCGCCGGTCACATACAGATGCCCGATCAATGGCTGCGTCGCGCGGAGGACGTATGGAAACACAAGGGCGGAGGCACCGATGCCAAGCTCGAACAAACCGTAAGCCACCAGCGGCATCCGCATCGCATCGGCGCGCTTGCCGATCAGCCAGCTGCCGAGCGCCAGCCCACCCATGAACGCGCTGAGCACTGTCGCCACGCCATAGAGGCTGCTGCCGAAAAACGTCGTAAGCTGCCGCGTCCAAACCACCTGATACACCAGCGCCGCCGCGCCGGAGAGAACGAAGATCGCGCAGATCGCCAGATAGGCGGGAGTCGGAACAGATTGAGGGGGAAGCTGCTTGTCGGTCGAGGAACTAGACATCGCCATCCGCTGGTTTGAAGTGGGGCCGGTCGCCCGGCAGGCGCAAAGGCTCCCCATCTCCCTTGAACGTGGCAACGGAATCATGCGGCTGTGTTGCGCGGTGAAAAGCTAGACCGGCGCGTCGATGGGGTTGATATGCCCACGCCCAAGCATCCCGGTTGATCTTCCGAATCTCGAAGTGCAGGTGCGCCGAGTAAACACCGGCGGCCCCCGTCCACCGGGTTCCGATGATCTGCCCCCGCGTCGCATGTTCCCCAAGGCGTCCGTGCGGTAATCCGCAACCAGAACCTTGACGTTCGTGATCGTCAGGATCAGCTTCCGTGGATCCGCGATCCCGCCGCCGACCTCCGCATCCGTTTCGTGCAGCGAAACAATGGATATCCACTCGCCGTAGGAGTCGTCTTCGCCCGCGGATCGGGCTCGCTTTCGCGCGCCGCGCGCCATGCAACCGACTCCAACGGAGAGATCATCCTCGCGGGTGTCAACGTGCCCCGGATCCACCTGACGCTTGGCGATGGACTTGCGCGCCGGGAGTATGCCATCGACCATCCCGGCAAGACTGGCGACCCCATCGAGCTGATCGTGGAGGGAGACTAGCATGAATTCCCAAACCGCCCTTGGAGGCCGTTCATCGTGAGGAAGCTCAACGCGATCATCTCCTCCAAGTTCAACCGGTCCTTCGTGCTCACCAGCATCCACCGCGCGCCGACGATCTCGCGCGTGGAGCTCGCCGGCCAGACGGGGCTCGGGAAGTCAGCCATCACCCACATCCTCCAAGACCTGCTCGGCGACGACCTGGTGGAGGAAGCCCATAAGATGGAGAGCCGGAGGAAGGGTGGCGGGCGTCCCCGCATACTTCTCCGCGTGAAGTATCGCTCCCGCTTCATCGTCTGCGTGGAAATCGACCTGGCGGAGGTCATTGGCGTCATCGCCGACCTCGCCGGAGAGGAGGTCCACCGCGTGGTCCTCCCCGTCGCCAAGCTGGAGCCCATCGACACCGTGCTGACTCGCGTGATCGACCGATTGAGGGAGACCGCCCCCGCGGAGTTCGCCGCCGCCGTCATCATCGGCGTCAGCGCGCCCGGCGCCGTGGACGGCGCGGCGGGCGTCCTGCTCTACAACATGTACCACAACTGGCGAAACTTCGAGATGGTCAAGTTCCTGAACGAGCGCTATGGCCTCGCCGCTTTCGTGGAGAACAACGCCAAGCTCGGCGCGCTGGGCGAGCTCCATCACCTGCGCACCCGCACCCCGATTCAGACGCTCATCTATCTGTATATACGCGAGTCTCCCTCGGGCCGCGCCGCGTCCCCACTCGCCATCGGCGGCGCCGCAATTCTCAACGGTGCCATCTGGCGCGGGGCCAACTGCTACGCCGGAGAGGTCTCCC
>JBBQYG010000119.1:0-12951 GCA_038208905.1 Candidatus Sumerlaeia bacterium | reverse complement strand
ACCTACCAGAAGTCGCTAGGCCGGTTCATCGCCGCAAAGCGCCTTCGCGACGACATCTACAAGAGCCATTCGCCCACCAGTGCCGAGGGCCGTTTTCTTGAGTCCGTCTTCCAGTGCGAGGCCATCATCATGGGCGCGCTGGAGCACCCCAACGTGCTCCCGATCTATGACCTGACGATCGACGACGATGGCCGCCCGATGATCGCGATGAAGCTGGTGCGCGGGCGCCAGTGGAACACCCTTCTTCGGTCGGAGCGCGGCACCCAGGAGGAGGAGTACATCGCCAAGCACCTCCCGATCCTGACCCAGGTGGCGCAGGCCGTGGCATTCGCCCACTCCCGCGGGATCGTGCATCGCGACATCAAGCCATCGCAGGTGATGGTCGGCGAATTCGGCGAAGTGCTCCTGATGGATTGGGGCATGGCGATGGTCTTCGATATGGACCTGGCGCGCGGCGACGACGAGTCGCTTCCCGCGCTGGATATCCTGCCCACGCGCGAAACCGCCCCGAGCCCCAGCGGGACCGTCGCGTTCATGGCACCGGAGCAGACCCTTCGCACGGCGCGCGAAACGGGGCCCTGGACCGACGTCTATCTCCTCGGCGCCACGCTTTTCTACATCCTCACCGGCGCGCCGCCCCACAGCTCGGAGGACTCTGCCGAGGCGTTCGTTATGGCGAGCGTCGGCGCCATCGCGATGCCCACCTATGGAGAAGGACAGCAGCAGCCGCCGGAGGAGCTGATGGACTTGGCGCTCCGCGCGATGCAGATCCGGCCTGAAGACCGTGTGCCCACTGTGAAGGCTTTCCTCACCGGCCTTCAGGACTATCTCTCCGGCGCAGGCCGAAGGCGGGAGGCGGCGACGCTGATAGAGGTCGTTGAGCGCCGACTCAAGGAAGCAAATGGCGACTATCGCGCGCTGACGGACCTGAGTAGCCAGCTCAGCCGCGCCCGCGTCCTGTGGCCCGCGAATCCAGGATATCCTCCCCTGCGCGAGGCGGTGGTTCTGGAATTCGCCCGCGCGGCGATCTCCAATGGCGATCTGGTGCTGGCGCGCGTTCAAGCGGAACGCCTCAGGCACGAAGGGACGCGCAACGCGCTCATGGTGGAAATCAACCAGCGCCAGATGCGTTCGGCGTGGCTGAAAGTGCAGCGCCGCGTACTGCTGGTGGCTACGGCATTGCTGCTCTTCGGCGTGGCCTTCGGCAGCTACCGCATCCTTGAGCGCAATCGCGCCGTGGAAACCTTCGACCGGGTGAACGCTCTGCGCAGCGCGGAGAATCAACTGGCGGAGCGCCTCGCGCTGAACATCGCGCTTCCCTCCACGCTGGCGGAGGCGTCGAGCCCCCGCCAGACCACGCCCGGGCAGAAGGCCGACTACAACGCCCTGATGAAGCAGCGCCAGATTCTGCGCGAGGAGCGGGAGAGTCTCGCCGAGAATCCCATGGTCAGCAACCGTCTGGAGAGCGAGCCCTTCCCGCTGCTGCTTGCGGAGGCGAACTTGCTTGTGGCGGAGGCCGCCAGCCGCGACGACTATCCGCGCGCGTACGAGATTTATCGCCAGGCCAATGCCGCCCGGCCGGGATCGGCCGCTCCGCTGGTGGGCATGGGATATGCCGCATTCCTCCGCGGAAATCCCGACCTTGCGACGCGCCATCTGGAAGAAGCGGCGGAGATCGTCCGCGAGCGCAGTGGCGCACGCTCGCCGGAGTATGCGCGCCTGCTCGCGCTGACCGCAGAGGCCTATCGCGACTCGGGCGACCGCGCGGACTCCTACAAGACCTACTATCGCCGGAGCCTCGAGATTCTCGAGACCAACTGGGCAGAGCTGTCGCTCAAGCTGGCGCTGTATAGACGCCTCCTTGGCGACTACCGCCGTGGGGTGGAGTATGCGCGTGGTATCGAGCCCGTTACCAAGGAGTACCTCAAGACTGCCGACCCGATCCACATGAACGCCTTCAACGAATATGCCCTCGGCATGTTCATGCTGGCGGAGTACCAGGAATTGGAACCGCTCATCGAGGCGGAACTGGCCGAGCGTGTGCAGAACTTCGGCCAGGAGAGCCTTCCCGTCGCCAATGCGCTTTGGCATCGGGGTCGCGTCCGCGCGCGGACGTCCCGGCGCGACCTTGGAATCGATGACTGGAAGACCGCTCTCGCGATTCGCGAAAAGCTGCTCCCCGCCGACGACCCCGAAATCGCATCCATCCTGAACGATATCGCCGACGTCCTGCTATTTGTCGGCCAGTACTCCAAGGGGCAGGAAAAACTCCCATCTATCGTCGCGGAGGGAAGCGCGATGCTGGAGCGGGCTCTCGCCATCCGCGAGACAGCTTACGGAATCCGGCATCCCCGCGTCGCCGAGACGCTGCGACTTCTGGCCGACTATCGCGCGGCGCAATCGCGCCACTTCGAGGCACGTGAGATGCGACGCCGCGCCGACACGATCCTGAAGGAGTCCCTTGCAGCGGACCACCCGGCCATGGGTCAGGCCTATCGCGACTTGGCGCGGCAGTATCGCGCCACGGGGCGGTTCAGCGAATCCGACAAGCTGTTGCAACAGGCGCTCGCCGTCCGCGAGGGATCACTTGGTCCCGTGCACACCGAGGTCGCCCGCGTCCTGCAGATGCAGGCGCTCCTCGACACGACGCTCGGTCGCTACGATCAGGCCTACACAACGTTGATGCGCGAGTACGAGATCGCGAAGACGGCGCAGGGAACCTTTCCGCAGACAAAGACGCTCGGCATGGTCTATCGTGGCGACGTAAGGGCCGCCGAGGGTCGATTCGAGGAGGCGGAGGAAATCTATCGCGAGGCGATGGATGTCCTCTATGGACTCGAAGTGACGAACGAACACATCCATCGTCGGCTGGCGGCGATCTATGCGCTGCAGGGACGAATGGACGAGGCCCGGGAGCAGGCGGGCACGGCGCTACGCAATCGCTTCGAGGATCTGAAAATCGACAATCCGGAATCCGCGCTCTACTTCGACAATATCGGAGAGCTTTGCATTCTGCTGGGGCTCGACGAAGAGGCACGGCTGCTCTACCTGCGAAACTCCGAATACTCGCGCAAGATACTACCCGCGCGGCACGTCAACGCGCTGGATAGCACACTCTATTGCTTGGAACTGGAGCTGAAGCGCAACGAGCGGCCCGATCTCGCCAACTTCCATCTTGTTGTGGCCAACTGGCTTCGCGAGTCCTGGGAGGGGCGCGCCGAAGCTTCCATCACTTGCATGTCGAATCCCCGCGAATCGGGATGGATTCGCGCCCAATGCGAGATGGCCGACGCACTGCGCGCGATCGATCCGGCCCTGGCGCGGCCATTCGCGGTCCGGGCCGCGCTGCTTGCCCGCATTGCGAGAATCTCAGACGGTCATCCCATCATGGCCCGCGTCGGGCGACTCCTGAAGCAGACCGGCCCCGCCAGCGAACCCGCCCTCACGATGGAGATTCCCGCCGACCTTTGGCCGGACCTTTCCCAGCCGATTTCCTCGGAGAAGCTCGGACTGTTTATCGAGGACAATGCGCCCACCGGGAAGAACTGGAAGTACGAGGTGAGTGGTGTCAAGAATTGGAATATCGAAAGCGTCATGGAGCCCTCCGGCGAGGAACTCCAGCGTCAGTGCGTCGATCTCCTCACGCGGCTCATCGAAACTGCGAGCCCCTATCCGGCCATGCCGGGACGCATCGCGACACCGACACCACAATAGCAAAGCGCCCCCGCGAACTACTCGCGGGGGCGCCACTTGAACGATTCCGACTGATCAGCTCTTGGCCTTCGCCTTGGGCTTCGTCGCCTTGGGCTTGGCTGCGGCGGGCTTCTGGGGCTTCGCCGCCTTGGCGTAGTTGTTCACGGTCTGATAGGAGGGAGCGAAGCCGAACTTCTCCACGAAGGCCTTGAAGATCGAGGCGGAGGAGCCGCCCTTCACGGCCTCTGCGGCGATCCACTTCTTGTGGTCGTCGGCCAGCCGTGCGCGCGGCTTGCGCGTCTTGCGTCCCGGCTTGCCGACGGGGGCAGCGGCAGCCTTCTTGCCGGAGCCGGGCGGGCGACCGCGCCTTCCCTTCGTGGCAGCCGCAGGGGTGCCCAACGTGCCAAAGCCAATGCCCAGGGCCAGAAGGCCCTCCTTGAGCTGCGTCAGCCCGAGCAGCGCGGTCCCCTTCTTGTAGTCGGCGACGGCCTTCTCGGTCTTCTTCGTCACGGCAAAGACGTGAGCCGTCTTCGAGCCGACGGCCTCCACGCCCTTGTAGGCGGCACGGTCAACAGCAGCCAGGAGGATCGCCTCCTCCTCGTCTGTCACTCTGTAGAAACTTACCAACTCGGCCATTTGGCTTCTCCTGTTTGTATTGTCATGCCCCGGGTCGGAAAGGCGCGTCATGCGAGGGGGCATTGGGGCAGCGAATTCAAATTGCCGCTTTTCCATCTCCGCAAAGACTGTACCATACGTGAGGCGAGACGGGGTCAAGCGCATTGTGACTCGATTGAGAGCTATCATAGGAGGCCATTCGCTCCGAATTTCGCGGAATTTCAATTTGAATCCGATTAGATTCCAACCGCGGGCGTCGACGCGGCCCGCTCAACCACCGGATGTTTGCCAGGGGCATACCGATCAGGCGCCTGGCCATCATCGAAAACTATCCTGCGATTCTAACAACACCTGTCGCCTGTTTTGACGAGTGGGCCACTGCGCGTGAAGGAGATACCCTTCCCGACCGCCACAGCCCCGGCTGGGCCGAGCCCTACGTGTACTAATCAGTCGGGGACGCCCTCCTCCTGATTTCGCGCGGACCCAATGGATACTTTGAATTGAATCCCAGATCAGACTTCGAGCCGGACGACGCCGAAGCGATGCGCCGATTTGAGGAGTTGGAGCATCAGCCAGACCCAACTTGGCCGCGGGATCGTGGAGATGTGTTCACAATTGGGCGCTACGATCCCGCGACCTCTTCCTCACTCACCCACCCATAGCACCGGCTGCCGCATCGGCATGTTTCGGACGACTTCGTCCTCGGTGGGGTCGTTGGGGAGGGTCTTCCAGTGCTCCAACCAATCCGCGCGGCCATAGGCGAGCGCGGCGAGGAAGGTGGCGACGTTGCGGATGGGGAAGTCCTCCCAGTAGGCGACGTCCTCGCCGTATGTCCACGAGGCCTTGTCTAGTATATACGGCATCACGAACTCGAAGGCGAGGCGGGTGGAGCGGCCGTCGGCGGCCTCGAAGTCCCAGAGGCTCTCTTCCGCGCTGGACGCGAGGTGGCATAGGGAGCCCATCAGCTCGATGTTGAAGAGCGAGTAATTGTAGGGGCGAGTGCGGGCAAGCTCCAGCGGGAAGCTGCCATCGGGGGCCATCTGGTCGATTAGGAGAAAGCGGAAGCGCTCGCGGCAGCCCGCGAGCACCGCCTCGTCGCCAAGGAAGAGCGCAAACGCGGCGACCTGAGCGGCCCAGCAGGTGCTGTGGTTGTTGCCGTGGTCGCGCTCCTCGATCCCCATGGGGTCGTTCATCATCCAGTCCATGAAGGCACGGAACCACGCGCGCACTCCGGCGGCGGTGGCGGGGGAGAGCGCTCCCGCGCGGTCGAGATGGCGCGCGGCGAGCGCGACCTCGATCAGGTGCACGGTATCCACCAGGCCGATGCAGCGGCCCGTGGTGATGCCGCTGATGGCCTGCCCATAGAGAAGGTGCGGCGTCATGCTCGTCCCGGGATTCACGAACCACGCGCGAAGGTGCCTCTCCGCATGCTTCGCAAATCGTTCCTCGCCGGTGATGCGATGGGCTGCCGCCAGCGCGGCGGACTGGATGCTGAGCCGCCGCATCGCGCGTCGATGGTCGGAGAAAACATCGGGATAGCTGAGCCCGTCGCGGCGGACGAAGGGACCACCGGGGTTCTCCGGATCAGGCCACCAATAGTCGCCCTCGCTGTAGTAGTCGTGGAGCCCGCCGGCGCTGCGGTCGCATCGGCTGGCGGTCACGGTCACCGGCTCCTCCGCCAGAAAGGCGGTCGCCTGCGCCACGACGCGCGCGCGCTCGTGAACGTCTATACGAAAGGGGAGGCGCAACTGGGCGTCGCGCCTCCCCGTGGTACTCGATGGCTTCAAGTCAGGCACTCCTGAGAGAGTTCCGGCATTCGCGCGTTACTGGGTCTGGTGTACTTCCTTGTAAACGCCGCGGCTCGTGCGGGCGACAAAGCCCTCGGAGATGGTGCCGTTGCTGGGGTCGTAGGGGAATCTGATGTGGCCGTTGGCGGCTGCGAGATCCTCGCCGTCCAGAGCCATCCACATCTGCTGGGTGCGCTTCTCGGGACCACCGCTGGAGATCGACCAAACATAGCCGCGATTGACGATTCTGAGAAAGCGGGAATACACGTATCCGCTCTGCCCGGCGGGGGCCCAGCCATACTGCTGATAGTCGTCATACCAGTACTCGATGCCATTGCTTCCTTTGACGCTCAATCGGTCGAATTCATAGTCACCGACGGTGAAGGGATCGATCAGGGTGGAGGTCATGTAGGCGATCGGCGTGGTGAGGTATTTCCACGCATACGGAAGCCGATCTTCGGGCTGGGTGGGGAAGTATGTCTGGGCATAGACATTCGCTCCCTGGCGAATGGTCATGTACCCCGGGTTATAGCGGTTGTTGTCGATGCGATAGGCCTCGATGGCGGTCGCCTGGCTGCGCATGTCGGCCTGGGCGCGGGAAATCTTGGACCGCGTTTGGGCCTCCAGGAAATTGGGGACGGCAATGGCGGCGAGGATGGCGATAATCGCGACCACGATCAGCAGTTCGATGAGCGTAAAGGCCTTGGCGGGTTTCATTCGTTTCTCCTCGGGGTCTCTCTCGTTTGGAGTGTGCGCTGCTGGTGAGCTGAGGCCGCCGAAGGGCGACTAACGCGCGTTAGCAGTGGGAATACGGATATCGAGCCTCCCCTGTCAACGCTTTTCTTGGACCGGTTTATTGAAATTCTTGGCGCCCGGCTACTTTCCCGCCATTGTGGGCTTGCGAGCGTGCGGGAAAGTGGCGCGTGGGCGGGGCTACGTGGTCTTTCGGTCTTCGATCCTGTGCTCCTGAATCAGCCGCTGGATCGCGGGGGCGCCTTGATTCTTAAGGAGGTGCAGGGCGATTTCCGCCGCCTGCCGCCCGAGGTCCTCCGCTGGCTCCACGACGCAGGAGAGCCCGATGCGCGCATGGCGGCAGAACGGCGCGTCGCCCAGCGCCAGAAGCGCCACGTCCTCCGGAATGCGGACCCCGTTTTCGTCGAGTGTCTCCATCGCCGAGAGCGCCTGTATCCACAGGTCCGAAAGCAGGGCATCGGGGCGGTCCTTGGCGGAGAATAGCTTGGCGACCATCCGGCCCGCGTCCTGATAGTCGGGCACGTTGATCTTCCAATTGCGGTGGAACTCCAGATCGTTTTCCTTCAAGGCCTCGCGATATCCCTCGAATCGCTCGCTGCTGGTGGGGTTTTCGTCGCCGCGGCCAATGAAGGCGATGCGGCGGCGCCCACGCGATACAAGATGGCGAACGGCCGCCGCCGCGATTCGGTGCCCATCCCACGCGACAAAGCTGGCGTCGGTGATTCCCTTCGCGCGGTGCCCAATGAACACTAGGGGGATCCCGCGGTCCATGATGCGGCGATAGTTTTCGGTCTTCACGGTGGGGCAGCAGACGATGGCCTCCACGTCGCGCTCGATCAGGAGCTTGATCTCCCGCTCCTCCCAGTCGGGATCGTCGTGCTGGCTGGCGATCAGGGGGACATAGCCATCGGAATCGAATAGGCGCGCCCGGATGCCCCGGACGACGGTTTCGCCCCAAACGGAGTTGAATCCCGGGAGGAAGACGCCGATCATGCCGGTGCGTCGGCGACTCAGGCTGCGGGCCGTTGCGTTGGGCACAAATTTGAAGCGGTCCACGATCTCGCGGATGCGCTCCGCCGTGCGGTCCGAAATGCCGCGCTCGCGGTGTTGACCGCTCAGGACAAAGCTGACTGTGGTGCGCGCGACTCCAGCCTCTTCGGCGATATGAGCCATGGTTACTGGTTTCGCGCGGACGGGGGGCATGGGGTGGGGCCTTTGTGTTGGGGCGTTTGCTAACGCGGGTTAGTATTGACATTCGCGTAGAGCCTACTCTTGCATGGGGGAAGCAAGTCAAGTGAACCCATCGTTCCCCACCCCACACATGGAACCGATTTCCGCGATGAACACTATATCTGGCCTTCATGCTACCGGACGACTGAAGAGCGTAAAGGGCGAAGTTGTGGGGCTGCCCACCCGATCCCGCCCGATGCGCTCCACTTTTTGGAGCATCGCCGCGCTGCTTGCGGGGGGCTTCTTCGCTCCCTCCCTTGCCGGCGCAGACAACGCCGCAGTCCTCGGTTTCGAGGACATCAAGCCGTGGAAGGGCTTGGTCGCCGACCCCAACGAGGCGAAGGAAGGTATCCAGTGCGCGATCTGGGCCGATACCAAGGTCAATAGCCGCGTCCGCCTCACGGACCTGTCGCTCGATCTCTCCGGCAGCGACCGCATGTCGTTCTGGCTTCAGTCGCCGTCCGCCACCGGCGCCAAGATCGTCGTGGTTCTGGGTGCCGACAATCCCGAGACCGAGGGCGATGACTACTATCGCGATACGATCACGCTGGATTGGGAAGGTTGGCGTCAGGTCGAGATTCCCTTCGCCCGGTTGAAGCAAACCCGCGAGCCGAAGGGCTTCGGCAAGATCACCAGCATCATCTTCGCATCGTCAAGCTACGGCATTGGCGAGCCCGAGGTGACCACAACCCTCAAGCTCGACGGCATTTCCTTTCCCGCCGTCGCGCCCGCCGGGGCCGCCACCTCGCTCTCTCTCGATGCGGCCACCGCGGCGATGCTCGCCTTCGAGAACGTCGAGCCGTGGCGTGGCCTGGTGCCCGATACAGAGGAGCCGCACGGTGGGACATACTCCGGCAAGTGGATGGACACGCCGACCACCGACCGCGTCAGGAATCGCAATTTTCCGAAGGACCTTTCCGGCGTAGCCTCGGTGAACATGTGGGTTCACTCCGCCGTCGCCAATGGTGCCAAGATCGGATTCATCCTCCACTCCGACGATGCCGCGACGCCCGAAAAGGACTACTACGCCCACACCTTCGTCGTGGACTGGAGCGGATGGAAGGAACTCAGCATCCCCCTCGCGGACATGAGGGCCGTGCGCGCTCCCGCCGGATTCCAGGCCATTCAGGATGTCTATTTCGTGGCGAGCGGCTATGGCGTCGGCGAGGCCAAGGCCGATACCGTTCTGAAGTTCGACGACATGCGGCTCATCGCGAAGAAATAATCTCGAAATACCAAACTCGCAAAGGGACCCATTACCGATGAGCATCAACCAGATCGACCTGCGGCCATGCGGCGCTTCCGGTCTCGAAATTTCCGTCCTCGGCCTCGGCTGCTGGATGTTCGGCGGCGACGAAGGCGACTATTGGGGTGGATATACAGACGCCGAGGCATACGACCTGATTTCCGCGGCGCTCGACATGGGCGTGAACTATTTCGACGAGGCCGAGATGTACAACGCAGGGCGCAGCGAGGAGGCCCTTGGCCGCGCCCTCAAGGGCCGTCGAGAGAAGGCCGTGATC
This sequence comes from Candidatus Sumerlaeia bacterium, assembly GCA_038208905.1. Taxonomy (GTDB): domain Bacteria; phylum Sumerlaeota; class Sumerlaeia; order SLMS01; family SLMS01; genus JBBQYG01. The sequence continues at coordinate 3,350 of JBBQYG010000119.1, read as the reverse complement.
GGCACCAAGATCAACCCGCTCCACTGCGAACCCGCCACGCTGCGCAAGCACTGCGAGGCGAGCCTGCGCCGCCTCCAGACCGACTACGTTGATATCTACATGGTACACTGGCCCATCCGCGACATCCCCATCGAGCCCGCCTTCGAGATGCTCGGGCAGTTGCAATCCGAGGGAAAAATTCGCGTCATCGGCGTTAGCAACTTCGGCCCCATCGACTTGGCAGCGGCGCTCTCCACCGGTGTCCAGATCGGCCTCAATCAGCTTCACTACAACCTGTTCTCGCGCGCCATCGAAGTGGAACTCCTCCCACTCTGCCAGAAGAACGGCGTTGGCGTGATGAGCTACATGTCGCTGCTTCAGGGAATCCTTTCCGGCAAGTATGCCACCATCGACGAGATTCCCGAGATTCGCCTGAGGACGCGCCACTTCCGCGGAGACCGCCCGCAATCCCGCCACGGCGGGCCTGGTGCCGAGCCCGAAGTGAACAAGGCACTGGCCGAGATTCGCGAGCTTGCCCAAGAGACGGGGCTCGCCATGGAACAACTCGCCCTCGGCTGGGTCGCCGCCAAGCCCGGTGTTAGCTGCGTCCTCGTTGGCGCGCGGAATGTGGAGCAATTGCGCTCGAACTACGAGGGCGTCACGCGCGCGCTCCCCGACGACGTGGTGAAGCGACTAGACGAGATCACGGATCCGCTGCTGCGAATCCTCGGCTCCAGCCCCGACTACTGGCAGTCGGGCGCCGAATGCCGGATTCGATAGGGGATCACGGCGATCGCGACGATGGAACTCGGCCTCGGACTCTACGCGCGGATGCTCACCCGCGATAACTTGGCGTTTGCGCGCCAGGCGGGCGCCACGGCCATCGTGGTGCACATGGCCGACTACACGACCGACGGGCCGAGACATTCCCACTTCGACGCGGATGCGAAGGGGTGGGATGTCTCAGGCGCACGTGGAAAGCTCTGGACGGTGGAGGAACTCGTCGCGCTGCGCGAACTCGTCGAGAGCGAAGGCCTGCGCCTCGCCGCACTGGAGAACCTCAACCCCGCGCTATGGTATGATGTCCTTCTCGACGGGGCGGAAAAGCAGTCTCAGCTGGAGGGCATCCGCACGATCATCCGACGCATGGGCCAGGCCGGCATTCTGTGCCTTGGCTACAACTTCACCCTCGCCGGGGTCTGGGGTCCGCGGCGCCTGCCCAGCGGGCGCGGCGGCGCCGGCGCGTCCAGCTTCGACGCCGCCGATCCGGTCGTGCAGAAGCCGATCCGCAATGGAGAGGTCTGGAACCGGGTGTACGATCCCACTGCGCCGGAGGGCGTCCTTGCGCCAGTCCCGCGCGAAGCGCTCCTGCGTCGCCACCGCGACTTTCTGGCGGCCGTCCTTCCCGTTGCAGAGGAGTCAGGCGTCGTTCTCGCCGCGCATCCCGACGATCCGCCGCTGGAGACCGTCCGGGGTCAGGCCCGCTTCATGCACCGCCCGCTTCATTTCCGCGAGATGGTGGATTCCTACCCGAGCCCCAGCAACCGCATCGAACTCTGCATCGGCACCGTGGCCGAGATGCCCGGGGCCGATGTCTATACGCTGGCGGAGGACCTTGCGCGCGGCGGCCACATTGGCTATGTCCACTTCCGCAATGTCCGCGGTCAGGTCCCTACCTACACAGAGTCCTTCGTGGACGACGGCGACGTGGACATGCCGCGGGTGCTGGCGGCGCTCTGTCGCGGTGGATTTTCCGGAGTGCTGATTCCCGACCACACGCCGCTGATGACCTGCGGCGCGCCGTGGCACGCGGGGATGGCGTTTGCGCTCGGGTATATGCGGGCCGCACTGCGGGCCGCCGAGACTGATTCGAATCGCGAATTCCAATTGGAGGCTTCCCCATGCCGCTGAACCGCTGGATCCTCGCCACATTGGTTGCCTTCCCCGGCGCCGCCATGTCGGCCACCCCCGTGTGGGAGCAGTTCGTCGAGGCGCGCAAGACCGGGGCGGAACCGGTTCTGCCCGACTATTCCTGGGCGGGCTACATGGACAGCGAGGTTCCGATTCCCGACGTGGCGGGCCCCATCTTCGACGTGACGAAGTACGGAGCCGTCGGCGATGACAATGTCTCCGACCAGAAGGCGATCCGCGACGCGATCGCCGCCGCCCAGGAAGCTGGCGGGGGAGTGGTCTTCTTTCCCCCCGGCAAGTTCCTGATGAACACCTTCGACGACGACGGCAAGCCCACCTTTATCACGACGGGGAATATCGTCCTCCGCGGCAGCGGCATGGCCGAGGGCGGCACCATCGTCCAGATGGTGAACTGCTTCCCTCCCGACGACCCCGACAAGATGTACAGCACGCCATTCCTGATCACGTTCCTTCCCAAGTTCGAGAATCCGGAGCAGGGCACCTTTGCGAAAGTCACTGACGACGCGCGGCGCGAAACCTTCTCGGTGACGGTTGATAGCACGGCGCGGCTCCGCGTGGGCCAGCGGGTGACGCTCGCCATGCAAAGCACCGACGCGATTCCCGAGTTCCTCGCGCCCCACTCGCCCGATGCCACGATGACTCGCCTCGTCAAGGGTGGAATTCAGGTAACGGAGCGCCACCGCATCGCCGCCATCGAAGGGAACACGGTCACCTTTCGCGAGCCACTCCACACCAACGTGACCTCCAGCTATGGATGGACGCTGGAGCCATACAACGTCGCCGAAAACGTGGGCGTGGAAGACATCTGCTTCATGGGCAATTGGCGCCAGCGCTTCGTTCACCACCGCACGGCGCTCGACGACGGCGGTTGGAGTATCCTCGAACTCGATAGCTTGGCCAACTCGTGGGTCAGGCGCTGCTCGTTCATTAATACCAACCACGCCATCAACGTCCGGAGTTGCTCCCAGACATCCATCCTTCAGGTCATCTTCGCGGGGAGTCCCGGGCACTTCGCGATTCATGCGCGCGCGGGCTACGGGTTTCTGGGCGGCCTGCTGGAGGATCGCGCCCTCATGTGGCACGGGCCCAGCATGGGGTACCAAGGGGTCGGTACGATTTATTGGCGATGCGAGATGGGCCCCGAGCAGCGCATGGATTCGCACTCGGGACAACCCTACGTCACGCTGTATGACGCGATCAACGGCGGCATCCTCAAGGGCATGGGTGGGCCGTTGGCGGGGATGCCGCATCATCTGCGATACTTCACCTTCTGGAATTTCAACCACCGATCCAAGGTGGAGAAGGCATACCAATTCTGGAATCCGGGGAAGAAGGAGCGTTTCGTAATGCCGATCTTCGTCGGCCTGCATGGAACGCCGGTTGAGCTGGATGCGGAGAACCTGCAATTGTTGGAATCTCAGGGCAGACCGGTAGAGCCC